>MFGN01000020.1 GCA_001780285.1 Candidatus Falkowbacteria bacterium RIFOXYD12_FULL_34_57 | reverse complement strand
AATATTATAAAATGTTGCTTTCCGCCAGCCTATTAGCAAATTTTGGTGATAATTTAATTGGGCCATTTTACGCAGTTTTTGTGGAAAAAATCGGAGGAAGTATTTTAGATATGGGATATACTGTAACGGTTTTTAGTGTGTGTACCGGTTTTTTAATGATTATTATTGGCAGAATATCCGACAAACTTAATAAAGAATTAATTACTATATTTGGGTATACAATGTATGCTCTTGGCAGCCTTTTATATGTTTTTATATCATCTCCTTGGCAGCTTTTTGGCTTGCAAATTGTTTTTGCTGTTGGTACAGCTTGTTTATCGGCGCCGCTTACAGCTTTGTTTTCAAAATACATTACAAAAGGAAAAGAAGGGACACAATGGGGTTTTGAGGGCGGAGGCGCTTATTTTGCTGTAAGCGCCGCAGTTTTTATAGGAACATTTATTGTGGACCGATTCGGATTTAATGTTTTGTTTATTTCTATGTTTTGTGTCCAGGTGATAGCAGTATTAATTCAAATTAAATTATATTTTACAACTAAAACAATACATAGTATATGAAATATTTTTTTATTTTAGGAAACAATCCAACGCTTTCTATAGCAGAAATTTTTTCTATTGTTTCGGAAATAGAAGATTATAATTTTTTAAATTCGGATTGTTTAGTAATAGAGAGTAAAAAAGAAATTAATATTCCGAAATTAATACAGCGACTGGGCGGAACTATCAAGATTGGCGAAATACGAGATGAGGCAAGCAGTGCTAATTACAATAAGATACAATGCGTATTAAACAATATTGTACAGGAAGGAAAAAGTAAATTCTTTTTTGGATTCTCTTATTACGGAAAACATAAATTCAATGTGAAGCGATTTGCCATGGAAACCAAGAAGTATTTAAAAGAGCTTAATATAAGTTGTCGTTGGGTTATAAGTCGTGAAAAAACTTTATCCAGCGTAGTGGTAGAGACAAATAAACTGCTTACAGAAAAGGGCGCAGAAATAGTTTTGATTCAAAAAGGAAGTAAAATATTAATCGGCAAAACTGGGGCCGTGCAGGACTTTAAAGCTTTATCGTTTAGAGATTATGACCGGCCGGCGCGCGACAGCAAGTCCGGCATGCTACCGCCGAAACTTGCGCAGATTTTAATCAATTTGTCCGGCGGCGAGACTGAAGATGTAATACTCGATCCCTTCTGCGGTTCCGGTACGGTAGTTATGGAAGCGGCTTTAATTGGTTATAAAAACATACTAGGATCGGACATCTCGGAAAAAGCGGTAAGCGATACCAGGGAGAATATTGAGTGGATTAAAGAAAAATTTAGCATAAAAGATGTAAAATTGAATATAAAAAATATTTCCGCTACCGGCCTTTCGCGGAAAATAAAAGTAAATTCAGTTGGTGCGATAGCTACCGAGCCTTATCTGGGGCCACAGCGAGGCAAGATTGAAATTGAAAAAGTGGCGAAGGAGTTAAATGAATTGTATACCGCCTCAATCACCGAATTTTATAAAATTTTAAAAAAGGGCGGACGAGTTGCTATGATCTGGCCGGTATTTAAAACAGGAAGACAAGACAAGCAATTAAGCCCGCAAAGCAAAGGATTTAAAACAGTAAATATGATACCGGAAAAATTAAAAAATTACCAAGGTATAAAATTAACCGACAGAAATACAATTATTTACGGAAGGGATAATCAAAGAGTTTGGCGGGAGATAGTTGTTTTGGAGAAATTATAAGTGTTTTGGTTTTTAGTTTTTAAAAAATAGGGATTTATTAAATCCCTGTTTTTTAATTTAAATATAAAATTTATTTATTTTGTTTGTGTAAGCGATTAATTTTTTCTTCACGGCCACGGCGACCTTTTTCGTTTTGAGCGTAGTCTATATATTTTTCGGCTTCATCAATTTGCCCGGCATCACAAAAAGCTCTCATAATTTCACGGCTACGATGGTCAAGCCATCTGGCATCATATTTGGGGTCGGATTTAACTTTCTCCAACCAAGACGCGGCTTCGGTGAGGTTTCCTGCCTCTATAGCTTCTTGAAATGATGCGGTATTATTAATTTCTATTTTTTCTTTTTCCTCCTGTGTTTGTTCAAATGTTGATTTATTATTTGTTTGTGGAAATTGTTCTAAGGCGCTCATATTGTTTTTTGTGTTAAAAATAAATTTTATATAATCATAGTTATATCTAAGGTTTTTCTGGAATGAGGGAAAAATTTTAGTGAAGCTCTGTTGGGTGACGGGGTATAACCGGATATCGCGTTGCTGATGCACGAGTCTTTCTTTGCCAGCCCAATTGGCGGGCGTTTTTAAGAGAGTTTTAAGGATATGTGGTGATAATCGGAATCATTATTCCTCTAAAATTGCCAGTGTCTGTAAATGTGAGCCTGGTTATAAAATTACTTGAGCTAGTACTGTTTAATTTTGTATCCGGAGTTATGCCAAGTATGCGAAAGCGACTTACACCACCGGGTTTAAAATTGTAAGTGGTTCCAGCAAGAATGTCTTTTTGAGCAAGGTAAAAGCTTGAGCCATTATATAAATAGATATCAAAGATCCCGTCTCCGTTATTGGGCAAAGTAACAGAAGAAAATTTTGTCGTGTCCTCTTCTCCTGTATTATAATCATAACCAACGGCTACAAAGGGAGTAGTTCTAACAGGATTAATTCCAAAGTGGTGAAACAACATGATGTCGTAGGGAATATTTTTTTCAACATCAATATCAAAAGTAAGCTTATCACCAAATTCATCTGTCGGATCTTTGTCGGGGTTTTCAACGGGTAAAAAAACTCCCCTTCGTATTGTTTTTTCATTGGATTGGTCTGTTTTTTTATCTATTTGTGTTTCTTCTGAAGTTTTATTTAATTGGTAGTCTATTGGTGTTTGTTTTTTTGAAACAAAAACAAATTTAATAGATGTTATAAGTACTATTGCAATAATAACAGTAACGATAATTTTGATTTTTTTTGGTATGTGGTTAATTGTAATCATTGCTATGTTTTTATTGTTTAATAAAAAGAATTTAATTTTATTTTTTTGTTTTGAGACAGGGGTAGGGGGGTTAGGAGTGAATGACCCTTCCCTAAAACTCCTTATTTCGAATTTATTACTTTATCTCTTAAATCACCAAAATAAATCGCTTCGACTGTTATTTGGGGATGATTTTTAGAAAAATTATTTAAAAAATTATTTATTTCATTTTTGATGTCATCTTTGGACAATGCAGAACGATGAGTTCTAGTAAATCTAGGTTCTTTTTTAGTACCTATGTTTTCGCTAGTAAGTGTATTGTAATCATAAATTAAATATATTTTTCCTTTGTTATTTATTTGGCTTGACGCCTTTGTAAGATGATCAGTGCACTTTTTATAGATTATTTTTTTGGTTTGTTGCTTTTCATTTTTTTCCTCCAAAACATTTAAGCACTTTGATATGCAAATAAATTTATCCTGTTTGTGTCTTTCTTTTTCATCATCACCCTCATTTAGCGTTTTCACTTCAATTTTAAGATTTAAATTTTTATCAAATAAATCAAAAGTTTTCTTATTGTTTTCTTTAAAAAAATTTGCTTCGGGGTGATAAACACAAGCAATCATTATTTCGTTAACAATGTCATTTATTTGATAATGATTTAAATTGTTATTAATTTTTAATTTTAAAATATTTGTATTTTCCTTTGATAATAACCCTACATATGAATCTAAAAAAACCAACCAACTTTCTTTTACCCAGTTAGTTCCTCCGCAACATTTATTTAAATATTCTGTAAGATTAATTTTTTGAAGATTATCATACATGTTAGTTGATCTATTTATTAATATTTAAGTTTTCGTCCTTCTTTAACAAGCAAATAAAGATAAATGTAAAAATTTATTGGTGGAATAAAAGCAAACCATACCATCTTGGGTTTATTTATATCTCGGCATCTTTTGGTTACCCCGACAATGTAGGTTACAATTATAACGATAAATGTTAACGAAGAAACCAATGTGGCATAATCATCACCTGTTATTGAAAGATTAAATAATACGAAGGTGCATAGAATAAAAAATAAAATAGGAATTAAAATAGTCCAAACAAAAAATTCCAATCTTGTTATAGTCTCTTTGTTGAATATATTTATTTTTCCCAATAAGATTTTATATTCGGGCGTGTAGGTTTGTAACTGCATTCTGAATGACCTTGGTATTTTGATTGTGAGGCCTTTGATAAAATAAAATAATCCTACCAGTATTAATAGAACAGAAAGCACTAATGCTGCACCAATGTAAAAATCCTTATCCGTATTTTCAGCAACAGCAATCGGGATAATAACACTACCAAAAACAGAAAAGAGCGCTATGATATTATAATTACTTCTTTTTTCTTTCTGTTTCTTGTCGTTGCTTGTTATTTCAGTTGAATCTTTTTTTATTTCCAAGGTTAAGCTATCAACCTTTTTTTGCGGTAAATCACTAAGGCAATAACGGCATTTAATAGCTTCGTCTTTTATATTTTCGGCACAAAAGGGGTTTTTTCATATGTTTTAAATTAATAGTCTTTGTAGTGATAACGGAGAAAACACCTTATTACCCCTCTTTAATTAATGAAAAAGAAATTTTAAAATAATTGGGCGATAGCCCAAAAAAGAAAAGGAATATTTCAGCTAACGTGCGCGGCACTAGTGTCGCGTTAAAAATCCAATGAAAATAAGCGTTTTTGAGCCTGGTCTTCTAAAATCCGTAGATTAAGTTCAGAAAGTAGTGTGTTTATCGGGGTTTTCTCAAATTGGGATGCTGACAAAATCTGTAGAATTTCGTAAAGATTTCTTTGAATGCCTAATTTCTTTTTCATGATAGCGACTAAAAGAAAAGTACATAACGCAATACAGATTTGTGTCTTTACCGCGTTCTGCGAATAGCCCCAGAATACCTCGATTCTTAGATGCTGTTTGATCCACTTAAAAAACAATTCAATCTGCCATCTCTGTTTGTAAAGGTCGGCGATAATCTTCGCGTCCACTTTAAAATTATTTGTCAGATAGACGTAATATTTTTTTGTTTCTGCATCATAGTACTTTATGCGTCTTAGCTTTTCCGGATAATGTTTTTTTGAATAAAAATGCTTTAGCTTGATTGTCTGATCGCTGCGTAGCCCGATTGTTTTATCTACGTCGTTTGAATACATCCGCTCATAGGAAATGCTTTTCTTAGCCCGGATAACAAAGTACGCTTCCGCCTGATTAATCTTCCACAGTCTCTCGAAGTCGAAATAGCCGCGATCCATAACATAGAACGCGCCTATCTCGAATTCAAGAATGTCCAAGAAATTAATATCATGTACCTTGGCTTTGGTAATATGAAAAAATGCAGGAATATTGCCCCTTAAATCCAGTTGCGTGTGGATTTTCACAGCGGATTTATTCAGTTCGAAATATGCCCATTTGAATGTTGCTAAACACAGTTCAATCACGTTGAGTCAAGCGCGTAAACTGCTCCGTCCAGCTCGATTCTGAAGTCATTGTCGTTGTTATAAAGTTTTTGCGCCTCGACAATTAACAATCGCGCCAAATCCTGATAAATGTTGTAATCGCGATTCTCATTGGCACGTGCCAAAGTCGATAACGTAAAATTATTGATTTTGAATCCGAGGTGATATAATAGATTGGAATGAGCATTTAAACATAAGATGATTCCACGTAAACTGCGCAAATTTGTAAGCTGTCCAAACATCATTGCGAGTAACTGGTCACGGCAATCAAGATTACGAATACGGTTATTACCATTATGCCGTTTAACAAATTTATCAAATTCATGACGAGGAATAAATTCGATAATCTATGCAAAAACATATTTTCCTTGATGCATAAAATTATTTCAATTAATTATTAATTAAAATAATTCTAGCACAACAAAAATGATATTTGCTAAAATTAGTATTAAATATTTTATAAGTATTTTTTGCTAATTTTAGTAAATATGAAAAATGTAAAATTGAAATCGTGCGCAAGCTAAAAGTGCTTTATTTATTCTATTATTAGTTATATTTTAATGGACAAAATATTGCTTAACGCGACACTAGTGCGTGCGCGGCTGTGCGAAGTTTTTTATTTAAAATAAGTTAATTTTTTTATTTAGATTTGTAATCATAATATGGTTACGAAAACAAATATATTTTGTATTTTAATTTTATACTAATATTAGACAATCGTCAAATTATTTTATGTGTTTAAAATAAAAAATATCTCTTTTAAAAGGGATATTTGGCAAAAGAAAAAGATTGATAGTGTGTTTATGAAGAAGTTTGTTTGGTTTGTTGTTGTGTGTGGTGTTTTGAGGTTGTTTTTTGGTTAAGTGTGTTTTTTGTGTGAAAGGTTGTTGTTTTTGTTGGGTTTTTTAGAGAGAGTTGATGGATATGGTTCTAAACCCTTAAAGGTTTAAGACTATATCCGTCAACCCATTCTCGTTTCCCTAAACTTCTTATCTACTATCAATCTTATAATAATAATACCATACCAATATTTTTTGTCAAGTGTCTAATATTAGTATATAAAAAGGCTCTTTTTAAACTTTTTTAAAAAAATAAATTTTTTATCGTATAGGAATTTTTATTTGTTACTATTTGAAAAGATAAAAGTGATTAATAATATTAAATATTCTGTAATTCACCACGCCCCCGCTTCAGGCGGAGATTTCAAAAAGCCTGAAAGGCTTTTCTTGAAAAAAGTTTATTAATTAAAAACCATTAAATGCAAATTTTTATTATAATTTTATTTTTTCTTTATATTTTTTTTATCTTTTTTTAATGTGGTTTATGTTATTATATATTTAAAATTATTTTAAGGTTTATATTGGTCTCCGGATCGTGGGTCTGGGATAATAAACAAGGAGGGATTTTTAATGTGGTTAACACCAAATATAAGAAAGTAATAAAAAAGGAGGATTTTTATTTTTTATGAAGAGGTGGAAAAAAACAAGTTTATATTTAGCGCTTTTTGGTGCTATTTTTTATTTTCTAAGAGCCGGGGCCTCCGCACAAAATCATATAATTATTAATGAAATACTAATAGGAACAAGTGATTCAGCTAAAATGGAATTTATAGAGATATATAATCCCACAAGTGAAACAATTGATTTATCCGGCTTTTCTTTAAAGAAAAAAACAAAAGGCGGAACAGAAAGTAATCTGGTTAGCAACTCTAAATTTATAGGCAGTATTGGACCGCAGGAATATTTTGTAATAAGCCATCCTGATTATCAAAATGATTTTAATGCCGATCTCGCGTATTCCGGCACCTCTTATTCTATTTCTGATCATAATACAATACTTTTTTATAATAACGCAGAAGAATTAATAGATAAGGCGGGTTACGGCGAGGCGACTGATTATGAAAATTATCCGGCCATAAATCCGGATACAGGGATAAGTATCGGGCGGATTAATTTTATAGATAGCAATAACAATAGCGACGATTTTGTTGTTTTGGATTCTGTTAGTCCCGGCAGCCAAAACACAGAGATGAGCCATGAGCCCCCTCTTGCGGGAGATGAAACCAGTAAAGAACAAGAAAAGACGGGTCAAACCAACGCGCAAACACAAATTGATCCGGATTTGGAGGTTTTTGATTTTAGCCAAGATATTATTTTATCAGAAATTTTTCCCAATCCGGTGGGCCTGGATCAGGATAGCGAATGGATAGAAATTTACAATCGGGGAACGCGGACTATAAATCTTTATGGATGGCAAATGGGCGATGAGTCTGGAACACGGTACACATTTCCCAAGCAAACAATCAAAGCTCGGGAATATTTAGTGGTAGAAAAAAAGAATAGCGGAATCAGTTTAAACAACAAAGAAGACACAGTATTTATTTGGCAGCCTTTTAAGGATGAATTTTTACAAAGAATTAAATATGAAAAGGCGGGAGAAGGCGAAAGTTATAATTATTTGGATTATAAATGGACATGGAATAACAATCCTACGCCCGGAGAAAAAAACAAGTTTGAATACAAAAACACTCCGCCGAATGTTGATTTTTATTTTTCTGAAGCCATGAGGGTTGGTACTCCGATTTGTTTTGATGGTTCGGACACATCAGACAAGGATGGAGACGCTCTGCGATTTTTTTGGGATTTTGGAGATGGATTCACAAATAATTTACCAAATCCGGAACACACATTTTGGCGCGAAGGAGAGTTTGAAATCAAATTATTAGTTTCAGACGGAATTGGAACCAGTTCAGCAGTAAAAAAAATTCAAATAGGGAGGCAAGAAAAAGGGGATGATGTTTTGGGTTGGGCGGATCAATATACCCCTGTTGTTATTAATGAAATATTACCAGATCCGAACGGGAAAGATACTGAAAATGAATTTATTGAATTATACAACAACGGAGAAGGCGATGTTAATTTACGGGGATGGATTTTGGATGATGAAGAAGGGGGAAGCGCGCCTTATAAATTTACAGAAGACACATGGCTTGGTTCCGATCAGTATTTTGTTGTTTTTAGGCCGGTAAGCAAATTAGCCTTGAACAATGATATAGACACGGTGCGCTTATTTAAAAATGAAAAAGAACTAGTGGAAGAGATAAAATATGAAAATGTGGTTCCAAATAATTCTTACGCGCGAGGATTGAATAATAGGTGGTTCTGGACGGAAGAAGCTACGCCGGAAGAAGAAAATAGCATACAATTTTCAGAAGAGTTTGAAAATGATAATTTAGTTTTTCTAAAATCCGGCAACAACGAAAAAGAAATTCCTTTTGTGCTTATCTCGGAAATTGGAAATTATAATATCTCCGACAAGCTGCGGGTGTCCGGCATTGTCGCCGTAGAACCAGGCGTATTAGGCGCGCAATATTTTTATATTACAGAACAAAACGGAATACAGGTTTATAATTATAGAAGAGACTTTCCTGATTTAAAAGCGGGAAATATTATAGAGGTAACCGGAGAGCTGTCTGTAATCGGGGACGAGTATCGAATTAAAACCAAAACTAAAGACGATATAATAATTATAGATAAAATTCCGGCGCCTCAGCCAATAGATATAGATTGCGGTGATATTGACATTAAAATGATAGGATCCTTGGTTTTAATAAGAGGGGAGGTTATAGAAAGAAAGGGATGCTCTGTTTTTTTAGATGACGGCAGCGATGAAATAAAGGTTTATATAAAAGAATCTACCGGTATAGATTTTAAGAGCATAAAAGCCGGAGACTGGCTTTCGGTAATCGGAATCGTCAGCAGCACAAACACAGGGATAAGAATATTGCCCCGCACCCCGGAAGACATAGAAAAGCAGGAGATAATAGTAAAGTCAGCAGAGAATGAAGTGATAGGGGAAGTGCCGGCGCAAAAAGAATGGAGTATTGAGGGGCGGGAAAAAACAGAATGGTATAAATATGCATTGGTGGTTTCGGGGTTTATTTTTATTACTATAGGATTTGGATATTTAAAATTTAAAAAATAGCAATAAAACAGTTGACATTAATATATACCTATAATAGAAATTTAACACATAAAACTGTATCATTAATAATTAACAGGAGGAAAATATGGCAACAGAAGCAATTATTGATGTTCACCCATCTTGGCTCAATGATGAAGAATTTTTAATGCAGCGTTTAAAAGAAATTATAAGCGGTAATCAGAATGAACCGTATAAAAAAGATGAAGGATATGATTGGCAGCTTGACGGTTCAAATAACTGGTGGGCTCAAATTAGAAGTAAAAAACTAGTTATTGCTTATAATACGGAGAGGGCGATAAATTTAAAATTCTTGTTTCTTATTTACAAACTTATTTAAAATAGTTTTTTATTGTTAAAAAATATAATAATAAAACATCCCGCAAAAATGCGGGATATTTTATTAAATATTGTTATTATGAACCTGATTCAGAATTCATAATATATCTACCGATGTTGCTTGGTGGATCCTGAATCAAGTTCAGGATAACAGAGAGACGGTTATACTTTTATAACTACCGGTAGAACCATTGGCCTTCTTTTTGTTTGACTGAATAAGAATTGACCAATTTCGTTTCTGATTTTATTTTTAATGTTATCGGTATCAGCCGGAGTCCGGGGGTCATGGTCTTTTACTAGTTTTTTTACTTTCATTCTGGTTTTTTCAATCAGTTCCCGATTTTCTTTCATATACACGAATCCGCGCGAGATAATATCCGGGTTTCCGATAGAGTCTCCGGTTTTAGAATCCACGGTGGCGATAATTACAATCATGCCGTCTTCACTCATTACTCTTCTGTCGCGCAAAACAATATTGGAGATATCCCCCACCCCAAGCCCGTCTACCATTACATAATTTGTTTCTATTTTTTCTTTAGTAAGACTTCCTATAACCTGATTTCCTCTTTTTATAAAATTTACCACTTGGCCGTTGTCCGCCACAAAAATATTTTCTTTAGGAATACCAACCTGTTCAGCTAGTTCAGCATGGGCTCGAAGCATATAATGATTACCCTCAATTGGCATGACGTTTTGTGGTTTCAAAAGCCGCATCATTAATTTTAAATCTTCTTGTTTTGCGTGTCCTCCGGCATGTACATCCATCATTTCATAATGAATGATTTTAGCGCCTTGTCTGACTATCATATCTTTTAGATTTTGAATACTCCTTTCGTTTCCGGGGATTACAGAGGAAGAAAAAATAACCGTATCCCCCTGTTTGAGATTTATTTTTTTATGGTCGCCATTTACTACGCGCACCAAAAAAGCATTGCTTTCCGCCTGTGCTCCGGTTCCCAGCACCAGTATTTTTTTATCAGGAAGCCTTTTAATATCTGAATCCCCCATCAAAATACTTGGATGAAAGTTTAAGTACCCTATTTTATGAGCGATATCAACATTATTATTCATAGATCTTCCCTGAAGATATATTTTTCTACCGTGTAGCTTG
Source organism: Candidatus Falkowbacteria bacterium RIFOXYD12_FULL_34_57 (assembly GCA_001780285.1). Taxonomy (GTDB): domain Bacteria; phylum Patescibacteriota; class Patescibacteriia; order Patescibacteriales; family UBA12075; genus XYC2-34-220. The sequence continues at coordinate 22,842 of MFGN01000020.1, read as the reverse complement.
GCAAGATCAAATAATTTTTGCAACCTGCTTAATTGAGAAGCAAAAGTACCGATAATAATTCGTCCTTCTATCTTTTCAAAAATTTTATTCATTTCATCTCCGATATAAGATTCAGAAACCTGATATCCGGGATGAGTAGAATCTGTAGAGTCGGACATAAGCAACAAAATACCGCTTCCGCCAATCTGCGCAATCCGATTTAAATCGGCCGGTTTATCATTTACCGGAGAATAATCGATTTTAAAGTCGCCGGTATGAATAATGGTTCCAATGGGAGTATGAATAATTACTCCAAAAGAATCGGGAATAGAGTGGTTAACGCGTAAAAATTCTACTCTAAACGATTTACCAAGTTGAATTTTGGAATTCTCGTTTATTTCAGAAATATTTAATTTTGGGCATCTATTAAACTCTTCGCACCTTTTTTGAACCAAGCCAGCAGTAAGCTTGCCCATAAACATCGGGGGGTTGCCTATTGGTCCGGCAATGTGTGGAATTCCGCCAATATGATCCATGTGCCCATGTGTTATAATTACACCCTTAATCCAATCACTTTTGTCTTCTAGGTATTTGGTATTGGGAATGATATAGTCAATTCCCGGCATATCTTCTTCTGGAAACATAAGACCCATATCAATAATAATAATTTCTTTATTATATTCAATTAAAGCCATGTTTCTTCCCACTTCTTCAAGACCACCCAGAACCATTACTCTTAACCCGGCTTGATTAAAAATTGGGGCTGATTGTTCTTTTGTTGTTCTATGTGGAATACGCGTATTTCTTTTTCGAGCACCAATATTAGACGAAAAAGATTTTGATTTATATTTTGTTATCATTTTTTAGTTGTGTTACGCACAGTCTATTTTTTAAAACAGATAATGTTTTATATATTAATATGTTTCAATTTTGAATTTATAATTTTAAAACATTAAACCATTAAAAATTGATTTAAAATTCAAAATTAGAAATTCAAAATTATAAAAAGCGCGTAAAAATAGTTATTTAATTAAAAGAGTCCTTAAATTTATTTTAAGAATTTTGAAAATTATTAGTTTGGATATTTTGAAATTTACCAAATTAACTTTTTGCCTGTTTTTAAATACCAATTAGAGATATTTGTAAAACGATCTCTGGGAAACAATATGCTTGCCACATCAAAACCTTTAATGGATTTATTTTGTGGGTATATATAGATAGGTGAATATATAAAAATGGCCGGTACTTCTTCTGCTAGTATTTCTTGAAATTTTTTATAATTTTCTTGTCGTTGGTTTTTGTCGGCATTTAGCCTGGCATCTTCTAATAATTTATCAACCTCTTTGTTGGTGAAATTGGAAATATTGAACCCTCCCTGTTTAGCTTGAGACGAGTGCCAAAATGCATATGGGTCAGGATCAGATCCCACTATTTGTCCATAAAATAAAGCATCAAAATTTCTTGGTTGAATTACCTCTGCTTGAATTGAACCTACTGCCAACAACTCAGAATTAACCTTAACTCCTACCGCTTCCCAAAAATTTTTAATAGACTCAATAATTTCTTTATTTTCTTGTCTTTCAACGGTTTTTAGATTAATAATTAAAAATTTGTTGTTTTTTAAGCGCCATTTACCCGCGCCCATATCTAACTTTTTTTGTATTTTTTCTTTTTCTGTTTCTTTTGATTCTTCCAGTTTTTCTTTTAGCTCCGCAATTTCTTCTTCTGTTATTTCAATGTTTTCCCATCCAGCACCGTCTAATAATTTATTAGCTTCTTCTGTATTATAGTTGTATTTTTTTATGTCGGAGTTGTAGGCAAAGCTATTAGAAAGAATAGGTCCATCAACAATATTTGCGTCTCCATCTATCAACTTGTTTACTATAAAATTTTTGTCTATTGCCAGAGCTAGTGCCTGCCTTACGCCTTTTTCTTTTAAGGCGTCATTATTATCCTTGTTTAAAAAAATAGCAGTAAGTTGTGGTAATAATAATTTGTGATAATTTATGGTTTTTGGCGTAATTAAATTATTTTTCAAGTCTCTTGGCAGGTAGCTTATACCGTCTATTAAGCCATTATTTAAAGCATTAATAGCTTCTTCAAAATTTATAAAAAATTTAAAATTGACATTAATAAATGGTACATTGGAATAATATGCATTATTAGCTATTAAGCTATATTCTAAAATGTTTCCAATTTTATCTTTTACAAAATTATTAAACTTGAAAGGACCCGACCCGATTGGTTTTAAATTTAATTCCGCCCTTTCGGCTGATTCTGCCGGTATTTGAGACCAAATATGTTGGGGTAATATTCCAAAGGTTAATAACTCTAAAAATGCTGCATAAGGATCAGTTAATATAAACTGAAATTTATAATCATTTGTTTTTTGAATTTCAACTCCGGCAAAAGTATTTTTTAACGGCGATCGATATTCAGTATTTTTAATAGCATTAAATGTAAATACTATATCTTCGGATGTGAGTGGCACATCATCGTGCCACAAAACATCCTTTCGCAGGGTAAAGGCATAAATTGTACCATCCTGACTAACGCTATAATCAGCGATTAAATCTTTAACCAATTCGCTGTTTACCCCTCTTTTAAAAATAGACGAATATACTAATTGTCCAATATCACCATCGGTGTCTCTAATATTTGAATACAGAGGATTAATAAGTTTCGGGCTGCCTATCAAGCCCTCTATGTATTTTCCTCCAGCTATCGGCACAACTTGCAGGTGAGTAAAATAAAATCTAACACCTACGGTGGACAAAGAAATTAATATCACAAAAACACAAACCCTGATAATCCATAATTCTTTTGGGGTTAAATATTTTTTTAAATATTTAAGTTGCCTAAGGTTTGGTATTCTGGACTTAGATAATGAGTAAACAAGTTTTTTATCTAAATTGGTTTGATCTGTAGAAAACCCTTTAAAAAGCCTCCTGTTTAAGGTTTGAAAGTTTTTACAAAAAAAATGAAACACGCTTATATAAGCATCTACCAATACTTTTTTTACCTTTTTGAGTATTAAATTAATTGAGTCCACAATGTAAGATTTAAGAAGTTTTTAAACAGTATGTATAAATCTATATTATTGTAACAAACAATGAAATTGCAAAAAACAAAACAGATAAAACTATAGTGGCTATAAATAATTTTTTTTCAATTCCTCGTTTGGCCATGTATACATTATCTCCTCCTCCAAAGATGCCGGATAATCCTCCTCCGCGATTTTGAAGCAATATAGTTACTATTAAAAAAACAGCAATTAATAGTTGTAATATTCTAATTATATTCATAATTATGAAATAAAAATTTTATTTGGTCAAGTTATTTTTTTACCTCCTCAACAATTTTAGTTAAAACCTTTTTGTTGTTTACAGCTAAATCAGCTAAAATTTTACGATCTACCTCTATTTTGTTGATTTTTAGTAGATTAATAAATCGAGAATAGTTTAATCCTTTTTCATGCACAAAAGCATTTATTTTTATGTGCCAAAGCCCCCTGTTTACTCGTTTTTTCTTTTTTCTATCAACATAAGCGTGAACACCGGCTTTAACCACGGCTTCTTTAGCTTGTTTTATTAAATTTTTTCTTCCCCATTTGTACCCCTTAGTTCTTTTTAAAAGACTCTTCCTTTTTTTTACATGAGAGGTTCCTCTCTTTACTCTAGTCATATATAAGATTGCCAATTAATACGAATTAAAATATTAACAATTAATATTATTCGTGCGTATTAGCGTTTTATTATTTTGATATTAATGATTTAATGGTTTTTTTTAAAGTTTTATCAGTGTTAATGTCTCTTCTTTTGTTGCGTTTGGTTTTTCCAGATTCTCGAGAATTAAAATGGTCTTGGCCAGATTTTCTTTGTTTTATTTTTCCGGTTTTGGTTATTTTAAATCTTTTAACTGTAGCTTTGTGTGTTTTTAATTTTGGCATATATATATTTAAAGATTGTTTTTTTAATCTTTTGAATAGTTTCTAAAACAAAAAACAGGTTACTATACCTGAGTTTCGCAGTATATTTAATCTTTTTTGTTTAACAGTATCATTATAAACCCTCCTCCTCTTTTTGTCAAGTCTTGTTCGGCTTCAATATTTAGTCCTTTTGTTTCTTTTAATTTTGTTACAAAGTTTTCGATAATTTCTTTTGCTTTCCCAGGATGAGCTTTTTCCCGCCCCTTTAATATTAATTCAATTTTAAGCTTGTGCCCCTTTTCTAGAAATTTTATAGCTTGTTTTAATCTTAAATCCAGGTCATGTTCACTAATTCGAACCGACAATCTAACCCCCTTAGTGTTAACCTTTTTTTGTTGCACCTTTTGTTTGTGGGCTTTTTTTTCTTTTTCATATTTAAACTGCCCATAATCCATGATTTTTACAATCGGAGGATTGGCTTTGGGGTTAACTTCCACCAAATCTAAGCTCGCCTCATTGGCTATTCTAAGCGCTTCTTTTGTAGGCGTGTCTCCTTTTTGTTCGCCAAATTCGTCAATTAAAAAAACACTTTCACACCTTATTTGGTTGTTAATCCTAAACATTTTATCCTCTTTTGGTTTAGCTTTTCTCCATGTTCTACGCATGATTTTATTATCTTATGTTAATTAATACTAAGATAAATATACACTAAAAAAGCAATGATGTCAACAGAAAATCTAAAAATTTTAATTAAAATTTTTATTTAATTTTAGCAAAAAGGGTATATTTTATTTTTTCTTTATATTTTTTTTATCTTTTCTTAATGTACTTTATTGTATAATACAAGTAACTTTCATTTTATTTTCTTTTAAATTAGAAGAAAGAAAAATAAGAAAGGGATGCTAGTGATGAGACTGTCGCCAAATATTGTTTTTTTATGGTTCTTGATTTATGGCTTGCGCATTCAAAGAGTTTTTGTTTTCCTTTAGGTGTAAGCATTAAAACATTAAAAAATAAAAGCAATATTTGGCGACAGTCTCAAACAAGGACTCATTATTTTATCAATAGTGGGTCTTTTTTTGTCTAAGGTTTTTTGGACTTTAAAAAGTTATCAACAGAAAAGTGGATAACTTTTGTTTTTTGTGTATAAAGTTTTATTTTTAGTCCACAGTTGTCTAGACTAAAAAATAAATAACTCTTGTGTGTATACTTATTTTTTGCTAATAATAAATAAATATATAGAGTGTATATAATCGTTGACTTAATTATTTTTTTATGGTATATTAATAGTAGGTAAAATAAAAAATATCTTTAAAAACTAAATAAAAAAATTTATCAAATAAAAATCAAAAAATTGGGTAAATTTTTTTTCTACTTATTTTTCTTCGGTTAGCTCTGACATAACCAAATTAAAAACAAAAACAAAAAAAAGGTAGATGTATTAATAAATTCACAAAAATTTATTAGTCTTCTACCACAAAATAGGTAGAAGACTCGCTTTTCAAGTCAGAAAAAAGCTCCACAACAACCCCGAGCATGGGATTTTCTTACTTATAGATTTAGTTCTTATGAGTAAAAAACAAAACTTGGGGGTGGGGCTCAAACTTAAGGCTCATAAATTAAATTTTATATTAAGAAGGGGCCCGTTTGGGCCCCTTTTTTTATTGACAATCTAGTGTTTTTTGATATACTAAAAATAATAAAAACACTAATTTAATAATAAATTTATTGCTAAATCAGCAAAAATTAAGTAAAAATATTATGTATATTACTTGGTGTGGCCAATCATGCTTTAAGATTCAGGATAAAATTGGTTCGGAGGGTGTAACACTGGTTACTGATCCATTTGACAAGACCATCGGTTTAAAACTGCCAAATTTTGAAGCAAATATTATTACTGTGAGCCACGATCATCATGATCATAACAATGTTAAGGCTTTGCGTGGAAACCCTATAATTATCAATGGCCCCGGAGAATACGATATTAATAATATCAGTATTCAAGGCATCAGCTCTTTTCATGATGAAAAACAAGGAAAAGAAAGAGGCGCAAATACTATTTTTCGTTTTGAGGTAGATGATATTTCTATTGCTCACCTCGGTGATTTAGGAACTGTTTTAGGAGAGACGCAACTAGAAATGCTTTCGGGGGTGGATATTTTGTTGGTTCCGGTTGGCGGAAAATACACAATTGATGCAAAAAAAGCAGCAGAAGTAACAAATCAAGTAGAGCCAAGAATAGTGATTCCTATGCATTATAAAATTCAAGGTTTAAATGTTGATATTGATGGAGTAGATAAATTTATCAAAGAACTAGGCATAGAACCAACATACGAAGATAAATTAAAAATTTCCAAAAAAGATTTACCGCAAGAAGACATGGAATTGCTAGTTTTAAGTTTTTAATATTTGTAAAACACAAAATCACTGCCAGAAATACTTGGCAGTGATTTTAAATAAAAAATAAAATTTTATTCTGTCTTTCCGCTAATAATAATAACAATAACTGTGGCGACTAATATTAAAAAAATTATAATAGAATTCATAAAGCAGGAATTATTTTTATTTATTATTCTTTATTATAATACCTTTTTCTTTAAAACACAACACATTTAAAATTTTTAAGGAGGGTTATATTGACTTTTTTGCTTTTTTTTGATAGGATTATTTAGTTAAATGTTTGATTATAGTTGCGCATTAATACTGCGCCCATAGTTTCAGTTGTACTGATCCGCCCTGGGGGTGGATAACGGTACTCGCCTGCGAAAGCGAGAGAAGATTATGATGAAGCGTTAACAACCCGAATATTTATAGATATTTTTGCGCCCATAGTTCAACGGATAGAACACCAGCCTTCTAAGCTGGTTATGGGGGTTCGATTCCCTCTGGGCGCACATAATTAAAACAAATATGGCAATTTTTTTATTCTTTTTGATTTTATTAATTACATTTTTTATATTCTTTGTTATACAGTTTTATAATATTGTTTTTAGGAGTTATGCGCCGTTTATTTCTACAAAAAGAAATGTAATAAAAAAGATTGTTGAGAGTTTAAACATAAAAGAAGATTCAATAATTTACGAGCTGGGCTGCGGCCGAGCCGGTTTTCTTCGGGCGATTGGCAGAAAATATCCCAGAGCAAAAATGTTTGGAGTTGAATATTCTTTTCTTCCGTTTCTTATAGCCGGACTTCAGGATAGTTTAACAAATAACAATATCACTATTTTAAAAAAGAATTTTTTTAAGGTTGATTTGAGCAGGGCTGACATGATTTATTGTTATTTAAATCTAGAAACTATGAAGAGATTAGAGGAAAAATTTAAAAAAGAGTGCAAGCACGGAGCAATAGTGGTAAGCTGTTCTTTTCCAATGCCAACCGTGGCTCCTCAGAAAGTAATACAAGAAAAGGGGGAAAGTATTTATTTTTACAATTTTTAACAAAAAATCTTAATTTAGTTTTTTAGTATAAAAAAATGGAGAAGGGTTTAGAAAATTTATATTCCAACAGACAAGAGGAAATAAGCTCTAAAAACAATATATTTAATCAGGCAGTTAGATATTTAGAAAAAAACGCTATTGATCCAGATAGGTTTGTGGGTATTTACGGACGAGACATGGTGATGGCCGACAAGGCTGAAGCAAAAAAACTAAAAGCGCAAATGCTTAAGAATGGCAAGGCTCCGGAAGGTTTAAAATTGGCTACGGTTTTAGAATCCTTAGTAACCGAACACATTAGTAAAAGTTCTTGGTTTGGAGAAAATACAGATGCTAAACCAGCCGCCCCTTTTGATGACTGTAAAAACGGAATTGATACTTTAACTATTTTTAGGAAAGAGGGTGGTTTTGAAAAGTATATGGGTTTAGTAATGGACGCAACATTTAACCCAAGTTATCAACTATGTGGAAAATTTAATAAAATACGGGGAGAGATAGTGAGGGGTGATTTGGGAAAAATGAAATATTTTGAATCAGGAAAAATAAGGGGTCAAATGACCCACATACCAAAGGTGATTGTTGGTGTTGAAGAAAAAACAATTGAAGAATTAGGAAAGTTAAAATCAATGGGGAAAGAAGATGATATTGCAAATCATCCGATACAGCTTCAAATCTTAGAAGAAATAGAGATGCAATTGAGAGTATTCGCGGAATATACAGAAAAACAACCTAACGATACTTATTATAAAAAAAGCGAACACGATATCAGGGGAGAGTTGGTGCAAATATATAAAGATTTTCATGAAATTATTAAAGAAGTATTGAAAGAGAGAAGAGTAAAAATAAAAGATACAGGAAAAAGAGATGAGATGTTTCAAAGAATAAAAGAGGAGACAGAAAAAATTTTAACACGAGACAGAAATTAAATTATAATATTTTAATAATGATGGTGGCCATAGTTTCAGCTTTGCTGTTCACCCGTTAGGGTGGCAACGGTACTCGCCTGACAGGCGAGAGAAAAGGTAAAACTTTAAGCTGAGGTTGTGATCACCATAAATATGAAATCATGGTGGCTATAGTTCAACGGTTAGAACGCCGGGTTGTGGTCCCGGTGATGAGGGTTCGATTCCCTCTAGCCACCCCATTTAGCATTTTGATGCACAAAAGCAGGTAATTTTTGCGAACATTGCCTGTTTTTTGTTGGTTCTAACCTTTTTATTTCTTTTTTAAGAGTTTTATTTAGGTTAGAAATGGGCACCAGCCATTCAATCGGATCTATTTGAAGTTTTTTATTACTTAATACAAAAGTTTGCCCTATTGTTGCCAGTATTTCCCGCTTCACTCCCAAATCCAAAGTGCTTTCAAATTTCTTTTTAGCATAAGTGGCAAAATTAAATGCTTTCTCAACCAAGTCAACCCAATTCTGCCCCCTGTCTTGATTTTGATCAAGCTTCTCCCTGGTTCTAGTGATTTCATTCTGCAGATCAGTTCTTTCCCTGATAAACTCTTCATCGCTTAATAAATCTTTTAAGCGAAGCTTGGTAAGATTATCCAATTGCTTTTGTAGATCAGAATATTTGGTTTCAAGCAACTCATTATGCTTCAAAATTTCGGCATACCAGCTATTACTTCAACAGCGGGAGCAGGGAACTTTAAGAAAGAATGGATCGAGGAATTATCCGAACTTAAAAAGATCTATGTTTGTTTTGATAAAGATGAGGCGGGTGAAAAAGGGGCAAGTAAATTGATAAAGCAATTGGAAGAAAATTTACCAGATACGACCATTTACACAATTACTCTCCCAGACAGGATGACGGACGGGAAAGATATAACTGATTATTTTATTAATTATGACGGCAATCCTGATGAACTAATTTATGAATTATCAGAGCAGGTGGCAGGCAAAAAGCAGTTTGATATTTCCAAATTTAAATCTCTGGATTCAAGAGAATTAGTTGATATCCTCGGGCTTACGATTAAAAAGGATTAAGAAAATAAATTAGTCACTTTTCTTTGCCAGTTATCTTCTTATACTGAGAATGCCCAATTCAATATCAGTTTTAATGCCCCGTCGTCTACAGGTAAAAGTTATATCCCCATGGAGATTGCCAAGCTATTTCCAGAAAAAGATGTGATTGAAATCGGTTATTGTTCTCCCACGGCGTTTTTTCATGATGTTGGTAAATTAAATAAAGAGCGGGGCGGATATGAAATTGATTTGTCCAGGAAAATATTAATCTTTATGGATCAGCCCCATGCTATGCTTTTGGAAAGATTAAGGCCATTGCTCTCCCACGATAAGAAGGAAATGCATTTGAAAATTACAGATAAGTCGCAAAGAGGCGGATTAAGAACAAAGAATGTTTATATAAAAGGATTTCCGGCAGTGATATTCTGCAGTGCGGGCTTAAAAATTGATGAGCAGGAAGGTACGAGATTTATGCTATTGTCGCCTGAAACTAATCAAGAGAAAATTAGGGAGGGTATTTTGGAAAAAATCAAGAAAGAAGCGGATAAGGATGCCTATAGCAGTTGGCTTGATAGCAATCCCGATAGACTGCTACTCAAAGAAAGAATAGAGGCGATTAAGAATGAAAATATAGATAGCGTAAAAATTCCCGATGCCAAAATAATTGAAAATGTTTTTATGCAGAAACGGGAAATATTAAAGCCAAGGCATCAGCGGGATATTGGGAGATTAATAGCTCTTATAAAATCATTCGCCTTGCTTAATTTATGGTTTAGGGAGAGAAAAAACAACACGATAATTGCTAATCGAAATGACGTGAATGATGCGGTTAAAATTTGGGAGAAAATATCAGAAAGCCAAGAGTATAATTTACCGCCCTATATTTTTAATCTTTACAGGGAGGTTATCGTGCCAGCTTATAAAGATAAGAATCTTGATGAGCATGGATTTCCGAATGGATTAAAAGACGGCGTTACCAGGCAAGATATATTTAAAAAGCATTTTCAGGTTTATGGGAGGATGATCGAGGATTTCAGGTTAAGACAGCAGATCATCCCTATACTTGAAACAGCAGGGCTTATTACTCAAGAGCCTGATAAAAATGATAAGCGAAGAATATTAATTTATCCCACTACCGACTTAACATAAAAATATAGTGAGTGGAGTGGGTGGGTAAAAATATATGACTAATAACAAAACTACTAAAAAAGAAATTGTTCCTTATACCGATGAGCAAACAAAAAAATTCATAATGTCCGCTTCTTTTGAATATGTACCAAAAACCATTTTAAAAGAGTTGGGAGAAATGATTCCAAAATTTCTTGATGGCGATAAAAAAGAACGTGATAAGATGCTTGATAAAGTAAATGATAAAACCATGAAAGTAATGAGGGTGTATGGTTTTGAAACGCACGTACCTCTGGCTGAAAGCGTTCCCGAGGGAGTTAGAACAGTGGCTATTGAATTAAGTAATCAATTGCAAAAAGAATATAATTGCCAAACTCCCAGCGAGTTTGCCTTGGTTGAGGTTATTGCCAATTCATATGCCAGAGTATTGGATTATTCCAGAGCATTTAATAGTTGTCAAAAGATTGAATATTTAAGCAGTGAAAAAAATGGATATTACACGATGATAAGCAAAGAGGTTGATAAAGCTAATCGGCAATTTATTTCCGCTTTAACCACCTTAAAGCATATCAAGTCGCCTGGTTTTGATATAACAGTAAAAGCAAAAACTGCTTTTGTTTCTCAAAATCAACAAATTAACTCAAATAAAGACAATAAAGATGAAAAAATTATTGACTCCAAATAATTTCGGAAAAATATTTTTAATTGATGAGTGTCCAAAAATAAAGATAAAAGACTTTATCAAAAAATATAAAGAAGAAATAAAAAAGCTTTTAATTGAAAGCGAGTTAAAAGCTATGGGAGAAAAAATTGAATTGACTACGTCTAAGACCAATTATAATGGATTGCGGTTTTGATTTAAGTGCCCGATCTGCCACAGAAGAGCTGGTGTTTTGTTTAAATATCCCTTAAATAATTAAATAGGTTGCAGAAAGTGCTTGAATTTGGATTATAGAAAGCATAGATATAAAGGAATGGCTGACCTCACTTGATTTTTTATTTAATTTGTATTATAGTATAAAGTCGAGTCAAGACATAAAAATGACAAAGAACCTTGACAATCCAAACAAAAAACATCAAGTCAACGAAAGGAGAAAACAGATGAATACAAACACCAAAAAGAGTATTTTAACAGGAGATCGTCCAACGGGACCATTACATTTAGGTCATTACGTAGGATCGTTGCGTCAGCGAGTTTTGCTTCAGCACACGCATAAGCAATTTATTATTATTGCTGATGCACAGGCGCTCACAGATAACGCTGAAAATCCAGAGAAGGTTCGTAAGAACATTCTTGAAGTAGCGTTGGATTATCTAGCTGTTGGTATTGACCCAAAGGTAACGACTATTTTCATCCAATCGCTTGTACCAGAGCTTGCTGAGCTTACTATGTATTATCTTAATCTGGTAACGGTTTCACGTTTGCAACGCAATCCGACCGTTAAGGATGAAATAAAACAGCGCGGATTTGGGGCAAGTATACCGGCTGGTTTTCTGGTTTATCCCGTAAGTCAAGCGGCAGACATAACTGCTTTTAAGGCAGATGTAGTGCCTGTGGGCGAAGACCAGTTGCCAATGATTGAGCAGACGAATGAAATTGTGCGTAGCTTTAACCGTATTTACGAATCTTCAGTTCTTGTCGAAGCAAAAGCATTGCTTTCAAGTGTTACTCGTCTTCCTGGAACTGACGGCAAAGGTAAGATGTCCAAATCGCTCGGTAACGTTATTTCTCTTTCTAATAGTGCGGACGAGGTGCGTCATAAGGTGAAAATGATGTATACTGACCCGAAACATCTTCGCATGGAAGATCCTGGCACAGTGGAGGGCAATCCAGTATTTGCGTATTTGGATGCTTTTGACCCAGACAAAGAAGCTCTTGAAGTGATGAAAAATCACTATCGCCGTGGTGGTCTCGGTGATGGTAAAGTCAAGCAAAGACTCATGGAAGTTCTTTTGGCGGAACTCGATCCAATACGTATCCGTCGTGAACAACTCGCCAATGATTCAAGTGCAGTGATGCGCATTCTTAAGGAAGGAACTGAAGCGGCGCGAAAAGTCGCTGCGAAAACCCTCGATGAAGTGCGTAAAGCAATGCATATCAACTACTTCACAAACAAATAAAGGAGGAATATTATGTCTGAGATCGTTCGCGTTGCCACGAAAGCAATGAGAATGATGCTCGGAGAACAAGACGATCCCGAACTCGTCCTCATCTCTTTTCCAGGTAGTTCCGGTGCGAGAGTGTCTATTTTCAGACATTCTCACACCAACTTTCTCTATGCAGTAAAATGCGTGATTGGATCACGCGTTTCGCTCGTGGACGAAATTGGAAAAAGAGAAATTTTGGTGCCGTATCTTCGGAGTTACCTCCCGCGGGTTTTATGGTGCCAAGTAGTGGACGGATTTGAGGTTATGATCTCCGAATGCAGGGGTGTACACACTCTACATCATCTCATTATGAACTCCGACATGCCACATAGACGTTTACTCGCCGTCTGGAAAGACGTTGTGGAATCACTTGTGAATATGTGGAAGTCTTCGCAGCATCAATTTAAAGAATCACTCTGTCCGCGATTCTTCTGCTCTCGTTTGCAAAGAATCAAGAGTGGCGTTAATTCTACAGTAATTGGCGGAGTGAAATTAGCAGATTGTTGGAATTTACCAATTGTCGTAAACGGTAATAAGTACTCTTCCATTTCGGAATCGTTTGAGAAAGTTGCTTCCATCGGAAAACCAACAAAAGGCGTAGTGTGTCATGGAGATCCTCAACCCAGTAATATTGTGGTAAACAACGATGGTTCATGGTACTGCGTTGATTGGGAGTGGTCTGGTTCACACCACGACTGGAGGATGATGCTTGCGCATCTGTATGGATGGTGGTCAACACGCTGTATTGTATTGGTTTCTGAAGCCGTTGTGCGTGTGACTCAAAATCAGCTCGTTATCGAACATGACGCGTTCATTCCCAACCATTTACAGCCTTACAAAGATGTCGCGTTATCAGCAGCTTCAATGATGCTCGGCGGAATTCCAGACGAGGAAACCGTAAATGACATTAACAGATTTTTAGCAATTCTCTATTTTGGAGAGTTGCGATTTCTTGAGCTCTGGGGACGTGAAGTCTTTGCGGCTTCTATATTCGCGCAGGCAGTCATCACGGCCAATGAACTTGGTCGAAACGAAAGTAATCTCGGGTTTCAATTCCCACAGCCAAAGGAGCAAGCACATGTATAGAACGTTGATGAATCAAAGGAATTTCGACTTTGTTGCACGAGCGGTTGCATGTCTTGTGGATGAAGTCGGTGTGAAAGGGGATGACGAAAACTTTTGGATATGCTACGGCAGCTTTGTGCTAAATCAACAAACTGTCGAAAGCGACCTAGACCTTCTCTGTATCCATACGCTACCAACTACTGTTCGAAGAATCCAATCGTCCTTCGAAGGTTATCCAGTTACTATCTATTCGCTTAACAGAAATGATTTCGTGAGTGATGGGAGGCAGAAAATTTTCGGAGGATATTTCGGCGGAAAGGTGCTTAATCCTCATGTTATGTTTTTGGCTTCACAAAAAGACATGGATGTGATTGCGGAAGTCGGCGGGGCATTTATCGGCCCGTTTTCGGGTGCTATGGCAGAAAGAAAAGGAAGAACTGTTGCTACTGATACAAATCTTGTTGCAGATTCTGTACTCGCTCGTTTCCACCTCTGCCCCTGGTATCGGAGCTACTTCCTTCGTTACTACACATCCTCCAACTTTCAGCAGTTGTGGGAAAGAATGACAGAAGTGATGACCTCGTTCTTCTTAAAGGCAGGGATTGTGATTCAAGATGGTAATAAGTTTCGATACCAATATACGTTTTCTGATGAGGAGCTACATGAAAGTACTCTCGCATCAGTTGCGCGTTTTTGGTCTCTTGGCAGTAGTCTTCACAGCGGCATGCCCGACTTCCCCGCATTTTACATGCAGAAAGCTGAGCAGTACGTCAAAGACAATAGTCTGGAAAATCGCTTGGAGGAAATGATTCATTTTCTTCAAGTTCAATCAGATTAAGGAGGAATTCATGGCACTTGAAAACTGGATACAAGAAAGAGTAATATTGGCTACTACTGAAACATCTGATGCGGTCAAACAATTTGCTCTTGAGACAATAGCAGAGATGCCTGTCGATAACTTTATTGAGATTCGGGAAGGGTTTGCTCGGGTTGGTGTCTGGGCGTTTCAAAATTCACTACCCGTCTTTAACGTAATGACGAGTGGGAAACAATTCTCCGTGCTCATCGGTATGCGTCCTGGTGCAATGTTTCACCTTGGCCATCTCACGCTAATGCGGGAATTGCATTGGCTCGTCCAACAAGGTGGTCAGCCAATGTTTATGTTTGCTGGGTATGAGGCAGATCGACTTCTAAGTGCTGATGATGCAAAGGCTGAGATGGCTCGATTTGGAGAGAAATACCTGAAATTTATTGGCGATTCATTGCCAGATACTTCGGTAAGTTTCTCCGATCAAGATTGTCAGGAGTTACAAGTTCTCGAAAATCGTGCAGGAAAATGTTTGCTGGCGAGGAAAATTTTGCAATTGTATGGTTGGGACGAAGGAGTTTCTATTACAACACTTCGTGTTCCCGCCATCACAGCCGCAGCTTTTCTTTTGCCGGTAACGCTTTTCCCAAAACGTCCGACACTTATCCTCTCGGATGTCCATCAGATTACGCACGCAGAAGCCACGAAGATCGTCGCTCGTCAGCTTAAACTACCATTGCCGAGTTACTCATATCGACTGCTTCTCCCAAGCTTGGAGGGACCAAAACAAAGAATGAGCATAAAAAATTCAAAATCGCTCATTCTTCTGGATGAGGATCGCGATCAAATTGATCGCAAACTGCAACGGAGTTTTTCCGGCGGTTGTTTGACTTCAGAAGAACAACGTCGAGAAGGTGGTAGTCCGCATCTTTGTTCTTTCTTTAAGATTGCCGAGATTTTGCAACCTCGCAACTCAACAACGAGCATGTATCAGGAATGTGTTTCTGGCACCTCGCTTTGCGGTGAGTGCAAGAAAAAGCACATACCAATATTAGTGGAAAAAATCCACAAGACATCCAGGTTGTAATACAGGGCTCAATTGTACTATATGTATGATTGAGCCCCACTTTTTTTATTGTTGATGTTTCACAAGGGAGGATTTTACTAATGAATACAAGTAGTCAAGAACTACTCGTCATTGACTTCGACAGAACCGTCTTTGATTCCGATGCGCTTTATCGGGATTTGTACAAACTGTGCAAAGTGAATGGAATTGACAGGGATTTTCTTGATCCATCTCTCGCTTTAGTACCTCCAGACAATCTACTGTTCAACTTTTTTTTAATGGTTCAAAGAAATCGAAAAATTAAACCAGTCATGATTGAAAAAGTTGTAGCAGAAATGCAGAGTTATATTAGAGAAAAAGGTCATCTGTATGTTTTTGACGATTCTAGGCTTTTTCTCAGTTCTGCGATTGAATCAGGTTGGAAAGTTGTAATTTTAACATATGGCGATCAAGGTTTCCAGCTTGCCAAATTTATCGGAAGCAAGCTTAGCGATCTTTGTCACAGTTTCATAGTCACATCAGATGTTAAGTGGAATCAGTTGGAAATTTTAGGGATAACACCGACTATTTTTTTGGATGACAATCCAAAAAATATCGATGAAATAAAAACAAAATTTCCCGAAACGACGGTCGTGGAAATAAAACGGCCGAATACGAAATACCAAAATGTTCTTTCAATAAAAGCTGATCTTGTGGTTAATCGATTAGATTGGCCATTAAGATTATGTGAAACGGGGTAGGAAATTCAATCATGAATGACCTACCCTTTTTTATTTATTCGTAATTATATACATGTATAATTGCTTTTTATGCTATTTTTTCCTATACTTAAATTATGAAAAATATTATCTTATCCTCTCACGGATTTCAAAAAAATAAGTATTTAAAAAAGAGATTGTTGGGCTTACTGACATCAGCTCCAAAAAATTTATCAGTGGGTATTATTACTACTGCTTCAGAAGAATGGAAAGAAAAAAACAAACATGCAATTTTGGCCAAGCAGACGCTTGATAATTTAGGTTTTAAACAAGTAAAATTTATTGATATTGAATTTGAAAATCCAAATAATTTAAAAAGGTTCGACGTTATCTATATAAATGGCGGTAATCCATTTTATCTTTTATACCATATCAAAAAAACTGGTGCCGATAAAATAATTACTGATCTAGCTAACCGAGGAGTTATTATTGTCGGTGTTAGCGGCGGCGGTGTCTTTTTAGGGCCGAATATTAATATTGTTGATTATTTTGATAAAAAAATAAATGCAGTTAAATTAAAAGATTTAACAGGCTTAAATTTAACTGATATTATCATCTACCCTCATTATATTAAAGAGATGGAAGAAAAAATAAAAAAATTTGAATTTAAATTTAAATGTAAGGTAAAAAGATTATCAGATAAACAATCAATAACTGTATCCAGAAGGATATCATGAGGTTAAGTGAAAATTGAGAAATAGTGAGTCAAACAAGTGTGTGGATTTAAAATTTTATTTGCTCGCATCTTTTAAATCAGGAATATAAATATACCTACCCATTTTAATAATAGCGTTTCTAACGTCGTCCACTACGTGACCCCTGTAGGGACAGATTAAAAACACTTCCGATTATTTTGTAATATTGAAAGTGTTTTTGGTTCTAAACTTTTAATTTATTTGCTATATTTATAATATGAAAAAAGATTATATAAATACTATAAATATTTATAGACAACTAGGAAAAAAATATCTTAAGGATATAAAAAATGGAGAACCAAAGACAATTAGTGATTTTTTAAATCAATTAAAACCAAAGTCTTTAATCTTAGATGTTGGGTGTGCGGGTGGCAGAGATGCAAAAATATTTACCAAAGCAGAACATCAGGTTATAGGAATTGATATAGTTGAAGAGTTTTTAAAAGAAGCAAAAAAGAATGTACCAAAAGCAAAATTTAAAAAGATGGATTTAATGAACTTGAAATTTCCTGATAATAACTTTGATGCTATTTGGGCAATGGCAGTTCTTCTACATTTTTCAAAAACTGATGGAAAAAAAATCATAAAATCGTTTTATGAAATATTAAAACCAGATGGTTATTTACATATTGGTTTAAAACGAGGTGGTGGAGAAAAAAATGTGAAAGAAAAATTATCAAATAACCAAAATCGTTATTTTGTTTTTTATTATAAGTATGAAATTGAAAAAATACTTAAAGATTGTAGTTTTAAAATTATTGAATCATCAATAATTACTGACCGATTAGGACGTAAAAATGTACAGTGGATTAGTGTTATAGCTCAAAAAATAATTAAAACGTGTTAAGTATTTTAAGATTAAATTCAGATTTATATGAATTGATTGTTCCCAACTCATTTAATAACCGATTCAAAATAAAAATACTCCGAGTTGGGAGTATTTTTATTTTATATTATTCGTTTTTATTTTTACCATTAAATTTTTCAAATGCTCGTAAAACCTCAAGAGGAAGAGCAAAAATAACAGTATTTGATTGATCGGAAGATAAGTCATTTAGGGTGTGCAGGGTGCGTAAATGAAGCGAGCCCGCTTGAGACGATAAAACCTCCGCCGCTTTAGCAATATTTGCTGAAGCGATTACTTCTCCCTCAGATTTTATAATAACCGCCCGTTTTTCCCTTTCCGCTTCCGCCTGTTTGCCGATAACCCGCTTCATCTCTTCCGGCAAGGTAACATCTTTAAGTTCAACGGAATTGACTTGTACGCCCCAGGCATCGGTCGCCTTATCCACGATTTTTCTGATTTTTTCTGCAATAGCATCACGATTAGATAAAAGCTCATCTAAATCAACCTCACCAACCACATTTCGCATGGTGGTTTGGGCCAATTGAGAAACCGCAAAGAAGAAATCTTCCACCTCGATAATTGCTTTTTCTGCGTCATTTATTTTATAATAGATAACCGCATTTACGGTCACCGAAATATTGTCTTTAGTAATTGCTTCTTGATCAGGAACATCAACAGCCTTGATGCGCATATCGACTTTTTGATGGCTTTGAATGATTGGAAAAATCAAGCGCCAACCGGGCTGCATAATACCAGAATATTTTCCCAGGGTAAACTTTACCCCTCTTTGGTATTGATTAATTTGCCTGATAGAGATCAGGATAATCACTATAATGATTACCGGAATTAAAGAAAATCCCATAGAATTTATATAATTAATAATAAGCTTTAATCCGCCATTTTGGGCGAGTATATTAAAAAATAAAAAAGAAAAAACAAAAGCTATAAATCCAAAATTTATCTTTTTGTTAAGATCTTTTTTTGTGTTCAAACCTCTTATTAAGTCTTCAAGATTAAAAACTTCTTTCTTATTATTTTCGTTTTTCATATTGTAATTATACCATAAAAAATCAATAAAACCACAACAAATATTTTGTTTTTAAATACAGGTTTATTCTTTTAAAATTTAGAAATTATTTTTATATTTTTGAGACATTTTTTGTGTCTATTTTATGAAACTTAATTAAGTGTTAAAATAAGACTATAAAAAACATGAAATCATTATGTATTGTGTTTATATTTTAAAATGTTCTGACGGAAGCTTATATACGGGAATTACAAATAATCTGGAAAAGCGAATTAATGAGCATAATTTTTCACACCTGGGAGCAAAATATACCAAAGGAAGAAGGCCGGTGAGTTTGGTTTATTTGTTAAAAAAAAGAAGCAGGTCTACTGCCACAAAAGAAGAGTATCGTATAAAGAAATTATCACGGATAGAAAAAATTAATTTGATTAATGGGAAAAAATATGAACGGACAAAAAAGAGCTGATATTCATCCCGGATCATATGTCTATATTGTACAAAAAAAAGATCAGCCTACGGGCGCTTTAACAGAGGGTGTGGTTTTAGATATTCTTACCAACAAACCTTTTCATCCGCGCGGAATCAAGGTTCGGTTGGAAACGGGCGAGGTGGGAAGAGTAGAAGATATTCACGGTTGATTATTTTTATTTAAAGTTTTTACGAATCCCAAGGAGAAACATGGTTCCGATAAACGATAGTATGCTGATTACAATAAAAAGATTAGAGAAACCAAAACGGAAAGCTAAAAATCCTCCAATCGAGGCAGCGCCGGCGCCTCCCAGATCCGTTAATGTTCTATAAATACCCCATTCCAGGCCCTCGTGGTCTTTGTCAATGTGTCTGGTAAATATTGCATACCAGGAAGGAAGAACTATTCCGTCGGCAAAGCCGTAAAGCGCCTGAATTATATATAGTTGCCAAGGAGCATTTATTATCAAATAAAGCAAAGGAATCAAGCTAAAGAGAATAGAGCCGGAAAACAAGAACCAAAAATCATCTTTTTCTCCTTTGATTTTATCAATTGTAGTTGCAATGGGAATTTGTCCCAAGCTTTTTGAAAGTAAATATATTGCTGACGCTATTCCTATTACCTCCACAGTCCCCCCCTTAATGGAGTCGGCAATATATATGGCAAAAATTGGAGAAATCAGGCCGTAACCGCTTAAAATTATTAAATCCGAGACAGTTAAAATTCTAATTATTTTATTAACACTTTTTAGTGTAAGATAATTAAACCAGGTATTGTTGGGCTTCATTTTTTTAAATTAATTAATTATACTATAATTATATCACTATAATGCCGCCAAGGGAATGAGAATATATTTTTTAAAATATTTTTAACAAGATAATCCATAATAATAAGGAGGAAAAAATGGATTACAATGAAGCAAAACAAAAAATAGTAGAATTTTTGGAAAAAAAGAAAGACATAAAAACAAAATTTTATTTTAACGACCTTGTAAAGGTTTTGGGAATAAAACCTCGAGAGGCAAAAAAGTTTATTAATCAAATGGTAAGTGAAAACATCCTTGTTTATTGGTCCAGCGGATCAACTACAATGTATGGACTTCAGGGAGCCGGCAAACAAGCCAAAGCTGAAAACGAAGAATAATAAAAAAGCCTTTGAACAATCAAAGGCTTTTCTTGTAAAAAAGAAAAATTGACAAAATTATAAATAGTGTTAATATGGTTTTAATAGAAGAAGGCGTTTTCAATAAAAATTATTAAAGGGGGAACGATGGACAAGTTAAATTTAAAAGTATTGTCAGATTCAGAACTTATTGCACAACCTGGAAAATTTAGAGTCGCAGTAATAATTGATTCTGAAATTTATCAGATCAGAGAAGATGTTTATGATATAGAAATTGCAAAACATTTATGTTTTACAGAGGCCGGCGACCATCCGGTCGCTATATTTGACGATCAGGGAAATAACCGCTTAAAATATAAATAATAAAAATAAAGCCCCTAAAATCGGGGCTTTAAAATTTTGTTTGACGGAACTCTTGTTATTCTTTAAGATATTGATACCTTTGAATTTGAATATAGAACATTAACAAGGAGATAAAAATTGAAGAATAGTATTATGCGTACGGTGATGCTTCGTCGTCCCAGAAAAAAAGATTTGCAGGATATGCGCACTGATCCCTTTTGGGAGTTCGGCAGCTTTGGGCTTACGGGATGCCATTCCAAGAACCTTCTTCATCCTAAAAATAAAGAGGCCTTAGAAAACACCCTATTGGTTTTTATGCAAGGCGGACAAGAGGCTATTAAATTAATGTTTATTACTTGGCCTATTCGTATTGTTAAGCATAAGAATGTCTGTGAAGCAACCTGGAGCACTACCCGCTTTCCGTTTTGTTTTGATGAAGCACCAATTATTATTAATAATGCAGGTTATACTGATTTTCCGGAAATAAAAAAATTTGTAAGCTTGGTAGATCGTAGCACATGGATGGGTAAAGTATCTAGCGCATTTCGCACCAGAGTAAAACCCCTGCCTCTAAAAATTGTAGAAGAATTATCTGAGGTTTATTATTATCGAAGCAGTGGCCGTAGAACAACCATTAATTATTTAGAAACTCTTCCCTATCTGCCTAATAAGATAAATATAAACAGAAAAGAAATATATGAAATTTTAAGAAGGAGAGCAAATCAATGAAAGGGAAAAAGGTAAAAGAGAGCAAAGAAGATACAGGAATACAAGCTATTCCGCTTAATGCCAATGCGTCGGGCAATGTACATGGCGGGGATATTTTAAAATGGATTGATTCGGTCGCTGGCGTGGTAGCTCAGCGTCATTGTGGAGAATATGCTCATCAGGTAGCAACCGCCGTAATAGACAGTGTGCAATTTTTATCCCCAGCACACATAGGTGATTTGATAATTTTGAAAGCATCCCTTAATTATACTGGTCGAACATCTATGGAAATAGGAGTGCGAGTAGAGATAGAAAACCTAAGAACGGGAGAAAAAAAACACACTAGTTCAGCTTATCTTACTTTTGTGGCCATGGATAAAAATGGTCGTCCCGTTCCCATTCCTCCAATTATTCCGATTACCAAAACAGAAAAGCGCCGTTATGAAGAAGGAAAAAAAAGATCAGATGATAGAAAAGCTAACAGGAAAATAAAAACAAAAAAATAAAATAAAACACAAAACTCTCTAAAAATTTAGGGAGTTTTTAATTAGAATATTTTTAAATTTTAAACAAATTATCTAAAAGTTTGATGATTTTTGGTAGATTTTCTTTTTGTGCTTGTTCCCAAGTTTCTTTTTTTAGCATTCTATTTATTCCATTTGCAAAATTATCCACCATGCAGATAGCAGCATACTTTAATCCTGCTTCCTGAGACAGAGACGCTTCGTGAGACATGGTCATGCCAACAATATCTGCAAAATGGGAAAGCATTTTTATCTCTGCCCTGGTTTCAAATCTCGGTCCCATAGTTTGAAAATATATCCCCCTCTTTATAACTTTCATATTAATAATACTTGCGGTATTGTTAATTTTTTCTCTTAATTCTCTGTTAATTTCCGGTATTATATGTTTAGCCGTTTCGTTATAAAAAGTAATAATATTATTTAGATTAATATAGTCGTGAGGAATTATAATATCCCCCGGAACAATATTTGATTTAAGTGAGCCAACAGAACAAACACCAACAACATGAGTTATTTTTTTATTTTTTAATAAATTAATGTTTTTTTTGTGATCAATTTTGTGGGGAGGAACATTGTTTTCATGTCTTTGTAGGAAAAATATGTTTTTATTTTGATAATTTTTTAAACCAGAACCGCCGATTACCGCATATTTATTCATAATATTTTAGTTTAATATAATATAATATAATATTTATTTATTATAACATATTAGGTGGTTGTTTATAAATTTATTCGAATTGAGCCATCTATTTTCTAACTTTGCTACTATCGGTTGAGTCATATAAAATCTAACTCAAATTAATTAATAATTTGGGTTAAATAAT
>MFGN01000019.1 GCA_001780285.1 Candidatus Falkowbacteria bacterium RIFOXYD12_FULL_34_57 | reverse complement strand
ATATTATTTAACCCAAATTATTAATTAATTTGAGTTAGATTTTATATGACTCAACCGATAGTAGCAAAGTTAGAAAATAGATGGCTCAATTCGTTTTAGTTGACAAAATATAGTTTTAATGCTATACTTTATTGATATATAAAAAACCGTAATTTAAACGGAAAAATATTGCCTTAAATATTGGGCACGGACTCGAACTTATTCTGTCATTGGATTAATTATTTTTTTAGTGACTCTTTCAAGAACTCGGGTTACTAAAATTATGAAAAAAATAAAACAACAAGAAGCTTTGAGCTTCGATGGTCTTGGTATTGCACCAAAGCTTTTAGAGATTTTAACGGAATTGAGCTATTTAATTCCAACCCCCATCCAACTACAATCAATTCCAGTAAGTTTGGAAAGGAAAGATATAGTTGGAATTGCTCAAACGGGTACGGGAAAAACCCTGGCCTTTGGTATCCCTATGATCCAGCTTTTGGCTGTTTATAAGGGTATGGGATTGGTGCTTTTACCAACTCGTGAATTGGCTTTGCAGGTTGATGAACACTTAAAGATTATTGGAAAGAAAATATCCCTAAGAACTTCCGTATTAATTGGGGGAGAACCGATAAATAAACAATTAAAATCCTTAAAACACAAACCGCATATAATCATCGCGACCCCGGGAAGATTAATTGATCATATCCAGAGACGTTCAGTTAATTTGGCAAATGTAAATATTTTAGTTCTTGATGAAGCTGATATGATGCTTGATATGGGCTTTTTGCCGCAGATAAGGGATATTCTTAAATTGGTGCCAAAACAAAGACAAACAATGCTTTTTTCCGCTACGATGCCGAGCCAAATTGTAAAAATTGCCTCAGATTATATGGTGTTGCCGACAAGAATAGAGGTGGCTCCGGCAGGAACATCCGCAGAAAATGTAGAGCAAGAACTTGTTGTAATTGATAAGGTTAGCAAGTTTAATCATTTGAAAAAAATATTAACAGAAACCAGGGGTTCAGTTTTAATTTTTATGCGTACCAAGCACGCAGTAAAAACACTAACCAAAAAAATTACACAAATTGGTTTTAGTGCGGCAGAAATTCATTCCAATCGTTCTCTGATTCAACGCCGAAAAGCATTAGAAGGTTTTAAATTGGGAAAATTCAGAATATTGATAGCGACCGATATCGCTGCCAGGGGAATAGATGTTAAGGAGATAGAGTTGGTTGTTAATTATGATCTTCCCGAGAAATCAGGTGACTATGTTCATCGTATTGGTCGTACTGCTCGTGCCGGAAAAAGCGGCAAAGCAATTTCATTTGTGATGCCAAGCCAAATAAAAAACATAAGGGAGATTGAAAAATTAATAAATAAAACTTTAAAAATAAACAAAACAGACTCAGAATTGAACACATTAAGAGCTTCAATTGATAACAACAGAAGCGATGGTAGCACAAAAACAAGCTTTGCAAGAGGGGGTGTGGGTATTCGCAAATCTTTTCGCGCCAACACCAAACGGGATTTTGGAGTACAAAAAAGAGGGGAATTTTATAAAAAAAGTTTTTCAAGTAAAACATCTGGTTATTCAAAAAAATATAAATCATATAATAGAAATAAAGAAGAAATTTCAAGTAGTAGACCAAAAAATTCACGAAAAACAAATTATCAAAGTGCGCCGAATAATTCCAGGTTGCCAATGACAGATAAAGAAAGATTTCGCAGATCAATATTATAGGGGTAGAAAACAGAAAATAATAAACAGGGCGATGGAAAGAGCGGGAAAAATAAAGGTAGCAAAAATAATTACAACAACAATAACGATAAAAGTGTATTTCATAGATTGTATTAGTTGATTGTTTGAATGAATAATTTTAAAACCAGTAATTATAAATCACTGGTTGTTTTTTTTGAATATAGATTTTTTAAAATAATCTGGTATAATTAATGTAAAATAAATTAGTTTTTATCGGGCTGTGGTATAACGGCATTACTCACGCTTCGGGTGCGTGTAACGGCGGTTCAATTCCGCCCAGCCCGACAATTTTATTTTAAATATGATTATTTTTCTTTTTCAATTACAATCATATTCTTTTCTATTTTTGCAATAATTTCATGATAACCGGTCGGATAATCACGGATAGCTTCGTAGAGCACAGCTGTATCATAACTGTAAAGTTCGCCCCGTTTGGTTCCCGGATCATTAGTGATAAATTTTTTTGTTTCCGGATCATAACCGCGGATAACTATTGCATGTCGAATCGGACCGGGTGGCGTAAAATAAGGATTGTGCATTACTTGGCCGTTCATTGGCGTAATAATCAGATTACCCTTGTTCAATTCTTCAATAATATTATTTATGGTTATATTTTTAACTAATTTTATATTATCATATTTAAAATAGTCTTTAAATATCCAGTCAACCATGTCTTGAGCAGAAATATCCCGATATTCGCCGTATTTTGTTAAAAGCCAATCAGAAATTCCTGTAATTTCTTTTAAAGCTTCATCTTGGGTTAAGTTTTGTTTGCGCGCCCATTTTATCGCCATCAGCGCCGAGGACTCTTCGCAACCATCTTGTTGGCGTTGATCTGTCCATTCGCCATAAGGAGCTTGTGTGGTGAATGGTACGCCGTTAATAAGTATTTTGTTTTTAATTTGAAAAGGTGTAATCGGTTCTCCGATTATACCAACGGTAATATTTGCCAAATCTGAGTTGGTGATACCCCTTCCCAATTCGCGCATAATTTTAAAAGCGTCTGTCGGCCGGCCCAGATAGTATTTTCTTTGGTTCCCGGGATAAATATAATAAGCTTCACCATTTTGTTCAACATCTAAAAGAATCATACCCAATAATCTTTCCGGAAAAACATCCGTATTGATAATAAAATCATGTTTGGCGCCAAGCGCCAACTCTTTCATAATTTTAAAAGCGTCTGTCGGTCGGCCAAGATAATAAGATTTACCGTTAGTCGGATAAATATACCAAGCCTCACCGTTTTTTTCTACTTGTAAAAAAATATAGCCGATTATTTTTCCGGTTTGATATGCGTTGACAATATATGGTAAAAAAATTATAACTAATAAGGTTAAAATTAAAGTAATTTTTTTCATATTTTTATTATAGTTTTAAAATAAGCGAATGTAAAGCAATTTATTATTTTTTTTATAATTTTCAGATTGACAAAATTATAAAAAAATTGTAGTATATTTTAATAGTTAAAACACACTCAGCAAATAAATTAATGAAGAAAAAAATAGAAAATAATAATATATTTATAAGACTTGAAGAAATAAAACTTCTTTTGGATGAAGATGAGGGCTTGCTTATCGATAAAATTTCCCAAGTTCTGGAAATTGATTCAGGTGAAATTATTAATTTTGTTATAGTTAAAAAAGCTATTGATTCTAGAAATAAAAATAGAATTATTTTTGTTTATTCCTTGGATGTAAAATTAAAAAATCATCAAAATTTGATAAAGAAAATAAAATTGCCTTCAAAAGATTTTTATGAAAAAATTATTAAGTATAAAATACGAGAGCAAGAGGCTTATATTTATAAAATAGAAAAAAAATCGGCTCAAGTAAAAAATCGGCCGTTAATTGTTGGCAGCGGCCCTTCCGGTTTGTTTTGCGCTTTAGTTTTAGCCAAAGCTGGTTTAAAACCAACCATAATTGAAAGGGGGGCGGATGTTAAATCCCGCATCAGGGATGTTGAAAAATTTTTTAAAACCGGCGATTTAAATTTAAACTCCAATATACAGTTCGGCGAAGGGGGAGCCGGAACATTTTCCGACGGGAAGCTGTATACTTCTATTAACAATCCGCGCACAAAGTTTATTTTTGATGAATTAATAAAAGCGGGAGCACCCAGGGAGATAGCCTGGAGCGCACATCCTCATATTGGTACGGATAAACTGAGGGAGGTAGTAAAAAATATCCGAAAAAAAATCGAAAATCTTGGCGGGGAAATAAGATTTAATTCTTGTTTAACCGATATTGATGTGCAAAATGGAAAAATCGCTTCTGCACTTATAAATCAGAATGAATGGATAAATGAAGACTGTGTTGTGATTGCTATTGGACATTCAGCAAGAGACACTTATGAAATGCTTTATCAAAAAGGATTAATTATGTCGCCAAAAACATTTTCTATTGGAATTCGAATAGAGCATAAAGCGGAAATGATAAACAAGGCGCAATACGGAAAATTTTTTAATCATCCCAAACTGCCTGCGGCTCGCTATAAGCTTGTAGCCCATCTTTCTAATAATCGGTCTGTTTATACATTTTGCATGTGTCCCGGCGGTTATGTGATAGCGGCTGCCTCTGAAAAAGATAAATTAGTTGTAAACGGCATGAGCAAGTATGCGCAGGATAATGAAAATTCTAATTGCGCCCTATTGGTAAATATTTTTCCCTCGGATTTTATGGTTGGTAATCATTTGGCTGGGATTAATTTTCAAAGAGAATGGGAGGAAAAAGCCTTTTTATTGGGAGGTGGCAAATATAGGGCGCCAATTCAGCTTTTGGGAGATTTTTTAAAATCAAAAAAAAGCAAAAAAATAGAAAGTATAGCCCCCAGCTATAGACCGGGAGTTACCTTGACTGATTTAAATGAATGCCTGCCTGTGTTTGTAACTGAAAGTATCAGGGAGGCGTTGCCGATTTTGGATAAAAAAATAAGGGGATTTGCACATCCTGATGCCGTATTGACCGGAATTGAGTCTAGAAGTTCTTCTCCTGTCAGAATTTTTCGCGATAACAATTTTGAATCAAGTATTAAGGGTATTTTTCCCGCAGGGGAGGGAGCGGGTTATTCGGGTGGCATTACATCTTCTGCAATTGACGGAATTATGATAGCGGAGTCAATATTAAAGAAATATTAAAAATAATAAATATTATTTTTTAAAAAATTCAGAAGTTTTCAATCGTGTTAGAATAAAACAAAATAATCAGAAAGACCGCCCATTGGACGGTGTTTTTTTGTCGTATAGGAATTTTCCCCCTAATCCCATATCTGTTATATGGCTTCATCTTGTGGGGGATCTCCCGAAGGGGGATTATTTTTTACTATTTATCAAGAGTAAATCAGGATTTTCTCGTAAAACATCTTTTCTTTTATATCTTTAAATGCTAAAATTAGATTATAAACTCGGAATAATTTTTAATAGATTAATAAATTTACAATATGAAAATTTTTAATTACTCAGTTCTTTCAAATAAGGAAATTTTAAAAGAGTTTTTCGTTGATCCGGAACGGGGATTGGACCAAAACAAGGTTGCAAAAAGAAAGATAAAATTCGGATCAAACAGCTTGGTGTTGCAGGAATTAAATGTTTGGCATATTTTTTTACGCCAATTTCGTTCGGCTTTTATTTATCTTTTACTGGGAGCGATGATTATCACGATTTTTTTAAATGAATATATTGATGCTTTCATGATATCTGTATTTTTGACTGTAAATGTTGGATTGGGATTTTTTCAAGAATATCGTTCGGAAAAAACTGTGAAACTTTTAAATAAATTCACCTTGCCCCGAACCAGGGTTTTGCGTGATGGAAAGATTGAACAAATTGTTTCAACAAAATTAGTGCCCGGTGATATTATTATTTTAGAAACCGGAGATAAAATTCCGGCTGATGTTAGAATCATTGAACAAAGCAACTTGATGGTTGATGAGACTATCTTAACCGGCGAATCAGTATCTGTATACAAAAAAGGAGAAAGTTTAACTCATCAGCCAACCGCTTACCACGAGGCTTTAAATTTAGGTTTTTCCGGAACCGATGTTTTAAAGGGTTGGGCCAAGGCAGTAGTGGTGGCTACCGGTAAAAATACTGCTTTTGGACAAATTGCCAAATTGACAGTTGAGTCACAAAAGATTAGCGATTTCGAAAAGGGAATTTCTCGTTTTTCCGGATTTATTATTAAATTAGTCGGATTAACATTATTTATTGTTCTTTTAGCTAATATTTTTATAAAAAGAGACGGTATTGATATTTTAGAGTTAATTATTTTTTCAGTTGCCTTAACGGTTAGCGTTATCCCAGAGGCCCTGCCGCTTGTTACCACTTTTTCTCTAGCCAGAGGTGCTCGTCGTTTGGCGCAAAATAAGGTAATTGTAAAACGTTTATCAGCTATTGAAGATTTGGGGGCTATTGAAATTTTATGCAGCGATAAAACCGGTACATTAACGAGAAATATATTAACGGTTGCTAATATTTATTCGGATAATCCGGATCAAGCCTTGTTTTTAGCAAATATCGCTTCATCTTTTGAACTTAAGAAAAAAACAGAACCTTTTGATATTGCCCTAGAGCAAGAATTGAATTCAGATCAGAAAAAACAAATAAAAAAAGTTAAAAAAATAGCCGAAGAGCCATTTGATCCAAAAATTAGAAGAAATATTATATTAGCTAAAATAGATAAAAGAGATTTGTTGATTACAAGGGGCGCGCCGGAAGCAGTAATTGAGGTTTGTGAAAAAATTACTGAAAATAATCAAAAAAAGATAAATGACTGGATTATCAGGGAAGGGGAGCAAGGTCATAGGGTTTTAGCTATTGCCTATAAAGAAGAAAGGGGCGCAGATAGCGATGGTTGTACAGAAAAAATAGTACAAGAAAAAGATTTTAAATTTTTAGGAATAGTCTCCTTTGTTGATCCGATTAAAAAAAGCTCTTTTGCAACAGTTAAAAAAGCCAAGGGGTTGGGCGTGAGGATGATGGTGATTACCGGCGATAGTCCGGAGGTGGCCGGAGCAGTGGGATATGAAATTGGATTAATCAGTTCTCCGGATAGGGTTATTCGAGGTGAAAAATGGGAAAAAATGAAAAAAGAAAAGCAAGCACAATGCCTTGATAATTATTCAGTTTTTGCCAGAGTCTCCCCCGAACAAAAATTTAAGATTATAGAATCCCTGCGGGAGAGGTATATGGTCGGCTTCTTGGGTGAGGGTATAAATGATGCTCCGGCTTTAAAAATAGCCGGCG
The DNA here is from genome assembly GCA_001780285.1 of Candidatus Falkowbacteria bacterium RIFOXYD12_FULL_34_57. Classification (GTDB taxonomy): domain Bacteria; phylum Patescibacteriota; class Patescibacteriia; order Patescibacteriales; family UBA12075; genus XYC2-34-220. Next base: position 829 of record MFGN01000019.1, on the reverse strand, counting down.
TATCTCTAGTGGTGGATAGCGCAGCTGATATTGCTCGCGAGGCGGCCGATATTGTTTTGCTTAAAAAAAATCTGGGAGTTATTCTTGACGGGATAGAGGAGGGGCGTCAAGTATTTGCTAACACAGCTAAATATATTAAATCAACTTTAGCGTCAAATTTTGGCAATTTTTTTGCCGTGGCTACAGCTTCACTGCTTATAGATTTTTTGCCGATGCTACCTATTCAAATTTTGTTAGTTAATTTACTGTCGGATACGCCAATGATTTCAATTTCAACTGATAGTGTTGATCGGGATGAGCTTGTTTCGCCTAAGAAATATGAAGTAAAAGATATTATTATTGTAGCTATTATTCTTGGCTTAATAAGCACAGTTTTTGATTTTATCTTTTTTGGCATGTTTTATAGAATTTCACCGGGGGTTTTGCAAACTAATTGGTTTATAGGCAGTATTTTAACTGAATTAGTTTTAATATTCTCTATCCGTACCAAATCCCTGTTTATAAGAGGAACAAGATCTTCGGGTCCATTAATCTGGTTAAGTATTGTTACTTTTGTAACCACCGTTGGACTGCCATATACTCAGTTTGGACAAAGAGTATTTCGTTTCGTCCCTCCCTCCAAAATTCATTTGATATTGATTTTGTCTTTAGTGCTTATCTATTTTACTTGTTCTGAAATAGTGAAGTTGTTATATTATAGTAGTAAGAGTAAACAAAAGATTATTAAGACAAGCGTTGTATAAGTTCAGATACATATTGGACTGCGAAGCAGGACAATAAGTATGCAAATGGGGTTTAAATATAAATATTGCAATGGTTTTGGCAGAAT
>MFGN01000018.1 GCA_001780285.1 Candidatus Falkowbacteria bacterium RIFOXYD12_FULL_34_57 | reverse complement strand
AAAATCAAGAAAATGCAATCATTAACAAAGTAAGATAATATATGCCTCAACCAGAGGCAGTAAAGTTAGATTTTTAAATGTCTAAATGCGATAACCAATATTTTAAAGATATATTTAACACAAAAAAGCCTGAAAGGCTTTTTGAAATTTCGGGAGATCCCCCACAAGATGAAGCCATATAACAGATATGGGGTTAGGGGGGAAATTCCTATACGATAAAAAACCCGATATCTTGCTATATCGGGTGTAGTTTGCAAAAAACAAAAATTAAGGGGCTTCAAAGGTGATAGTCACCTTCTTTTCTTTTTCGTGAAAAATAGATCGGTTTTTATTGTTTCCCGCCCAACTGCCACCATGCCATAGCCACAACAATCTGAGTCTATGCTCCAAACCCTGTCTCCATCTTTAAATTCAATATCTTTTTCTTTTAATGCTTTCCTTCTATAAAACAAACCACTACCCCCATTCACAAACTCAATTCCGCATATCCCGTATCCCCCTTAAAACTGATTTCAAAACCTCTTTTCTTAAAAATACTAATAATAGGGTTATTATCCTTGTAAAATTTAGCGTAAACTCTTTTTAATCCCCTGCTTTTTGCTATTTCCAGAATATAATCGGTGAATTTATTTCCAAGTCCTTGATATTGCCAAGGATCACCTATAACCGTTGCAAATTCTGCTGATTCGTTATATGGGTCGCTAATTAAACGCACCACACCGATTATTTTTTTTCTTTTTCTTTCCGTGAGTTCCGCTATTAAAGCAATCTCCCGATCATAATCAATGTGAGTATATCTTTGTAGTAATTCATGTGAAATATCTTTAATTAGATGAAAAAAACGATGTCTTTGGGTTTCTTTAGAAAAAATTTTAAAGAGTTCTCGTTCCAGGGGCTCATCTTCTGGCCTTATCGGACGAATAATAACCAACTTTTTATTTTTCATTTTGAATTGAGTGATATATTCTTTAGGGTATGGAGAAATCACTAAATGTGAATAAGGAATAATCTCTTTTTTCATCACTTCTTTATCTAAAATAACTTTTGCATCCAAAACAATTCCGCCATTTTCATCAACCGCAAAAGGATTGATATCTATTTCTTTAATTTCCGGAAAATCAATAATTAAATAAGCAAATTTATATAATAAAAACTGAATAGCTTGAATATCTATTCCGGTCATATTTCGATAACCTTTTAAAAGCTTGGATATTTTAGTTTCATTAATCATGCGCATTGAGAGCGCCATGTTGAGCGGCGGCAAGCCAACCTTGGTATCCTTAAACACCTCTACGGCCACCCCGCCCATACCAAATACAATTGCCGGACCGAATATTGGATCTTTCTTGCAGCCAATCAAAAGTTCATATTTTTTATTTACCATACCCTCAATAAAAACACCGTGGATATCCGCTTTGGGTTTGTGTTTGCGCACTGAATTAATTATCTTTTCAAAAGCATGCTGTGCTTCTTCTTCAGAATTAATGTCCAACTTCACACCACCCACATCGGTTTTATGCAGAATATCCGGTGAAAGTATCTTCATTACTACCGGAAAACCGATTTTACTGGCAAGTTTACCGGCTTCCTTGGCATCCTTGGCTATAGCATGTTTTACTACTGGAATATCATAATTATCTAATAATTTTTTGGACTCCGCTTCGGTTAGTGTGTCCCTACCACTATTTGCAACTTCCAAAATTAGCTTTTTATTTTCTTTAATTTTAGGAGTAAAAGCATGTGGGATAGTGGATGGTGTTTCATGAAGAAGTTTTAAATTTTTAGAATAGTTATAAACATTCATAAAACAGGTTATTGCGTCCTCCGGACTGCGATACACGGGAACACTTCCTTGTTCCAAAACACTTCTACCTTCAGCCACCGTGTTTCCACCCATCCAACAAGCAAAAATAGGTTTATTGTTATTTTTGGAGATGACCACTATTTCACGCGCTACAGAAGTCGGATCTGTCATGGCCTGTGGAGTTAAAATTATTAAAATTGAATCTACATTTTCATCTCGCAAGCACACCTCTACTGTTTTTTTATACCTCATAGATTCAGCGTCTCCCAAAATATCTACCGGGTTATTATGACTCCAAGCATTGGGGAGGATTTTATTTAATTTAACAATCGTTTTTTTAGAGAGAGATGCTAAAGATCCTCCGGAGTAAATTAATGAATCCGTGGCGATAACTCCGGCTCCTCCAGCATTGGTAACCACAACCATTTTAGCGGACAAAGGACGGGGTTGCATAGCAAGGGCCTTGGCGGTATGAAACAAACCAACTACAGTATTCACCCTCACGATTCCCGCTCTTTCAAAGGCCGCATCAAATACCGCATTGTTTCCGGCTAAACTTCCAGTATGCGATTTAGCCGCTTTCGCGCCCTCGTTACTTCTGCCGACTTTTAACACAATAATCGGTTTTCCTTTAGAAAAAGCGCGTGCTGCACTCAAAAATTTGCGTGCATTATTTAAAGATTCCATATAAATCAATATACTGGATACTTCCGGATCCTGACCAAAATGATCAATTAAATCATGGAAGCCGACATCGAGCATAGAACCAATGGATACAAAATGACTAAAACCAACATTATTTTTGACCGACCAATCCAAAATAGCGGTACACAAGGCGCCACTTTGAGAAATAAACGCGATTTTGCCGGGCAAAGCCATCTGACTGGCAAAACTTGCATTTAGGTGCAATGAAGGACGAATAAACCCGAGACAATTCGGTCCAATAATTCTCATGTTATATTTACGGGAAAGTTTTAAAATATCATCACACATAGCTATACCCTCTTTTCCAACTTCGCTAAATCCGGCAGAAATTATTACCGCTCCGCCAACCCCCGCCTCCCCACATTCTTTTATGATACCCGGAACAGTTTTAGCCGGAGTAGCAATAATAGCTAAATCAATTTTATCCGGCAAATCCTTTATTGATGGATAAGCCTTGATACTTTGCACACTGCTTCTTTTAATGTTTATCGGATACACAATACCTTCGTAATCACTACTGATTAAATTTTTAAAAAGAAAATACCCAACAGTCCCCTTTTCATTGCTGGCGCCAATCACAGCAATGGTTTTAGGGTTAAATAGTTTATCAAGTTTCATATTTAAATATTATTTTAACATAAATTAATAAGATTATAAGTAAATTCTACCATAAAACCGTAATAAAAAAAAGAATTTGATAATTTTTAAAAACAAATAAAAAAACGACCAAAATAATAAATAATTGATCGTATAAGATCTTATTTTTACCCACAAAAACAATTAGAATTAATAACTAGAGTGGGAGGCGTGTGAAGCGTGGGAGGCGTGTGAAGCGTGGGAGGCGTGTGAAGCGTGGGAGGCGTGTGAAGCGTGGGAACCATGAGAACTATGAGAACTATGTGAGGCATGGGTGCAAGCAGCCTCGGTGGGATCCGGCTTCATAGCGCCCGCCAAACCGATGCCCAAAGCCAAAACGCTCATAGCTATCCTGGCTACATCTTTTTTGTTAATACTTCCTTCTTCGCTAGTTAAAAAATCTTTTACATCCTTCTTGATAGACGGAAATAAATTGTTTGAATTTTTTTTAATATTTTTTTTCATTTATTTTTTCAACCAATTTAAAAATACTTCTTTCTTTATTTTATCATTTTTTAATTTTAAAAGCAAATAATCAAGTATAGCTAGGTTAATTTTACATCTATCATTTGTGGCGGATTGGCCAAAAATATTACCCTGTTCAAAATAGTTATAAATTGGACACACTCCACAATAGGGTAAATATGCACAATTACTGCATCCGGCCACGCCCTCCAAACAAGAGGCTGAACAAAGTGTTCTGGTTACAGTGTGGGTTACTATTTTTTCATAATCATCCTTAACACTACCAATTTTAAAACTTTCATCACCCATCATACTCATCATACGCCCCTCGTCACAGGTATAAACATCCCCATTATAATTATAAGCGAGCTGCCCAAGTCCTGCTCCGCATGGATTGCGGATTTCCATCATGTTGGGGTCATTATCTGTAAGTATTTTTTGCAGGAATGTTTTTGCCCACTTTTCAACAATATATATTCCCGCTAAATTTCTTTCTATAATATAATCTAGAGATTTTTTATAAAAATCAATAAATTCATCCGCAGAATAATTTATTTTACTCCAAACTTCATGCGAAAAACCAAAGGGATTTAGGGGACGCAAAAAAAGACTGCTAAAACCAAATTTTATATATTCATCTATTATTTCTTTATGATTTTTTAAAGAATATTTACTAATTACTACAATTGCTCCTATTTTCCAAATATAACCCCTTTTTCTTAGAACTGGATAATCTTCGTTAAACCTGTTTATCCATTTTGCAATATTTTTATGGCTATTTACCCCTGTGGTGGATGGCCTGTTTTTATTGTGTAATTTTTCCGGTCCATCCAAGGATGTGCACATTTCTACTTTATTTTTTATTAAATATTGATATTTCTCTTCATCCATTAAGCTAAAATTGGATATGAGTCTAAGTGAAAGCTCTTTTTTTGCTTTTTTGTTTTTGCGCCTCGCTTCTTCAACAACAAACTTAATAATAGGCCAATTAACCAGTGGCTCACCTCCTTGAAATTCTATAACAATATATCCGCTAGTTGTTTTAAAAATATTATCCAAAGTTTTTTTGGCGGTTTCTTTTGTCATGTCCTTTTCCATGTCTTCCATGTCACGCGCAGAAGCATGGCAATATAAACAGCGATGATTGCACCTTAAGGTGACCACCATAATATGCAGACTGGGTCCGGCAAATAAATAATTTTTTCTAGTACGATATTTAGCCACAACTTTTTCTGTATCTATTTTGTCTTTTATGAAGTTGTTTTTAGCTAAATCTTGATAAATTTTACTATTTTTTTTCAATTTACCCTGCATTAAATCATTAAAATTATTTTTTGATAAAAAAACATAATCACCATAATCATTGGTAATTATATACTCATTATTAATATTTCTAAACCTAAAAAAAGCTAAATTTTTACACCCCAAAGACGCTTTTTTCGAGACATATTTAAATTTATTTTTTTGAGAAGGCATAAGTTAATTTTTATTCATCAAATACAAAACAAAATTACAGAATTCATCACAAACTTTGTTCCGAGCTTCATTCTTTATATTGCTTAAATTGATTAAATATTTATCTTTTTCTTTTATAATTTCAAAATCAGCCAAGTTTTTAAACTCTTTTATTGCTGCATTAACAGCTTTAAGTTTATATAAATTTTTATTTAATTTAATTTGTAACATTTATTGGTTGATTAATTATTTATTTTTTACCATCCCCATACTTCTCCTCCCATGGAATTGCTATGCCTAAAGGATCATCAAAAATTAAATCATCTTCATTGTCTGACTGACTAATTGCGGAAAACAAAGCTTTTTCTACAATATATTCTCTGATTTTTTTGTTGTTTTTCGCAATATTAATTCTATAAACACAGTGCAATAATTCATTTAAAAATTCTCCTTTTATAACTTCCATATCCAACTTTTCTTCTTTAGCTTTAAACTGCAAAAAAATTTGTTTTTTTTCATTTATATCCTCTAAATAAATATAAACTCTATCTATAAACATGTAACATGCGGCATAAACTGCTTCCAGTGGATAAATCCCTATATCTAATTTTATTTTAATTTTATTTTCCATAAAATTTAAATTAATTATTTAACAATATATTAACTGCTTCTTCTAATTGAGGGTCTTGATCATTGTTATAATCATCGCTTGTTAAATCTATTTCAATGTCGGGGGCAATCCCTTCATCGTTAATACTTCGCCCCTTGGGCGTCAGCCATTTGGCAACAGTTATCTTGACCGAGGAACCATCAAAAAAATTATTTAATATCTGCACAGAACCTTTGCCAAAAGTTGTTTTTCCCACAATTTTAGCCAAACCATAATCTTGCAGGGCCCCGGATACAATTTCGGATGCTGAAGCACTGCCTTGATTAACTAAAACTACCGTTTTATATGTTTTTAATCTTGCCCTACCCCTTGATAAGTGTTCAGTCTTTTTTTCTTCATTATATTGCTCTGTAACAATTAAACCATCCTCTACCCATTCACTAGAAACCTCAATTGCGGTATCTAAATATCCACCAGGATTGTTTCTAAGATCTAAAATAATACCTCTTGGCTCTTTTGCTATCACCTCCTTAACGGCATCATTGAATAAATCTTCCGTGTCTCCGTTAAAATTTGTAATCTTAATTATAAATATATTATCATCACGCAAAGTAGAGCGAACACTTTTTACTGAAATAGCTCCTCTGGTAATAGTGATTTTTTGTAACCCGTCAACTCCATTGCGAGCAACAGAAAGGATTACATCTGTACCTTTTGGTCCTCGAATTTTATTTACGGCCTCATCTATGGAAATCCCCGAGGTAGATTCATCATTAATAGCCAGTATCTTGTCTCCAGCCTTGAGTCCCGCAATTTCTGCGGGCATATCCGGAAGCGGCGCAATAATTGTCAAAATATCATTCTTTATGCCGATTTCAGCTCCTATACCCTCAAATGTTCCGGCTAGATCTTCTTCAAATTCTTTTGCAATCTTTGGTTCCATAAAAACGGTATATGGATCCCCCAAAGAAGCTACCATGCCATGAATTGCGCCATAAAACATTTTTTTCTCGCTGAGTTCTTCCCTGTCAACATATTGCAGCTTCAATGAATCCCAAACATCCCAAAATAACTTAAAATCTACATCTTTTTCTATGCCCCCCTCGTTTTCTTTGTTGTTTATAATTACATCACCAACATATTCAATTTTTCGAATAGAGGCGTCTCTGATATAATCACTCTTTCCGGCAATATATATTCCGGCAAAAAAACTAAAGAGAACCAATAAAACAATACTTGAAATAAAAAAAATGTCTTTAAATATTCTGTTTTTAAATTTATTTTTATCCATAAAATCTATAAGCTTAATTTATTTAATTTTAACACAATACAACAATTATTGACAAGATGGTTTTAAAAGATGTTAGTTTGGGGTATAATAAAGGATAGTTGAAAATAAAAAATTTATAAAGTCTTAAAGTCTGGAATTGCTTCACAATATTAATTTAATTAATTTTAGACTTTATGACCTTTTAACTTTAAATCAAACACTATGTCTAAATTAATCATAACCGGCAGTAAAAAATTAAAAGGAAATATCAGAATATCTGGAAATAAAAACTCTGTTCTTCCTATTTTTGCCGCCTGCCTCTTAACTAACCAAAAATGTATTATAAAGAATGTTCCTGATATCGGAGATAAAGATGCGATGATAGATATTATGCGCGATATTGGGGTTGATATTAAAAAAATAAATAAACACTGCTACCAGATACAGGCTAAAAAAATAAAAACAACGAATCTAAATCCCGAATTAACCAACAAACTCCGAGGATGCATTACCCTAATGGGTTCTCTTACTTCTAAATTTCACAAAATGTCTATGCCTCATCCGGGGGGATGTATAATTGGAAAAAGGCCACTGGATGCCCATTTGCAAGTACTAGAAGAATTTGGAGCAAAAATTAAAACAGAAAAATTAAATAACGCAGATGTTTATAAAATTTCCAACAACAGCATAAGGGGGACCAATATATTTCTTGGAGAACAATCTGTTACCGCCACAGAAAACGCCATACTTCTGGCCGTATTGGCTAAGGGCAAATCTATTATTGAAAATGCTGCTGCGGAACCACATGTCCAAGATCTGACAAATTTTTTAAATAAAATGGGTGCAAAAATAACGGGCATGGGAACTAATACTATAAAAATAATCGGAGTTAAAAAATTAAGAGGTGCAATCCACACCCTAAGAAGTGATTATGTGGAGGCAATTTCCTTTGCTTGTCTTGCGGCAGCCACCAAAAACCACTTAAAGCTTACAAATATTATAAGCGACGATTTAAAAATGGCTTTGCATATTTTTGATAAAATGGGTATTAATTATAAATGCACTGCCACATCATTAGAAATATTTCCAAGCACTATTTATGCGGTTGAAAAAATACAGGATGGCTTATGGCCCGCCCTTTCCCCTGATGCTATCAGTCCTTTTGTGGTTTTGGCTACACAAGCCAAGGGAAATACCCTAATACAACAATGGATGTTTGAGGGAAGATTATTTTTTGTGGATAAATTAATATTAATGGGTGCCGATATTACCTTGTGCGATCCCCATAGAGTAATTATAACCGGACCAGTAAAACTTCTTGGTAAAAAGGTGCTAAGTCCCGATTTACGCGCCGGCATCACTCTTTTAATAGCTGCCTTAATGGCTAAGGGGGTAACAGAAATAGATAATGCTTACCAGATAGATCGCGGATACGAAAACATAGTAGAGAGGTTGCAAAAAATAGGAGCAGATATAATTCGTAAATAAAAAAATAATTTATAATTCAAAATTTATAATTAATTACAAATGACCCTAAAAACAAGAAAATTTCTATATTTATTCTTTGTTTTTCTTTTTATAGTTATTACCCCCATAATATCAATGTATGCTGCCGGCTATAAATTTTCCGGAGGTTTTAAGGTGCAAAAAACAGGGAGTTTGATTATCAATTCCAACCCTCGCGGAGCACGAATATTAATAAACAACAAGGTTCAACAAAATATTTTTAAAAAAATATTCTCTAGTGGTGGTGGATACATAACAACTCCGGCAAAAATAAAAAATTTATCACCAGAAGAATATACAGTAGAGATTAACTTAAAAGATTATCTGCCGTGGAAAAAAAAATTAACAATCAATCCTGGACAATCGACATTTGCAGAAGATATTAATTTATTCAAAGACAACTTACCACTCTTAATGATGCCAAAAACAGAAATAAACAGCACCATTTCTCCTAATAATAAAAGATTGATTACAATTAATGATGAAAATGAAATAATTTTTATAGATATTGACTCAGAAACGGAAAAAATATTAAAAACCGAAAATAAAATTTTAACTGACTCAATAATTAGGTGGTCAGAAAACAGCAAAAAAATAATTATAAACAATGAAATTTTTGACTTAAATAATCCCGAAAATCCTATATCATTAAACAAGATTATCGGTAAAAATATAGATGATATAAAATGGGATATAAATAATGATAATAAAATTTTTTATAAAGATAAAAATACTTTAAATTATTATAATTTCAACAATCACACAAATAAAATTATTTTCAAGAATGACTTTTTAAAAGATTATATTGCTAAAAATGAAACTATTTTTTTTATTGAAAATCAAAAAGATAACTCTTTGTTAAAAATATACAATATTGATGAGGCTCGGGAAGTCAATCAAATCAGTCTTCCGCTTTCAGATTATTCTTTTATAAATTACGGGCACAAACTAATAAACCTCTATGACCCTAAACATAAAATTCTTTATTTGATAGATCCGTACGATAATTTCAAGCCCTTGCGCGAAACCATCAACAATATTACTAAAACATATTGGGCAGACGACACAAGATTGCTATATACCAACGACTTTGAGGTTTGGATATTTAATTTAAAAAATTTACAAAAAAAATTGCTAACTAGAATAAGCCAAAAAATTGATAACATTATTTGGCATCCAAGTAATAACAATATTATTTACTCTACAAATAAAAATATTAATGTTATTGAATTGGATGACAGAGAAAAATATAATATTACAAAAATAATTGAATTAGATGGTATAACAAACACTGTTTTAAACAAAAAGGGAGACACGCTATACTTTTATGCACAAATCGGTAACCAAAAAGGATTATACAAATTGTTGATACAATAAAAATTTTTATAAATAATTCTCTAATTTAAGGTTCTAAATTAAACAAAAAACACACCACGATTGATGTGTTTTTTTATTACTTTCAACCTTTTAAACTTTAAGACCATCAGATTTGCAGGTCCCGCCTGCTATAATGTCTTGAAATGCTCTTTTATCGGACCCGCCAAATCTTCTCTGTCCATGGCATACTTCAATATGGCCTTTAAATAGTTCAATGGATCTCCCGTTGTGAGCCATTCCCCGCCTTCTACTTTTTTAGCATAAAATTCTCCACCGTTTTCTATATACTTTTTTATAGCATCAACAATCCAAAGTTCATTTCCCTTCCCCAGTTCCGTCTTTTTTAAAACATCTATTATTTCCTGATTCAAAATCATTCTACCAAAATCAGCTAAATTTGAAGGTGCGGATTCAATAGATGGTTTTTCAATAATATCGTTTATTTGCATAGTGCCCTCTTTTAGACTAACAATACCATATCGATCAACTTGGTCTCCCGGCACTTCCTGTACCCCTATCATATAGTGGCCTGTTTCATGAAAGTCATCCACCATTTGCTTAGCAAATGATATTTTTGATTTTACTAAGTCGTCTCCCCAAACATACATAAAGGGTTCGTCCTTTACGAGATTAGCCGCAGACAAAACAGGGGTACCATTCCCATAGGGTCCCTTTTGCCTGATATAAATAAAATTTGCCATTTCTGATATCCGAACTATTTCTTTTAACCTTTTTTCCTTTCCGCTATTTTTAAGTTCGTGTTCCAGTATCCAACTGTGGTCAAAATGATCCTCCAGGGGTTTTTTATCCCATTTTGTAACCAAAATAATATCTTCTATTCCCGCCTCCACCAATTCTTCTACCACCAATTGAATAATGGGCTTATCAACTATTGGCAACATTTCTTTGGGCATTGCTTTGGTTGCGGGCAAAAGCCTGGTTCCGGAACCGGCTACTGCCACAACTGCCTTTTTAACTTTTTGCATAAATATAAACAATTTTTAAATTTTATAAATAAATCAAAAATTTTTAATGCTTAAACTCTAAACTACAACCCTTGTTTAAAAATTTAAACTTTAAAAATTATTTATAAAATTAAAAATTTTATTAGTTTTTAAAAAATACCTTAATTTCTCACTAACAATAAAAATAATAAAAAAATTATTCTATTTAAACCATTTTCCCCATTTCCAAAAATATTTTAACCATGATTTAATGTGTTCTCTCGCTAATTTATTGGTAAATATACCTATATACCAAGCCTGCTTCGCACTACCCCTGCCATGATCATGAATTACATTTATTTCCGGATTATAAATTATTTTTAATTTGGATTTCCAAACTCTTTTGCACAAATCAGTATCTTCTAAATACATAAAAAATCGTTCATCAAAACCACCAAGTTTATCAATTAATTTTTTTTCTAATATAAAACAAGAGCCCATTATCCAGTCAACCTCCTTAATGCTAGCATAATCAAAATCTTTCATCAAAAAATAATGCAAGCGTTTCTCGCCAAACATTGACATAAAGGTTCTTCTATAAAGGGGTAGAAAAAAAGTAGGGAAACGAAAACAAGATTGCTGCATTGAACCATTGGGATTTAAAAGCTTAGGGGCAACCAACCCGACATCTTTATGATTTTTAATATAATTATATAATTTAAAAATTGAATTTTCACTTACTACAATATCCGCGTTTAAAATTAAAATATATTTTCCTGTAGCGTGTTTAATGCCGGAATTATTACCGGCTCCCATGCCGATATTTTTATCATTTTGAATAAAAATAACATCTCTAAAATTTTTTTTAATAATTTCCCCTATTCCGTCGCGTGAATCATTATCTACTACAATAATTTCAGACTGCAAATCACGAATATCACTATCATAAACAGACCTCAAACACTTGAGGGTTTTTTCTTTAGTCTTATATTGTACTATCACAATACTTAAATCCATCTTTAATCATAGTGCAAATACCGCAAATTAATATGCAAATTCACAGATTACGAATTACGCGAATTAAAAATAAATTTTATTTGCATAATTCAAATTCGCCATATTTGCATATAATTCATAGATTTGCATCATTATTATCACCAGACTATAATATATTTAACCATCTGCCAATATAAATCCATGATTGGATTGGCTATATATTTCAAAACAGGATTTTCTATTTCCTGAAAAATTATTCTGCTGGCAAAATTCTTAATAATTTCACGATCGGTTACGCGACGCAAAGCATTTATTTTTCTTCTCTTTCTTGTTATTTTCATCCAGGTTACAGGTCTTAAAAAATATCCAATTGCTTTCATTTTTGTTAAAAACCATTTACCGGGTATTGAATATAAAATCATACCCGCTTCCATAACCATCATCATGGGTAAAATCAATAATAAAGTCGGCAAACGATAATAATGAAACATTATTAAATTACGATTGCGCTCCATATAATAAAGCATGCGCACACTTCTGGAAAATTCATATTTGTGATACATAATAGACTTGGGCGCTAAAACTATCTTGTATCCGGCAAGTTTTACTCGCCAACTCATCTCAATATCATCGTGATACATATAATACTCTTCATCGTAATTGCCGATTCTTTCCAATACCTCTTTTTTAATAATAAAAGAACATCCGCTTGCATATCCACTAATCTCCGGTAATCCCCCAATTTCCCGATCCGCCTCTTTGTATCCGGAAGTAAAGCCAAATCCTAAAAAATGTATTACATTACCAATACTATTTATCTTTGGATGTTTTTTTTCTTCTTCTATTTTAGGGTAAAGCAGCATTTTTGATTGGACTACGCCAATTCGATCGTCACTATCCACAGCCAATATTAATTCCCGGAGCCAATTTTTATCAAAAACCGTATCCATATTAGCGATCACTATATAGTTACACCCATCCCCCAGAGCAGTCTCTACTCCCAATTTGTTGGCCGCGGCATAATTACCGTCCGAGCGTGGCAGAATAACCGCTTCCTGAAAATTATCTTTTAAGCTGTTTCTGGATTCTTTTGATGAAGCATTATCTACGATATAAAATCGAACTTTTTCTTCCTGAAAAGATTGTGTGCGCAAAGAATCCCGGCAATCAGCCAGGAACCTATTCGCATAATCTTTATAGTTTATTATAATAATACCAACCATAACTTCCTGGAACTTGTAGTTATTAAATATATATTAAAATATAAATTTAAATCTAATTTAATTTCCCTTTTTCATTCTCGCGAATCCGCCAGTCGGCGGAGGGAATCCAGTCTATGTACCAATATTCTACCGAAAAACCCCAGAAAAGTCAATAAAAAACTCTCTCGATTTACTCGAAAGAGCTTGTTATTTAATTATGCTTTTAAAAACTTTAATCTGCTATAATGATGAATTATATATCCAAAATCTCTAGTTTCTAATCTTGCAAAAATCTTATTCCAAAAATCTTTATTATCCTGAACTGCTGGATAAAATTTTGCTTCTTGTAAGTCACAAATTAGAGCATAAATAATAATATCTTGATCAAATCCTTCATTGTTAAAACATTTATACCAAACCTTTTCCCAGGTATCATTATCAAGTTTTAAATTTGCTATTCTCTTTGCATAATACCTACAATCATCATGGTTAAAATGTCTATTAATAGTTGCTTTCAATAACTGTTCAAAATATTTTTCCTTATTTTGACTTATTTTTTTATCTACTAAATAATTCACTAAAAACATAAACATAGAGGACATAAATCCACAAAACAGTAACAACAAATAATTATTTAATCCAAAATATTCGCCCCGCACAGGTTGTATTCCCCAAATATCAAAGACTAACCAACGAATAATAAAAAAAACGATTGCTATAAATATAAACCTTATTAAACCCTTAAATCTAAAACCTGCAGCTACTGCAACAATCATACCCAAGAGAATAATGCCTATCATTTCATTTGCAAATACATGTGCACCCAAAGAAATCATGAATATTATTGGTGCTATTATCTCAAACCATCGCCCTTTATTATAAAAAATATCCAACAAAACCTTCATTATTCAATTCTCCTTTAATTTAAAGTTGAAAATTTATATAAAAACTTAATCTTGTCTTACTGCCAATAACATTTTTTCCTTCATAGAACCTGCTTCGTCTTCGAAAAATTTTATTTCTGACACTAGGTTGAGCCACAACTGTTTTGCCTCTTCTTTATTCAAATCTTTTGTGGTTACGATATTAACAGCAAGACTTTCTATGGTATTACATATTAGATTTTTTGATTAAAACACATAACAAAATACTTTTTTTTATATAAAAAACCCCTCACTTCGCCAATATCCTTTTTGATAACGAATGAGAAAAACCAATATTTCACACAACGACTCGCATTGTTTTTTATTATTTATTTTTCTTAAATTGTAAAAGACCTTCAAGCTATATTATCAGACAAAGACATCTTTGTCAAGCATGAAAAAAAGACCTCTTTAAAATTACTTTTAAGAGGTCTTAATTCAATAACTATAAAAAATTAACATGACTATTTTCACTAATTTTTAAAATATAATCAATATCCCGATTAATGTTGCAACACCTGCAAAAAGGAACGCATTTTGATGTATCTATTATTTTAAAGATGTCTCTTCTGTTTTTCCAAATATCTTTAAAACTTTTATTCTCTAAAGTACCTAAAGAATATTTTCTGTCTTCTGCCAAATGACAACAAGCATAAACATGTTTGTCTGCTCCGATAACTGTAAAAAAATGAATACCGTGACAAACATTGCTTAATCCATTAATTTTGTTAAAATAATTATATTTTTGATCAGAGGCAAGAATTTTTATCTCATGAGCGTATTTTCTTTTTAATATCCCTAACTGTTCACTAATAGAAATAAAATCCCAATGGAAAGGACGAAAATGAGCAAAATCCAATCCTATTTCCCTGCAAAGAATTACAAATTTTTCCATATCCTCAATGCCAGAAGTGTCTTTTCCTGTTAAATATCCGGCGCCAATTACAGTTTTAGAGTTTAATTTATTTCTAACACTGATAATTTCTTTAATATTAGATACTACTTCATCAAAAATTTTTTCTTTCATTCCATGTGTTCTTTGATACATTTTAAAATCACCAGCATCCAAACTTATTCTGATAAAATCACAATTTGCGGCCAATAACTCCAAATTAATAAAGCCTTTGTGTAAATTCATACCATTGGTATTTAGACCCACATTTAATCCTATTCTTTTCGCAAATGACATAGCACTGGGTGTGTCTCGACAAATAAGTGGCTCCCCCCCACCAGAAAAAATCACGGCCTTAGCACCAAAATCTTTGAGTTGTTTCAAGTAATTCTTGACTTCCTTTAAACTAAGCTCACAGGGTTCAATAATATTATCTTTTCGAAAACATTTTGGGCATTTAGCGTCACACTTACTAGACATATAAATTTCAAAAACTATAATTGTTTTTTCTTTTCCCTCAAAATAATTAGTGATTTTATCTGGGTGGGCTAATATTTTTTGCGCCCCAAAATCATTTGTCTGCATTTCAATCCTCCTTTCTTAAAATCTTAATTTTATTATCAATAAAATTCTGGGAGTTTTTATTTAATATCATAACTTTTCTGATATCTTTACAATAATAAGGAATTTCAAACCATTCTTGCGACCATTTTTCAGATAACCGCAAATGATAATCGGACCATTTAATATATTGTATCATGGTCTCAATAAAACCATTTGCCCAAATTTTTTTAACATTCTTATTTAATTTTCTAAACTTTTTTTCTAAAATTAAACTTCCATTTTTACCTGATTCTGTCGGCTCAATATTCTGTTGAAGAAAAATCGTCCAAGTATTTATCAACTCATCCTCATCATAATCATATTTCCCTTTTCCAGATAACACTAAATTGATGGTTCTTTCCATTAAAATCTTGTGGAAATTACGGACCTGAATCATAAAACCATAATCATATTTTCCATAAATATTTTTATTATTTTGGGAACTAGCAAACATATCCAGATGACTAAGCATTGTTGGGTGTCCTGTCTTTTCTCTTGAAAAAGGTTTCATTCGTTCTAAAAAACTATTAATCTTGTGAAATCTATCACCTTCAAAATCTTCATGATTTTTAACTAAGGTTAAATAATGTCTGGCTACGAATGCCGGGCCATTACAATCCAATCTATCAACCCAGCGAGGAAAATAAACTAACTCAAAAGGTTTTTGGTTAACCATATCAACATAAGAATATCTGGTCCTCTTTACTCCATCCCTACATTCTATTTTTTCCGTATTTATATAATGTGTGTGAGCAGCAATAGCATAAGCGATTAATTTTTTTTCACTATCATTTACATTTAAGTTGTCCAAAATATCCTGAATTAACAATGCGCCAATCTCAGCATGACGAACTGCTCTATTTTTTTCGTCATATCGATGAATTAAAATACAGCCTATATCATGAAGAGCCCCGGCAATCATACCGACAAAGATAGATTTTGGCTCATAGTTTCCTGTTTGAAACAAGTTGATAGCATGAAGATAATCACGCACCATGTGTCCCAGACCATGAGCTGGTTCAATATTTTTAAAATCAACTTTTAATAAAAATAATTCTCTAAAAATATCATGAATAATTCTCAGGGCCCTCCCTATTGCATCTTCTTTGTTTTTTATGCTCACTTCCTTAAGTAAACATAAAGGACTCTTCTCAACACTATTTCTTAAAAATAATATTTTTCCATAATCAATTATTTCTTCTTCTAGCTCAAACTTCTTTCTTTTCATTTTTACCCCCATTTAAATAATAAAAAATAAAAAAACCCCTCACGAAATGAAGGGTTTTTATCAATATATAAATTATTTTTTATAATAATTAGTTAGTACATCACTCATTTTAAAAACTCTTCACTTCGCTTGTCCAAAGACAACGAACCATATATCTCGAAGATATGCGCAATGTCTCGCATTGCATTTTTAAAATATTGTTAATGTTCTGTTTAAAACACTTTAGCACAAAATATTTTTTTGTCAAGTAATATGCTTATAGTATTCCTTTTTATACTTTTCTGTAAAAACAGTTTGATAATTATATTTTTTGCGGGCAATTCCGGCTTTCTTTAAAAAACTGCTCATTTTTCTCTCATCATCCTTTGTTCTTTTAATAATATTTATAATAAAATCATCTCTGCTTTTTACCTTTAAGTATGCTTGCACTTTTTTAATTCTTTCTTTATAGATATCAGCCATCATTTCACTGGCGATAATTTCTAAATTAGGATAATTTATTTCTTTGGAAACCCTTAAAGATTTCAATATTATATTTTTTGCTTGTTCAAGGGTGTCAAACGCATCATTTTTAAGTCCTTGTTGCCGAGCTAAGGCCAGATAAGCGCGCCCGGCTTCTACTTCACCCCGAAAAGCATCGTGTAGATTATTTTCTTTTAAAAATTCTTCGGAAAAATATAAAAAATCTTTTATTTTTTGTTTGGGCATTAATTCTTTATTATAGGTCAAACCAAATTTAGCCTTCAAATACAAAACCCTGTCTATATTCTTCATGGCAAAAACAACTCTTAGGTTAAATTCAATAGCTTTTTTATGATCCTTTTTAAACACTTCGTACCAGCTGGCTCGGCTATGAAGAAGCCAGTAATAAACTTTTTCTTTATGAAAAATATTCTTCTGCTCGTCAATCATCTTTTCCAGTTTATTAAACAACCCTTCATTTCTAACATGAAAAGCAACCGAGAGTATCTCATGAATAATAAATTCCGAAATATTATTTTCGTGTAAAAACTCAATTAATCTCTGCAAGTCTTTTTTTATTAATTCAATATCATGCTTTTGCAACAACAAAATAAAAGAATCTACTATTAATTGTAAATATTGATCATATTTTCCGCGCAAAATCATCATACTGCGAATCGCGATCCTGTCTTGAAAAACCTCAATAATCTTATTTAAATCTTTTTTTTCTAGGGCTTGCCCTAATTTTTTAACAAATTCCAAAACTTTTTCATAGCGATAAAAACCAGCCTCTTCCTCGGAGATGTTTCGATCATCAATTTGCAAAGCAGTTTTATTTTCCATAATCATTTAGAGTTTATCTATATAATTACTCTACTGAAAAAAATGTTAAAAGTCAAAAATCGCCTTCTTAATCAAAATTATGCTATAATTTACTATATGACAAACAATAAATCTATAATTGAATATTTACCTGATTTCTTGGACTATTTGGAAATAGAAAGAGGGCTTTCTGGTAAAACTCAGGAAAACTATACTCGCTTCCTGCAAAAATTTTTCAATTGGCTGCAGGAAAATAATTATACCGATTTAAAACCGGAGAAATTAAATGACGACATAATTTGGAAATATCGTGTTTTTTTGTCCCGCCATACGGATTCGCGCACCAAAAAATCACTCAAAAAATCCACGCAAAATTATTATCTCATCGCTCTTCGCAGTTTGTTGGAATTTTTTGTAGAAAAAAAGATTAATTCCCTTTCCCCTTCTGGTGTCAAACTGGCTAAAGATAAAAGTGACAAGGAGGTTAAATTTTTAAAATTGGAACAAGTGGAGAAATTGCTTCTAGCCCCCAATGTGAGCACTAAAATAGGCTTGCGCGACAGAGCTATACTGGAAACACTATTCTCTACCGGATTGCGTGTGGCCGAACTTGTAAATCTGAATCGTGAACAGATTAAAATCAAAGAATCAAGCGACGAATTAGAGGTGGCAGTAGTCGGCAAAGGAAGCAAAGTGCGTTCTATATATTTTTCCAATAGAACCATTAAATGGCTTAAAACTTATTTAGATAAAAGAACAGATATGGACGACGCTTTATTTATAAATTATAAGCCGGGAATAGAAAAAACCAACGAATCTAGAAGATTGACCCCTAAAAGCATTGAAATGATTGTAAAAAAATATGTAAAAATAGCCGGCCTGCCGATTATGGCCACGCCCCATACTATCCGCCATTCATTTGCTACGGATTTACTTGCCAACGGTGTAGATCTTAGGTTGGTACAAGAATTCCTGGGCCACAGAAATATTGCCACCACCCAAATCTATACCCATGTTACTAATAAACAACTTAAAGATATCCACAAAAACCTTCATGGAAAAAATCGCTTAAAAGAATGAAGTGTAATAAAAAGTTAAGAGTCAGTAAAGTTTATAAGGTTATTTTTATTGTGTCACCATAAACTTGATTTAGAATCTATCTCGTTTTGAATATTTTTTGCATGGTGGATTCTGAATACGATAAAAAAATGAGCTCAGAGCTCACTTTTTTATTTAATAAATTTTTCTTTAATTTAAATAATTAAGCGGATTTACCGGTATCCCATTTAAACGAACCTCAAAATGAAGGTGCGGACCGGTCGTCAGGGCGCCGGAACCCGGAGTACCAGGCAGACCTCCGGTAAGACCTATGGTTTGACCCTGAACTATATATTCATCCTCTTCTACGTAAATTTTGGATACATGTCCATAAACAGTAGAAAGACCATCGCCGTGAATAAGCATGATATAGCCATAACTGCCGCCAACTCCTTCTTTAACGCGCGCCACATAACCGGATGCGGCGGCCTTGAGCACCGTTCCTTGTCCCGCCCTAATATCAATAGCCGGATGTTCAAAAATATTTCTAAATGGATAATCAGGATCATGGAAATATGAAGTAATAGTATTCCTTGGAACGGGCCAAATCATGCCGTTATCATTAAATTCTAACTTTTTTCCTTCCAAATTTGCAAGTTTTGCCCTTACTAATTTTTCCATACTGGCAATCTCCGCTGATGCTTCCTGTTGTTCTTTTTTTGCCTGCGCAAGCAGGATTTGATATGTCTTTTCAGATTCTTTTACTTGTTCCAAAATGTGCCCCTTGCTTTCTTTTTCCTCACTTAATTCTTTTTGTTTTTCTTCCAGTTCTATTTTAAGTTCATCTAAATCAGTATTTTGTTTTTTTAAACTATTTTTTTCATCAAGTAACTCTTTTTTAAGATCATTCAATTTATCCAAGCTTGTTTTTACATCCTCACTAACATCTTCTAAATATTTTGCTTGGCTTAAAAAATTGGCAAAAGAATCATTTAAAAGCATGATCTCTAAGGTGGAAACATTATCATTCTTATTTATTAATTTTAGAACATTGGAAATGTGCTTTTTTTCAGTATCAATAGTTTTGTTTTTATCCTCAATTTCCAAATCTGTTTTTTGAATTTCAAGCTGTGTGCGGTCTATCTCCGTTCGTACTATCTCAATATCTAATTCGGCCTTAGCTAATCTATTATCAAGTATTGCTACCTGATTATTTAAAGTAGCTTTTTCTGACTGCTTTTGATTAATAAGCGCCGAATATTTTTCCTGTTGTTCCTGGATTTTTTGAATCTGCCCCTTTTTAGATAAAATATCATTATTAATTTCTTTTATTTCCTGATTAGTGCGGGTAGAAAGATAATCTTCACTTTGTCCCAACGCAAAGAAAGGTGCATTAAATATAAAAATGCACACCAATATTAAAGATAATTGCTGAAATCTCTTATTCATATCTATATTATAGCATAATTTTAAACTAAAAACTAAAAATAACAACTTAAAAATTAAAACTTTTTAAATTTCAACTATTGATTTTTCATTCTGGTTTTTCGCTTTTAATTTAGATTTATTGATTTTTCAATTCTCTTCATAGTCTCACTTTTTCCCAATATCTCCGCAATATCAAATGGACCCGGGCTTGCTTTCTGTCCACAGAGGGCTACTCGCATCGGCCATAAATACTCGCCGACTCGCAACTCTTTGGCCTGCAAATAAGTCATTAAACCATCCTCTATAGAGTCGTTAGTCCAGTTTTCTTCCGGAATCTTCTCCAATAGTTTATAAACGATACTTAGGTTAACTTGCGCTTCTTTTGCGCTCATTTTTCTCCAAGCCAAAATATCTTTTTCGTAATTCAAATCATCAACAAAGAAAAACTTAGTAGCTTCCGTGATATCCGATATTTTTTTCAGTCTTTCCTGTTCAATAGCCACAACCTTTTTAATAAACTCATCTTCTTTCTTTTTTTGATTCTTTGTTAATTCAATATTTTCTTCTAAATATGGTCTGCAAAGTTTTACTAAATCATCAATTGGTTTATGGCGAATATAATAACCGTTAAAGTAGCCAAGTTTTTCAATATCAAATATTGCCGGCTTAGCACCCATATCTCCAAGTTCAAATTTAGCAATAATCTCATCTAGACTTAAAATTTCATTATCATCTTTAGGGTGCCATCCCAAAAGTCCGCAAAAATTAATCAAAGCCTCGGGCAAATACCCCTTATCGCGGAAATCTTCTACTGCCACATCGCCTTGTCTCTTGCTAAGTTTACCGCCCTCCTTGTTGGCAATAAACGGATAGTGGATAAATTTTGGAGCTTTCCATCCAAATGCCTGATAAAGCAATATATTTTTAGGAAAAGAGGGTATCCACTCTTCCGCCCTGGTAACATGGCTAATCTCCATTATGTGATCATCTACCACGCTGGCAAACTGATAAGTCGGAATACCATTTGACTTAATTAATACATGATCATCCAATTCCGCATTTTTAAATTTTATCTTTCCACGAATCTCATCCAGTGCCACAGTTTCTCCGCTTAATGGCATGGCCTGTCTTATTACAAATTTTTCATCGTTTTTTATTTTTTTATTAATTTCCTCGTCGCTTAAATCACGGCAAGTCCGATCATATCTTGGTGGCAACTTTTCGGCCTGTTGTTTTTCGCGCATATCTTGTAATCTCTCAAAACTACAAAAACATCTATATACCCTTTTCTCCTTTAATAATTTCTCAATATTCTTGTTGTATATATCCAAGCGCTCGGTTTGGATATATGGTCCAAAATTTCCACCAATATGCGGTCCTTCATCAAACTCAAGCCCCACCCAATCCAATATTTTAACAAGGGACTCTGTGGCGCCCCGCACTTCTCTTTTTTGATCAGTATCTTCAATACGCAGTATTAATTTTCCTTTTAGCTTTTTAGCTATTATATAACTAAAAAGAACCGTTCTCAGGCTGCCGATATGCAAAAATCCTGTCGGGGAAGGCGCAAATCTTAACCTAATTTTATTTTCCATATTGATATGTCGCTAATCCGCGAACACCATATAAATGCCGCAAATTGCTAAATTAGATAAATTATTTTATATATAATAAGTAAATATTCAATCCAATAGAAATCAACAATAAAAAAACAACAAAAATTAATATTTTGTGTATTTTCTCAACAGCCTCATCATCTTTTTGCCTTTCTTTTTCTAGTAAAATATTACTGATGTCATTTATCAAATAAACAAAACTTTTTAATAATGTTGGTTTTTTCATAAAAATTTCTTAAAATATCTCCAAATAATAAATTTTATCGGAAAAATTATTACAGCATTAAAAATCCTTTTTAAACGCCATATTTTCTTTCCTCTTGGTTCTTGAAAAATCCTCCAAAGCCATTCCACGCCAAAAAATCTCATTATTTGTGGCGCCCTTTTTATTCTACCGGTTAAAAAATCAAAAGATCCGCCTATACCAATCGCTAATCTAACTGAATAAAATTTTGACAAATTATGAAAGATAAATTTTTCCTGATAGGGGGCGCCGAGGGTTACGAATAGAATTTGAGGTTTAAGCTTTATGATATTTTTACAATCCTCCGCCCTTTTATCCCTATCAATATCATCAATCTCAAGTTGTAAATTTGGATATTTTTTTCGTAATATATTTTTTATATTATCCCCATTTGACAACCCGCCTTGAAAATTCACTATACCCACTTTTAATTTTCTTTCTTCGGCCAGCTTAATTATCCATCCCGTGAGATCGGCCCCGGTTGTCCTAGTTATATTTACCAAAAAATTCCAAGCGGCAAATTTGAGCCCTATGCCGTCGGGTATAGCCAGATCAGCCTTATTTAAAACATAAAAATATTCTTCATCCTTTAGGCTGGTTAAAATAATTTCCGGATTAGGGGTAACTATATAATGCTGTTTATTGCTGTCTAAAAATTCATTAACTTTTCCAAAAACATCCTCTTTGTTGACAATGGAGATATTTATCCCTAAAATATTTACTATATTCATATTAATAAAATTATACTTAATATATTTTTTTTTTACAAACTTTTTGTTATAATTTAATTAGGTGTTAGTTTTTAGCTTATGGCTTTTAGGGTATCAATCTTCTAGAATCTATAGGCTAACAGCTATAAGCTAAAAAATATGCAAGAATCTCAATTTTTTAAAAAATTACCAGCAAACAAAGTTAAATGTTTGCTCTGCAATCATTTTTGTGATATCGCTCCGGAAAAAATAGGCATCTGTCGATCTCGCAAAAATGAAAACGGAATATTAAAATCCATGGTTTATGGACATCCCTTTGATGCAAATATTGACCCAATTGAAAAAAAACCTTTATTTCATTTCCTGCCGGGAACAAATACTTATTCAATCGGCACATTGGGGTGTAATTTTACATGCGTCAATTGTCAAAATTGGAATATCAGCCAAGCTAAAAAAATTGAAGAACAAAATAATGATTTGCCATTTCTGAGCCCCGAAAAAATTGTAGAAGATTGCCTGAACTCAGATTGCACCTCAATTGCTTATACATACAACGAACCCACCATGTTCGCAGACTATGCGCTCGACATCATGAAACTAGCTCATGCGAATAAATTAAAAAATGTATGGGTATCCAACGGTTATATGAGCGATATTTGTTTAGATGCAATACTTCCCTACCTGGATGCAATTAATGTAGACCTTAAATCTTTTGATGAAAAATTCTATCGTGAAAGCTGTTCGGCTAAACTACAACCAATACTTGATAACTTAAAGAGGTTAAAAGAACAAACTCATTTAGAAATTACTACCCTAATTATTCCATCACTTACTTATAACGAAGATATGTTAATTGATTTGGCAAATTTTATCGTAGATGAACTGGGCGCGGACACGCCTTGGCATATTACTAAATTTTCCTCCTCTATTTCTTGGAAACTGCAAGATTCCCACTCGACAAGCACCGAGATGATTTACAATACCTATGAAATCGGAAAAACAGCGGGACTAAAGTATGTATATGTGGGAAATCTTCCCGGGGATGACAAAGAAAACACTTATTGTCCCAAGTGCGGAGAACTTGCTATACAAAGAATTGATTATGAAGTAGAACGATTTGATGATAACGGAGAATGCGCGCATTGCGGAAAAAATCTTGATATTATTGATTAAAATTCATTAAAAAAGAGTTACTTTAAACCCCCTTCTCCATAAAGGGGGTTAATTTTTAATTAGGGTGTTGACATATTCTTTATAATATATTAATCTTTAATTAGCACTCTCTTTTCAGGAGTGCTAATAATAATTTTTTATTAAAAATTAAATTTACAACACAAACATAACTTGTAAATTTAATAATTTTATATGTTTAATAAATTTACAAACAAATCTCAAGAAACAATTATCAATGCTCAGATCATTGCCCAAGACTATGGCCAGCAGCATATAGAGGCTTTACATATTCTAGCAGCCCTCTTGGAGCAAAACGAAAGCCTAATCAAGCCCATTTTAGAGAAAATGAATATAGTGCCTGATTTGGTTTTAAATCAAGTATTTAATAAAATAAAAAAGATGCCACATGCACCAAAAGGAGAAGAAATGGCCCCACAAGGCGCTGTTCAGGGAACTGCTGAAGTAGCAATGATTATGGAGAGGGCAAAAAAAGAAGCGGACAAAATGAGTGATGAATATATTTCCACAGAACATTTATTGCTTGCTTTGGTGGGCATCAAGTCTGAAGCTCAAAGTATTTTATTGTCTTTAAAAATAGAATATGATGTTGTGTTAAAAATTCTTTCGGAACTCAGGGGAAATCAGAGAATAGACAGTCCTGACCCGGAAACAAAATACAAGGTATTAGAAAAGTATTCTGTTAACCTTACCGAAAAAGCTCGCAAGAAAAAACTTGATCCCGTAATTGGTAGAGATGGGGAAATTAGAAGGATTATGCAAGTTTTATCCAGAAGAACAAAGAACAATCCTGTTCTAATTGGAGAAGCTGGTACTGGAAAAACCGCTATCATTGAAGGTTTGGCTCAAAGAATAATATCGGGAGATGTGCCGGAAACATTAAAAAATAAAGAGTTGGTCAGTTTAGATCTTGGTGCTCTTGTAGCCGGAGCTAAATTTAGGGGTGAATTTGAAGATAGATTAAAGGCAGTGGTAAAAGAATTGGAATCCCAAGGAGGAAAAACCATTCTCTTCATAGACGAATTGCACACCCTGGTAGGCGCAGGAGCCTCAGAAGGATCCATGGATGCTTCTAACCTGCTAAAACCAGCGCTTGCTCGCGGAGAATTAAAAGCTGTTGGCGCCACAACCACTAAAGAGTATCAAAAATACATTGAAAAAGATGCGGCTCTAGAAAGAAGGTTCCAGCCAATCTATATTTCTGAACCAAGTCAAGAAGATACTATTGCGATTCTCAGGGGCATCAAAGAAAAATATGAAGTACACCACGGAGTACGAATTACAGATGATGCTATTGTTTCTGCAGCCAAACTTTCTTCTCGTTATATTACAGATAGATTTTTACCTGATAAAGCCGTAGATTTAATTGATGAAGCTGCTTCTGCTCTGCGCATGGAAATAGATTCTATGCCGGAGGATTTAGATAAATTGAAACGAGAAATCAAAAGGTTGGAAATAGAAAAAGTTGGCATTCAAAGAGAAAAAAATAAAAATACTTCCTATAAAATTACAACTTTAAACAAAAAACTTGAACAAACAAAAGAAGAAGCTAATCAGTTAGAGCTCCATTGGAAAAATGAAAAAGAAATTATTTCCAGGATAAGCGAAACCAAAAAACAAATTGATAAATTAAAGGCGGAAGCAGAGATTGCCGAACGCAAAGGCGATGATCTGACCCGAGTGGCGGAAATTAGATATTCAGAAATACCAAACCTAGAAAAAGAGGTTATAAAACACGAAGAGGGATTAACCAAAATACAAAAAAAGGGTCAAAGAATATTAAAAGAAGAAATAGACGAAGAAGATATTGCCAGGGTAATATCCAGATGGACCGGTATTCCGGTTTCTAAAATGCTGGAATCTGAAATTCAAAAATTAGCCAAAGCTGAACTAGAATTAAATAAACGAGTAAAGGGTCAAAATAATGCGATAAAGTCTGTAGCTAATGCTATTCGAAGATCAAGAGCAGGAATAAGTGAAGAACAAAGACCAATCGGTTCATTCTTGTTTGTGGGTCCTACGGGTGTGGGGAAAACAGAACTTGCTAAAACATTGGCTGAATTTATGTTTAATGATGACGCAGCTCTGGTTAGACTTGATATGAGTGAGTTTATGGAAAAACACAGCGTATCAAAAATAATCGGTTCTCCACCGGGTTATATCGGACACGATGATGGCGGGCAATTAGCAGATAAAATTCGCAGAAGACCTTATAGTGTAATTCTTTTTGATGAAATAGAAAAAGCTCATCCGGAAGTTTTTAACATACTCTTGCAAATACTGGATGATGGACGACTTACCGATTCCAAAGGGCGCACAGTTAACTTTAAGAATACAATCATTATCATGACTTCCAATCTGGGCAACGAAGTAATCAAGCAGTATTCCATCGGTTTTGACGGCAGTGACAAAAATCGGGTTACGGAAATTCAAGAAGGTGAAATGAAAGAAAAAATAGATAAAATACTCAAAGAACACTTCAAACTAGAATTTCTAAATCGTATTGACGAAATTGTAATATTCAAGAGCTTAGACAAAAAAACCCTATTTAAAATTGTTGACCTGGAACTATTAAAACTGGAACAAAGATTAAAAGATAAAAATATTTCTATTAATGTGGCCGCGAAAGTTAAAAAAATGCTAGCAGAAAAGGGTTATGATGTGACTTTCGGCGCAAGACCGCTAAAAAGAATTATTCAAAGTATTATTTTAGATGAACTGGCTATGAGTATTATTGAAGGAAAAGTAAAAGACGGAGACATAGTAACTATTAATTTGGGTATTAAAAATCAAGTTTTAATGCAAGTTAAATAAAATATTTCAACAAAAAATAGCTCAAAAATGGCTATTTTTTGTTTGTATTATAATAAAAATTATAGTATAATAATATTAAATTAAATAACAAAATAATAAGTTGTGTTTCCATTATATGAAAAAGAATAAATTATTATTAACTGGTTTTCTGTTAACTTTTTTGTTTTCAGCTAACTTTGTGCAAGCCGCAAATTTTAATCCAAACTATATAATAAGCGACGCTGAAATTTTAGATTCAACATCAATGAGTCTTGATGATGTGCAAAATTTTCTAACCACAAAGGGTGGATATATAAAAAATTTCAAAACATTGAATGCTCGTGATGAATTAAAAACTGCGGCAGAAATTATCTATGATGCCGCTGTAAATAATTATGACTGTAGTGATTTCGATGATAATGGCAGAGATTTTACTACGGCGCAAATGAAATTGAAATGTAATCCGATTCATATTAACCCAAAATTCCTGCTCACATTATTGCAAAAAGAACAAAGTCTGGTCGAAGAAAAATCTCCCACCCAAAAACAATTAGACTGGGCAACTGGTTATGGATGTTTTGATGGGCAGGCTTGCATTGAAAGATATAGGGGTTTTGGCAAACAGGTTAATTCTGCTTCCTTGCAATTTTATAGCTATGTAACCGAACCACAACAGTACACCTATAAAGCCGGTAATACATATACCATTTCCAACACCGACAATCCCCCGTCTATTGTTACCCCATCAAACAACGCCACTGCCGCTCTATATAACTATACCCCTCATGTATATTATGGAAATTATAATTTTTATAATCTATGGATTAAATATTTCACCAGAAAATATCCAAATAACTCATTACTACAGGTTCGCGGCGAAGTGGGGGTTTGGCTGATTAAAGATGGAAAAAAGAGGCCATTTTTGACAAGAGGGGCGCTGACTTCAAGATTCAATCCTGATAAAATCATCCAGGTAGACAAATCTGTTTTAGATAACTACACCATTGGTGCACCAATTAGATTTCCGCAATACTCATTGATTAGATCGCCAAAGGGTGATATCTATTTACTTGTTGATGATCAAAAAAGAAAAGTTTCCAACATGGAAGCGTTTCGCGTCATTGGCTTCAATCCCGAAGAAGTAATGAGCGCCAGCTGGGAAGATGTTAATTCTTATGGAAACGGAAGTGAAATAACGGCTGAATCAAAATACCCCACCGGAGCATTATTACAAAACAATAAAACCGGCGGTGTATACTGGGTATCTAGTGGTGAAAAAGCTCCTTTAATTGACGCAATATTTTTAAAAACAAAATTTAAGAATAAACCAATTACTCAAGTAAACCCGGAAGTTTTAGATAAGTATACTACCACCAACCCAATAGTATTTGAGGATGGGGAATTGTTAAAATCAAATACTTCTCCCGCTGTTTATATTATTGACGGAAACAAGAAAAGACCAATTGTTTCAGGCGAAGCTTTTGAGGCGCTTGGATACAAATGGGGCAATGTTATTACTGTGTCTCCAAAGGTGTTAGCTACATACAACCTTGGCAATCCTCTAAAAAATGAATTTGAAGAATAATATTTTATATTAATTTAATTTCGAATTATGAATTCTGAATAAATATTTAATTTTTTTAATAATTAAAAATTATTTCATTTAAAATTAATTCAAGATTCAAAATTTTCATTATTATGATAATTGCATCATCTATAGTTCCTCACCCGCCAATACTAATACCGCAAATCGGCAAAGAAAATTTGTCTCAATTAAAAACCACTGTTAACGCCTACCAAAAACTTGCTCAAGAATTAGAAAAAGAGGATATTGAAACAATTTTTATTATTTCACCCCATGGTCATCTTTTAGAAAATTCATTTTCTATAAATTTAAGTCCAAAATTTTCTTGCAACTTTGAAGATTTTGGAGATTTTTCTACAAAAAAAGAATGGGACGGTAATATTAAACTTACTTATAGAATTAAAGAAAATCTAGAAACCAAGGCAGCCCTTCAGTTAATGAGCAATGAAAACTTGGATCATGGAACCTCTGTTCCTCTATATTTGCTTACAGAAAACCTGCCAAAAGTAAAAATTATTCCCATGTATTACTCTTATCTCTCACATGAAGATCACTTTAACTTTGGAAAACTATTAAAACGCGAATTATTAATTAGTAAAGAAAGAGTGGCAGTAATAGCCTCTGGAGACCTGTCTCACAGATTAACAAAAAATGCCCCCGCTGGATATTCAGCAAAGGGCAAAAAATTTGATAATAGGCTGATAGATTACTTAAAAAATAAGGAAACTCAAAAAATATTAGACATGGATAGACAATTAATTGAGGAAGTGGGAGAATGCGGACTCAGATCAATTCTTATTTTGCTTGGGATTATGTTTGATACGACCTACAAACCGGAACTATTCTCCTATGAAGCCCCTTTTGGTGTCGGCTATTTAGTAATGAATTTTAAAATGTAAACAATTATATAAACATTAAGCAATAAATAAAATATTTCGCATTATTTACGGTTCCTTTTATGCTTAATTCTTAATACTATTGATTTATTGATTGATTATTTTAAAAAAATATTTCCACCTCTCCCCTGTCTTACACAGTTCTTTCGTATCATTCATGGCTCTTTCCACTGTTTCTTTAGAATTTTCCTTACAAATTTTAAATACTGCGCTTCTCTTAAAACTAGGGATATTCAATTCTTTGATAACCCGCAAAGCAAAATCCTGCCAAACATAAGCTGTACCCTTCCTTTTATTTGTTTTTAACCCGTCGAAACAATCTTCTTCTTTTGATATATTAAGTATATCCCCCAAAGATTGAAATCCTTTATTTTGCTTATCTTCGCTCATAATACTTGACTAATTTAAAAAATAATATTATTATTAATATTCATATTAACAACATACTATGCTATTAAAAATAATTACAAACCCAAATTCAATTTTACGGAAAAAGTCAAAAGAAGTTAAAATTAGTGACATAAAAACTAAAAAATTTCAAACTTTTTGCCATGATCTAATAGAGACTATGAAAAAGAAAGATGGTGTTGGACTCGCTGCTCCGCAAATCGGTAAAAATATCAGAGTATTTGTAATACACAATGATAATCTGGATATGATTATTCTTAATCCTGAAATCATAAAAAAATCATGGAGTAAGGAATGGGGAGAAGAGGGGTGTCTCTCGGTACCAAATACTTTTGGGAAAGTAAGGCGGCACAAAAAAATAAAATGCAGATTTATAGATAAAAACGGAAAAAAACAAACCTTGGATATGTCTGGAATGCCGGCCCGTATTTTTCAACATGAATTAGATCATTTAGACGGAATTCTTTTTATAGATTCAGCAAAAAATATTAAAACTGTTTAAAAATATGTTATTCTGAGCTTGATTCAAAATCAATTTCAGTTTTAATATTTTTTTTCTTTTGATAAACTACAAAACAAATTACTCCGATAGCAACTACCGCAACCGCCCCAATGGTCGCTTCTTTATAGTATTTTTCAAAGAGTTCCTGATTGGCACCAAAAGCATAACCAAGCACCGCCAAGATAATTGTCCATGTACCGGATCCCAGAAAAGTATAAAATAAAAACTGTTTAAAATTCATTCTAGAAAATCCGGCTGGAATAGAAATAAGTTGGCGTACAGCCGGAACCAATCTGCCCATAAGCGTGGAAATTTTTCCATATTTCAAAAAATAATTTTCCGCTATTTCCACCTTTCTTTTGTTTATCAACATCATCCTGCACAGCTTATGGTCAGCACAATAATAAATAAATTTTCGCCCCAGAGTCATACCAATTATATAATTAATAATAGCACCAATCAGGCTGCCAAGTATTCCAGAGAGTATTACTAAATAAATATTCATCTGTCCGAGTGATGCCAGATATGCCGCCGGAGGAATAACAATTTCGGAGGGAAAAGGAATAAACGAGCTTTCTATGGTCATAAGAAAAACAATTCCCCCGTAACCCATTTGAGCGCTTAAACCAAGCAATAAATCAATTAAATCATGCATACAATTAATATTTAGTATTTAGTATTTAGCAATAAACATCCACAAAGCGAATAATTTTTCAACAATCAACCCCTTAATGCTAAATACTATACACTAAAATAATATCATGTCTAACAAAAAAATCAAAGCAATCTTTATAGGCACTCCGGATTTTGGTATTCCGGCGCTTTGCGCTTTAATTGATGATAAAAATTTTGATGTAGCAGGGGTGGTTACGCAGCCGGACAAGAAAATCGGCAGAAAACAAGTCATATCTTGCCCCGCTTGCAAACTAGAGGCGCAAAAATGCAAAATTCCCGTCTGGCAGCCTGATTCAATTAAAAGTTTTGATTTTCCTGTTGTTGATATTGATTTAATAATTGTTGCCGCATACGCGCAAATTATTCCCAAAAAAATATTGGAGATGCCTAAATATGGTTGTATCAATATTCACGGTTCGCTTCTGCCAAAATATCGCGGTGCATCATGCATCCAAGCTGCAATAATAAATGGCGATGTGGAAACAGGTGTTACGATTATTAAAATGAATGAGGGATTGGATACCGGAGATATATTGGCGCAAGAAAAAATTAAAATAGAAAAAAATGATACAACTGGCACATTATTCGGTAAAATTTCTCAACTTGGCGGAAAATTGTTAATTCCAACTTTAAAAAAATATATTCAAGGTGAAATAAAATCCGTTCCACAAAACAATTCTCGGGCTAGCTATGTGGGAATGCTATCCAAAAAAGACGGGCATATTGACTGGACTAAATCTGCCATAGAAATAGAAAGATTTGTCAGAGCCATGAATCCATGGCCAAGCGCATACGCGCAAATTAAAAATGAAAAGTCAAAAGTCAAAAGCCAATTGGTGAAAATTATTGGGGTTGATAATAATATAATAAAAATAAATAAATATAAACCAGGTGAGTTATTTTTACATAATAACGAATTAGCAATACAATGTGGCACAAATAGCCTGAATATCAAAAAAATTCAATTAGGAGGCAAAAAACCATTGAATTCTAATGTTTTTTTGCAAGGAAATAGTAATTTAATAGGAAAAGTATTAAATTAATTAAAGTCTAAAAGGTATAGACATAAAAATATTTTCGTGTTAATATCAATTTAGTAAAATTCGCAATCCTGAATAAAAAATGGCCCGTTCGTCTATCGGCTAGGACACATGGTTCTCATCCATGAAAGAGGGGTTCGACTCCCCTACGGGCTACATAATTAAAAGAGGTCTCACGATTAGTGAGGTCTTTTTTTATTCGTAGCCGTGGTGAGTCGAACTAGTTTCGGGCGAGCAACGACTAGAGTCTGCCTGCCCCCAGAAGGAGAAAGCGTTAAAATCAATTTCTCAATACTAACTATATAATTTTTTTAAAATTT
Organism: Candidatus Falkowbacteria bacterium RIFOXYD12_FULL_34_57; assembly: GCA_001780285.1. Taxonomy (GTDB): domain Bacteria; phylum Patescibacteriota; class Patescibacteriia; order Patescibacteriales; family UBA12075; genus XYC2-34-220. The sequence goes on along the minus strand of MFGN01000018.1, from coordinate 1,934 downwards.
TTTATAAAAATTTTCTTTTCTTTATTGTCAAAATTAATACTAAGACCAATTGGTGTAGATAGATATTCTTGAATAAGCCCGCTACCAACAGAGAAGGTCTCTGATAATATTTTTTCTGTCTCCGCTAATTTTTTATCACCTCTTTTTTGTTTATTAAATTCTTTTTTTAAATAAGGGATGTTCCCGGCATAATGCCAACCGGATTTTAACAAGGGTGGATGCTTTTCTTTCTTTATTTCTTCACTTCTAAATAAATAAAAATAAGGAATATCACCTTTTTCGGGATTTATTTCATCAACTTTAATTAAGTCTCTTATTATTTCCCGAACTTCCCTGTATGCTTTTTGTACCTGCTTTTTTATATAAGAAAACTTCATAACTTGCGCATAAGCAACTGCGGCGGTTAATTCATTTACTCTCATCGACAGACCCTCTGTTGGGTTATTTGGAATTTTTCTTTTACCGTTTTCTATTATACATCCCTGATCGTGCATAGCCTGTATGCCATGAAATATTTTTTTGTTCTTTGTAAGCGCGAAACCGCCGTCTCCCGAGCTTATTATTTTAAAACGATTAAGAGAACAGTATGCAAAATCCCCATATGTACCGGGCATTGATCCACTTGTTCCCACACCAAAACTCTGAGCAATATCTTCTACTAAATATATACTGTTCTTTTTAGCAATTCTAGAAATTTTATTTATATATTTTTGTTTTCTGCCGAATAAGTGCGCAGTTATAATTATCTTTGTTTTTTTTGTAATTTTCTTTTCGATTTCTTTGGGATCCATGTTCAAATCAGAATCTAACGGCGTAAAAATAATTTTTAGCCCCTCCAATCTTAAAACAGAGTAATTTGCTACCCAACCCAAGGGCGATATGATTACTTCCGAGTCTTTTGGTAGTTTTAAAAATTTTAAAAATGACAATAGTGCAAGTGTCGCCGATGGAAAAAGCAAACAGTTACTGTCATCATACATCTTGCCCACTTTTTTCTCAAATTTAAAAGAAAAAGAATTATAAATAGATTCTGAAAATCTAAAAAGGTGTCGGGAGTTTATTACTTTTTTAATCAACAGACTCTCCACATCGTTTATTGTCTTATTTCCTATTCCCTTTTCACTCCTCTCTTTTTTATTATTTTGAACCATAAACCATACTTAGATTTAAACAGGTAAAACTGTTTTTTTGTAAACACCATTCAATATTTGTGCAGAGGCGGTGTAAATTGCCGAGAAACCGCAGATTATTCCTTCATATCCTGCTATTATCTTAATTGTTCCATTGCCGGTTAGATCGCCGACAGCTAACAAAAAGAATAGCAGGGTTAATGATCCAAATATGAATTGTAGAGATTTGCTTAATTTTAAAGTTCCCACAAACATCACGGCAGTGAAAAGCCCCCATACAAACAAATATGCCGCCATGGCAACCGAACTCGTTCTCTCTGCCCACCCAATCTCAGGCATCACGATTATAGCCACCAGTGAAAGCCAAAAAAAGCCGTAAGAAATAAAAGCTGTCATGCCAAAAGTGTTTTCCTTTTTCCACTCCAAAATTCCCGCTATAATCTGAGCGAATCCGCCATAAAATATTCCCATTGCCAGTACCATGCTGTTTAGCACAAAAAAATCAGCATTGTGTAAATTTAGTAAAACAGTTGTCATCCCAAAACCCAATAATCCCAATGGAGCCGGATTAGCTAAATTGATTATTTTTGTTTGTTCTTTCTCGCCCTGAGCGGGGTCGAAGGATTTTTTTATATTTTCCATAAATTAAAAATTAGTTTAATAAAATAATTAATTATATTTATATTATATCAAATTTTTACTTTTTATGGTATTAAATGTATTAGTTCACCACATATTGGACAACATAGCCATTATTGATTAAATAATCCACAGGAGTCTCTAAATTTAGCCCCCAATGGAAAC
>MFGN01000017.1 GCA_001780285.1 Candidatus Falkowbacteria bacterium RIFOXYD12_FULL_34_57 | reverse complement strand
CGTTTCCATTGGGGGCTAAATTTAGAGACTCCTGTGGATTATTTAATCAATAATGGCTATGTTGTCCAATATGTGGTGAACTAATACATTTATTTGAATTTTAAACCTATTACCAGTATAATATATTTATTATTTATGAGTTTTATTGTATAAATTAGAATTTTTTTGTGTATTAAAGAAGATAATCCTGGTATTTATAAATAATCAATAGTTAGTTAATGGGTAACCGGGGTTGCTATTATATATATCGCTATTTATAAAATTTTTCATTAATTATGTCATTAAATAATAATTGTGCAATCATAGTCGGGGCAAGGCCGAATTTTATTAAATTAGCCCCCTTTATAAAAAAAGCAAAAAATTATCCTGAATTTAAGTTTAAGATCATACATACCGGACAGCATTTTGATAAAAACATGTCAGATATTTTTTTCAATGAAATGGAAATTCCTAAGCCGGATATTCAGTTGGATATAAACGGAAAATACTATACAGAAAAAATGGGAAAAATGTTTAATGCCCTAAAAAAAGTTTTTAATGAAAATAACTTTGATTCGGTGATTGTTTTCGGTGATGTAAATTCAACTTTGGCCGGAGCCATAGCTGCTGTAAAAAATAATTGTAAAATAATCCACATTGAATCCGGTTTGCGTAGTTATGACAGGCGAATGCCGGAAGAAATAAATCGAGTTATTGTTGATCATTTGTCAGACATTTTATTTACTACAGAACCGGCCGCAAACCATAATTTGTATTTAGAGGGGGTGGAAAAAGAAAAAATAAAATATGTCGGGAATATAATGGTAGAGAACATAGAATTATTTTGGAACAAGTTTATGAAATCAAAAATTGTTGATGATTTAAATATAAAAGAAAAAAAATATATAGTAACAACCGTTCATAAATTGAAAAATACTGATGATCCCAAAAATTTGAAGAAAATTTTAAAAATAATTAACAATATCAGTAAAAATTATAAAATTATTTTTCCTATACATCCAGGTACCAGAAAAAAAATATATAATTATAATTTGGAGAACTATTTAAAAAATATTACAGTTATTGAGCCTTTGGGATATTTTGATTTTATGAAATTGGTTATAAGTAGCAAGGGGGTAATTGGTGATTCATGCGGAATTCAGGACGAAACCAGCCACTTGGGAGTGTCTTGCTGCACTTTAAATAATAACACAGAGAGGCCCATTACAATTGAATTAGGTTCAAATAAGTTATTTAATATAAATAATTTAATTATTGACGATTTAATTGATCATTTGAATAATGATTTTAAAAGTAAACACATTAAATATTGGGATGATAAAGTAAGTGAAAGGATATTTAAGGCTTTACAAAACGAATTATAAATATGGGATTTTACAGAAAAAAATTAATAACTTTTTTTATCAATGAAGAGTGTAACATGAAGTGTATTTATTGTCCGATTCATTCTGAAAACAGTCCTCATAAATCCAAGCCCAAAGTCATTGATTTGAAATTTGCCAAAAAGGGAGTTGATGATTATTTTAGTAATGATTTTTTCGCTCCCCATGAAAAGAAAGGCATTCGTATTTTTTCAAATGGAGAAGCTATGTTGGAATTTGAAACAGTAAAAGAGATTGTTGCTTATGCCCATAAAAAGGCTGATAATGATTTATTTGTGGAGATGCAGACTAATGGATATTTTGGGAAAGATAAAGCAGATTGGATTAAAAAAAATGTTGATTTACTTTGGATATCAATGGACGGTCTTAAAGAGATTCAAAATAAGCACAGACCTACGATAGATGATAATTCCAGTTTTGAGGTTTTAAATAAGAATATTAAAAATATTTCCAAATCCAAAAGGACCAAGGTTGGTCTTAGGGCTACTATTAGTAAATATAACGTAGATAAACAAATTGAGTTAATTGATTATGCTATAGATAATAAATTAGCAGCGGTATTTGCTGATCCTTGGGGCAGTTTGGCAGAAGCAGAGGGACAACCGGATTTGATGCATTATGCTAAAGAATTTTTAAAGGCTTGGAAATATGCGCGTCAGAAAAGCATGACTTATGGCAATGAAATGACGGTTAACTTTGATGAAGAAGTTGAAATATATTGCCGATCATGCATACCGGCTCCGCAATTTACTCCTGATGGTTATGTGTCTAGCTGCGATATGGTAAATAATAAAGATGGATTTTTGCCTAAATTATTTCCGGAGTTGATTTTTGGTGAATATAATAAAAAAGAAAATAAAATTTATTATAATCAGTACCACATTAAAAAATTGCAGAGCAGGAATGTATATAACCTGAAAGATTGTCGAAATTGTATCGTCCTTAAGCATTGTGCCGGCGGATGTATTGGTATTGCCATGTCTGCCAGTTTTGATTTTTATGGCAAACATGATAAATATTGCGCAGTCACTAAGTATTTATTTAAAAAAATGTCAGAAATAGTAAATAATGGTTATGATAAAAATATTCCTATTCATCCCTAGTTTTTAGAATAACGAATATGGGTTTAAAAATTATTTTTGCATTGTGTTATTTTCAAGTATTAGGGTTAATCCAGACAGGATATATCAAGCAAACAGCACGGTACTTTTGATATTAGGACATTAAATTCAAAAGAAAAAAACAAAGAAAAAGATAGGTTATAAAAATATATAAAACTAGAAAAAATAAAATTGAGACAGCGGGCAAATTGGGAAATAAGTTATTTATTAAAATGTTTTCCAAAATAGCAGAAACATTAAAATTATATTCCATATTTTTATTGTAAACAAATTTTTTAATTGAAAAAAATAATGAAAAGACCTAAAGAAATAATGATAGAGATTGAAACCAGATGTAATCTGGATTGTGATTTTTGTTTTAATCAAAACAATTTTGCGCATAACGGAAGAAATATAGAGAATAAGTTAACAAATGAATATGTGAAAAAGATTATTAATGCTGCAGTTGATTTTGATGTTATGGCTTTACGTTTTACCGGCGGGGAACCGTTAATGCGAGAAGATATTTGGGATTTGGCAGAATATGCAAGGAAAAAAGATGTAAAATTATGTTTAAATACTAATGGTTTATTAATAAAAGATATTAAGACCGCAGAAAGGATAGTTAAATATTTTGAGAACGTTTTGATCCCTTTACAATATATTGATTTTAGTGAAAGAAGTTTATTAGCACAGAAAAAGTTAAAAGTTATTAACCTATTAAGAAAGGCGGGAATTAAGATTTTACGTGTCGGCACTGTAGCTACGGAGAATTTAATAAATAATTTTGATGATTTTTATAAACTTATTAAAAAATTACCAATAAATGAATGGGAGCTATATCGAGTAATGCCTAGCGTTGAGAGTGATAATCCTTTTAGTGGTGAGATGTTAAAAAAATTGGTTGAAAAGTTGCTAAAAGTTAAAAAAGAAAGCCCCATTAATTGTTATATAGCAAACGCGATTCCTTTTTGTGCTTATGATCCTAAAAAAATTCAGGAAGTTTCCCGTGGAGCAAAGGCGGTTGATGGACACAGTAGATTCGTGATTGATCCACGAGGTTTTGCTAAGCCGATGTATTATATAAATGAAAATATTGGTAATCCTTTGGATTTGGATGCTTGCTGGAATCATGATTTTATGAAAAAGATGAGGAGTTTGGGATTTGTGCCCCATGGATGTAGGGGGTGTATGTTTTTAGAAAAATGTAAAGGGGGGTGCAGGTTTTCTGCTAAAATTATAAAAGGAAATTATGGGGCGGCCGATCCCCTAATGAATAACAAAAATAAAATTTTAAAATAATTTTATGTATTATTTTGCGGGTATTTTTGATTTAAAAAAGGAAAAAAATACGGAGAAAATTTTTTTAAACATGTTTTCTGGTGAAAATAAAAAAAATTGTTATATTTTTTATGACCAATTTTTTTATTTGGGTTATAAATTACCAAATAATAAATATTCTTGTTTGGATGTACCCAGGTTTTTTAGGCCAAGCAAAAATATCTCTATAGTTATTGAAGGTAATGTTGATAATTTGAATAATTTTTGTTGTAAGAAAGGTGGCTTGGGCGATGTTTTTTTAGAGTTGTATAACAGATTTGGAATTTCTTTTTTAAAGGAGCTATCTGGTAATTTCTCTTTTGTGTTATATGACGCAAAGAAAGAAAAAATATTTCTTTATAGAAGTAAGGTTGGTTTAAAGCCTTTATATTATTCCATGGTTGATAAGAAAATTATTTTTGGTTCTATTATAAGGTCAGTGGTATCATCTTGCGTAAAAAAAAAGTTAAATTCAACGTATGTAGCAAGTTATTTTTTTCTAGACGGATTAAATATTGGAGATTCTACCGAATATGAAAATGTTTATAATTTAATGCCTGGCAACCTTCTTGTTTTTGGCAGGAATGGTAAAGAGGTGCAAGATTTTAGTTTTTTTTCTGAACCAAAATTTTTACCAGATAAAACAGTAAAAGAATATTGTGATGATTTTTTTAAAAAAATACAAGAAGCTATAAAAAAAGAAATTCAAAAAGAAAAAAAATGCAGTATCGCTTTTTCTGGAGGAGTGGATACGGGATTACTGCTTGGATTGTTGGATAAAGAGGGTGTTTTGGTTGAAACAAAAACAGTTAATTTTAAAACCATCAGTAGAAAAAATGAAGATTATAATCGTGCAAAAAAAAGAGCCGCTGATTATGGGATTAATCATAAAGTTGTTATTTTTAAGCCTAAACAATTTTTAAAAATCTTAAGCGAAGTAGTACCAAAATTAGATAGATTAGCTAATATAAATATACTAAACTCTTTGATTATTTTTAGGTTAATTTCTGAGGGCGGTGATATTATTTTTTCCGGTGATGGAGCAGAGGAGCAATTGGGTTTTTATAATTATCATGGTTTTGCTTATAATTTCGATCGAATGGTTAAAAATTTACCACTAAGCGACACAAGAGATATTTATCAAAATAGTTTGCTAGTTATTTATAACTCTATTTTTTGTCGTTCTTGGGAGTGGAAAAACAATGTTTCTCCCAAAGCATATTTTACGGATTTATTTAGTAATGATTTTAATAAAAAAATAAATAATGCAAATCTTTATGGTTATTTTTTAAGATGTATAGATAGAACCATTGATTCCAGTACTACGGTTAACACACCTTCGCAGTTTCCCAGTTTGTTTAATAAAATTTTGAGTTTAGATTTTATAAATAATATTGTGCCAAACAAATTTATGCTTTCTGATATAACCTCAAGACTTTATTCAGTAAAAATTTCTTTACCTTTTGCATCAGAAAATTTGGTACATTTTTTATTTCGAATACCGGCATTTCTTAAAACTAGAAATGATAATTATGCTAATTCTAAATACATAGAAAGATTGGCATTAAGTAGATTTATGAATGATGATATTGCTTTTTCTGAATTTAAATCAGGATCTGATATCCCGTTTTGTGAGTGGTTGCTAGATAAAGATTTTGAAAAAATGGTTAAAAAAGTTTTGTCACCAAGAAGGGTGGCAAGAATAGGTGTGTTTAAAAAAGATTATATAGAAAAAATAATAAAAGAGCATTATAAAAACAGAAAAGTAATAATAAGGGGTTCTGTGTGCATTAAAGACGGAATTGATCATATGCACAAAATACTAAAACTTGTGGGCTTTGTGCTGTGGTGGGAAAATAATTTTGATAATAAGTAGGTTTTATAGAAAATAAGCAAAATGGTATAATGTTTTTAGGTTTGTATCAATTTTTCGGTGTCATATAAAAAACAATAAACCATCTAAGAATTATAATTTATGGAAAGAGTAGATATAAAACTTGGTTTTTATTGCAATAATCTGTGCAAATTTTGTGTTCAGGGCAGAAAGAGAGATTTTTTACCGGCTAAGGATAAACAAGAAGTAATAGATTCCCTTCGGGAAGCTTATGACAAAGGCAAGAGAGAGGTTGTTTTTACCGGCGGAGAACCAAGTCTTCATCCGAATTTTTTAGAATTAGTTAAGCTCGCTCGGGGCATTGGTTTTGAACAAATACAGATACAATCAAACGGAAGAATGTTTGCTTATTTGAATTTTTGTATAAAAGCCATTAAAGCCGGAGCAAGTCAGTTTTCACCAGCATTACATGGATCTACATCGGAGATTCATGATTTTTTGGTTGGTGCCGAGGGGGGGTTTAATCAAACTATTAAGGGTATTAGAAATTTGAAAAAATTAGATCAATATGTTTTGACTAACACGGTTATTACTTCTAAGAACTATAAAGATTTGCCGAATTTAGCGGAGCTTTTAGTTGATTTGGATGTTGACCAGTTTCAGTTTTCCTTTGTGCATATTTTGGGAACTGCAGATCAAAATAAGGATTGGATTGTACCCAGAAAAACAGAAATAATGCCCTATGTTAAAGATGGTTTGGATATAGGCATGAGAGCAGGGAAGAGGGTGACCACCGAGGCTATTCCTTATTGTTTTATGCATGGATATGAGAATAATGTGGTTGAATCTGTGATGCCGGAGACAAGGATTTATGATGCCGGTTTTGTGGTTGAGGATTATAAAGATTATCGTGTTAATAGCGGAAAAGGCAAGATAAAAAGAAAAGAATGTCGAAAATGTAAATATTTTGATATTTGCGAGGGACCATGGATAGAATATCCCAATATTTACGGCTGGGATGAATTTAAACCAATAGATTAATTTAATGCATGTATAAAATTTTTTATAGCCCACTGTTTTACTTTATGCTTTGCCACTTTGTGTTAATGGTGGTGCTTTTTGTTTTGAATTTTAAATATTTAATAAAAGAATTTAAAAAAATTAACAAAAAAGTATTATTGATATTGTTGATAATTTTTTTATTTGGTTCTTATTTGAGAAATTCCGAGTATTGGCTTGGTACACACACCGACGGTTATGTTGCTCAGGAATCGGCTAAAATGTGGATTTTACATGGAGAACATTTTAAGTCTTGTGGACTGGGCAATCAAATTGAGTGCGAAATACCTGAACAGGTATTAGCCCCACCAGGATTTCCCCTCTTAATAGTTATAGCCCACCTAATATTTGGATTAAATAGCCTTAATGCCTCGGTGATTTCCGCTGTTTTAAGTAGTTTAATAATAATTTTGGTATTTCTAAACTCGTGGTTGTTGTTTAAAAATGAAAAAATAGGATTAATTTCTGCTTTTATTTTTAGTGTTATTCCAATCAATATTATAAATTCTCAAACAGGACTCTCTCGACCCGTTGGCTTATTTTTTGTCTCTATTTGTGTTTTATTTTATTTATTGGCATTAAAACATAAAAAATATAGCCTTTGGTTTGCTGTTGTGGTTTTTTTGTCATATGCTATTTATGTTCGTCAAGAAAGTTACGCCCTTTTGCCTGTTTTTTTGTTATTTTTTGTAATTTTTAACTGGAGAAAAATAAAAAATTTTAAAGAAATATATTTAGAATATTATTTAAAATTTATAGAAATTAGTTTGATATTTTTTATCTTACAACTACATGTTTTAAGATGGTTGCTATTTAACAATCCGTATAATTCATATGGTCACGGTGGTTTTTTCGCACTGCATTATAGTGGAATATTAATTCAGGGCAAAGCTTTGTTTTTACAATTATTTAATAATTGGGGAGATTTCTATCATTATAATTTTATTTTTTCCTTTTTTTTCTTGTTTGGATTTTTTATTTTATTGGTTAAATTTAAAAAAAATAATTTTTTTATTTTATCAATTTTTGGAATTTATTTCTTGGTTTACAGTTTAATGTTTGATGGCGGTATGGCTCTTGGCAAATATGTGCTTACTGGTGATTATATGCGTCGTAGTATTATGTTTGATTTATCTTATTCTATTGTTTCGGGATATGGTTTATTTTTTATCTTTTCATTGTTTTTAAAAGGAAAAAATTTTTTGAGTAATATATTTATTTTTTTTATATTGCTTCATCTGTTGTTTTTATTTCAATTTATTTTTAACACAGACATTAATAACCTAAAATTAATATATTTACCAAATTCTTTGTTTAAAGATTCAAGGGCTGATAAGGAGGGCGATAAAACATTGATTCATCCAAATAATGAATATTGGAATATTATTAAAAATACCCCAAACAATTGCATGGTTGTTAGTAGTCAATATTTACTTGTGACTAGTGATTATTTTAAAAACAATAACAGAAAAACAGCACAAATTGACTTAATAAATCACCAAACACAAGATAAATACCTAAAAGTTTTTAAAGAGTCGAAATGTATTATATATATTTCCGATTATCGTTGCAGACATTCAGATGATTTTGGATGTCTTTTTATTGACAGATATTTTGAGAATGAGCCATTATACAAAATAAACGATTTAACCGTAAATATGGTAAAAATTAAAGATTAGGAAACCATATTTTTTGTACACAACCAATCTTTTATAATTTAACTATGAAAGTTTTATTACAAGAACCAATTATACCTCCAAGAATTACATACGGAAAGTTTTCTGCCGGAACGGGCAACAATACTTTTCCTTATGGTCTGGCATCTATGGCAGAATTTATTAGGATATTTGGTTACAGCGTTTCTTATTTAGAGCCCAATATTGAAAAAATGAGCATTAAACAATATTGTAAATATCTGGCTGATAATAATTTTGATGTTATTGGCATTGGTTCAACCACATTACAGATGAAATATGCGATTAACACATTTAGATTGATAAAAAAAGTAAACTCCAATATTATAACAGTGCTAGGGGGTGTTCATGGTACGATTATGCCACATGAAACACTTCGAGCTACACGGGCAATTGACTATTTAATTTTGGGTGAAGGGGAAAAATCATTTAAAAAGCTTCTTGATTATATTCAAGCCGGAAAAAAAGAGTTGATTGATGGCCTTGATGGCGTGGCATTCCAAAGAGGTAATCATATTATTGTAAAGAGTCCAAACGAGAATGATTATTTAAAAGAAGATGAATTGTGCATACCGGCCTATGATTTATTTCCGATGCAAAAGTATGTTGCCCAGATAACATATGCAAAAAAATTCCCATCTTATTCAATAGTTGCATCCCGTGGTTGCCCGTTTAAGTGTTCTTTTTGTTGTGGCAGCAGTATTTCTGGACATAAGGTAAGATATAAAAACATAGATAAACTCATTGATGAAATTGAACTATTAAAAAATAAATATAGAGCCAGGGGAATATTTTTTCTTGACTCTACCTTTACTCTCAACAAAGAATGGGTAGAAGAATTTTGTAAAAAGTTTATAGAAAAAAAAATAAAAATTCCCTGGGCGTGCAATTCTCGTGTTGACACAGTAAATGAAGAAATGTTGCGCCTTATGAAGCGTGCTGGTTGTTGGGAAATACTCTTTGGTGTTGAATCGGCTAATCAAAAATCACTTGATTTAATCAAAAAGAATACTACCGTTGAAATGAATACATACATACTAAAACTATCTCAAAAAATGGGTTTTTATACTTATGCCACCTACATCATTGGTTTGCCGGGGGAGACAGAAAATGATGCCCTAAACACAATAAGTTACGCAAAAAAAATTGGCACCCCCCTCGCGATGTTCTATTTGCCTGTGCCTTTCCCTAAAACTGAATTATGGCATATTTGTAAGAAAGATGGGGGATTGAGGGATGATTGTGATTGGGATGAGTATAATTTATGGGATGCATCAAACCCTGTTTACATAAACCCCTTAATAGGAAAGGAAAAAATGAAAAGGTTGCTGAGGTATGCATATCAGAGTTATTATTTTACTCCCAAGGTACTTTTGAAGAATTTGTCTGAATTTATATTATTTCGACAAAGTTTTAGAAAGTATGCATATGGACTAATGGCTTTGGGGGGATTTGTATTTTCTAAAAAATAGATTATTTATTAGAGATATGAAAATATTTTTATGAAAAAAATATCACTTATCATTCCATGTTTTAATGAAGAAGATGGAATAAAATATATTTTAAAAAGCGTGCCATCCTATATAGACGAAATTGTTGTGGTTGATAATAATTCAGCCGACAATACAGCAAAGGTTGCAGGGCAGTATGGCGCAAGAGTTGTTTTTGAAAAACAAAGGGGATATGGCAATGCTTATTTATCGGGATTTAAAAATGCTACTGGTGAAATTTTTATCACAATGGATGGAGATGGTTCTTATTCCTTGAAAGATTCAACGAGAATGTTGGGTTATATTTTAAATAATGGTATTGATTTTGTTTCTGGGTGTAGATTTCCCCTTAACGATAAGAAATCAATGAGGATTTTAAATAGATTTGGTAATTGGTTTTTAACCCTTGTTTTTAATTTGCTTTCTGGGAGAAATGTGAAAGATTCACAATCTGGAATGTGGGTATTTAAAAAAGAAGTGCTAGACAAAATAAAACTTAAAAGCGGAGGAATGTCATTATCAGAGGAAATTAAGATGGAAATTATTCTCCATGAGGATATAAAATTTTTAGAAGTTCCAATCAGCTATAACAAGAGGGTTGGGGAAACTAAATTAAGAAGAGCAAAAGATGGTTTATTAAATTTATTTTTTTTAGTTAAAAAACGTATAGAAATATTTTTTAGAAAATAAACCCATAATAATAGTTAATACCTTTAAAAAGTGATTAGTAAAATAATAAAAATAAATTATGAATATTTTAGTGACTGGCGCAGGTGGTTTTTTGGGGGGACATGTTTGCCGGAGATTGGTAGAAAATGGTTACAGCGTTATTGCCTTAGTCAAAGAGAAAAGAGAATATCCATTATTAAAGATAAATAATATAGAGTTTTTGTATGGAGATATTACTAATATCTCATCCCTTAAAGGGGCAGTAGATAGGTGCGAAGCAGTTTTTCATTTGGCTGCAGTTAATAGTTTTGATAAAAAAGATAAAAATTTATTTTACAAAGTAAATGTGGGGGGCACAAATAATGTACTGCAGTTATTGAAAGGGTATAAGGATAAAAGATTGGTTTTCACAAGCACAAGAGGAACATTGGGTCATAGACCAAATTTTGAGCCCGTTAATGAATTAGATACAGCAACTCCCGAGGATCTAGTAGATGACTACTTAAAGTCGAAATTTATTGCTGAGAAAAATGTAGCGGAGGCTATAGAACGGGGATTGGACGGTGTAATAGTGAACCCCACCGCCCTCATTGGTCCTTTTGATATAAAACCATCTCCGATTGGGAAAATAATTTTAAGTTTATTGCAAAATAAATTACCGGTTTATGTTGGTGGGGGAATTAATTTGGTTGATGTTAGGGATGTGGCAATGGGTCACGTACTAGCATTCAACAAGGGGAAAACCGGAGAAAGATATATACTTGGAAATGTAGATATTAAGATTAAAGATTTCCTTAGATTGGTGTCAAAATATTCCGGAATTCCGATGCCGAAAATTGAATTGCCGTATTATCCCGCATTGGTTGGTGCGTCAATATTGGAGATAATAGGAAAAATTACAAAAATTACCCCGCTAATTTCTAGTGCAAAAATAAAAACAGCCAAGCTGACTAATTTTTCCTCCATAGAAAAAGCTCAAAAATATCTTGATTATCAACCAATATCTATTAATGATACAATTAAGGATACAATTAAATGGTTTAAAGAAGAAAATAGATTATGAAAATTTTATTATTAAATCCCCCTGCCCAATCTTTATATCTCAGGGATATGTATTCAAGCACAAAATCAAAGTGGGGCTACTCTTGGCCACCAACAGATATTTTATTGTTGAGCGGTATTCTTTGCAGGGAGCATGAAATTCAGCTATTAGATGCAAATATTTTAAAATTAAGCCCCGAAGAAGCATTGTTAAAAATTGATAAGGATATTAATGTGGTTGTTTTTATGATAGGTTCTTCTTCTTTGTATAGTGATATAGAGTTCATAAGAAAATTGAAAGAAAAAATACCCAACATCAAGGCCATTGGAACCGGTGGTTGTTTATTGCACAAACCAGAATTTTTTTTAGAGAGATTTGTTGAAATAGATGCGGTTTTATTAAATTTTGTTACCAATAGCATATTGGATTATTTAAACAATAAAAGTGACATAAAAAATTTAGTTTATAGAAAAGATAATAAAATAATAAACGGCGGAAATTATTTTCCAAAGAATAATTTTATTGTTCCCATTCCCAGGCATGAATTATTACCGATTAATAAATATATATTGCCACACGGCAAAAGAAACCCGATCACTTCGGTGTTGACTAGTTTTGGCTGCCCGTATAAATGTTCTTACTGTGTAGTTCAAAATATTGAATATTTAGCGCGAAATATTGAGAATGTTTTAGAAGAGTTAAGATATATAGAAAAACTTGGTATAAAAGAAATAATATTTAGAGATAACACATTTGGTGTCAATAAAGAAAGAACAAAAGAGTTGTGCAGAAAAATTATTCAGGAAAAAATTGATATATCATGGGTTTGTGATTCACGGGTAGATGTTTTGAATGATAAAGAACTTTTGTTGTTAATGAAAAAATCGGGTTGTCATACAATTCATTTTGGCCTAGAAAGCGGAGATGATGAAATATTAAAAAAATATAATAAGGGTATAACACAAGAAGACATGAAAAAAACATTTGCATTGTGCAGGGATGTGGGCATTAAAACAATGGGATACTTTATTATTGGTTTACCGGGAGAAAATAAAGAATCAATAATTAAAACAATTTTGCTTGCTAAAAATCTAGATTGTGATTATGCATCTTTTAACATACCAATACCTATATACGGTACAAAATTACGAGAAGAGGCAATAAAAAATAAATGGATTAATGATAATGTAGATGTTTTTGATGGTTCATTTTTTCCTGTTATTGAAACTGAAGATTTGACAACGAGGGATGTTTGGAGTTTAAGAAATTTGGCAATCAGAAGATTTTATTTAAGACCAAGATTCATTTTTAAAAAGTTGGTTGGAATAAGAAGTATGAGCGATTTGTTGTTTTTGTTAAAAAATTTTAAATTATTATATAGTAAATAATTCTATGAAATTATTGTCGATAGTAATACCCATATATAACGAGGAGGAAATATTGGAAACCGAAGTGAAATCAATAATCAATGAAATGAATAATAGAAAGTTTGAAAAGTATGAAATTTTTTTGGTTGAAAATGGAAGTACGGATAACACAAAGAATATAGCAAAAGAATTGTCAGAAGATTTTCAAAATATTAAAATGATTAGTCTAAAAACCTCCAATTATGGAAGAGCTATTAAAGATGGTATTCTGCGGTGCAATGGTGACAATGTAGCAATTTTTAATATTGATTTTTGGGATGTAGATTTTTTAATCACTTCAATCAATTATTTATTATCAGGGGAAAGTGATATTGTTTTAGGTTCTAAGGTTATGTCTGAATCAGAAGATACTAGGTCACTTTTGCGTCGTTTTATTACTAAAAACTTTAATTTATTTCTAAAATTATTTTTTGATTCCGGTGGTGTGGATACTCATGGTTTAAAGTTGTTTAGAAAAAATATAATTATAAACATAGTGAAAAAATGTATTACAGATAGAGAGCTTTTTGATACAGAATTTATTCTTAGGTCTCAAATGGGAGGATTAAGAATTAAGGAAATTCCGGTTATTTGTGAGGAAAAAAGAAAAAGTACCACCGGAGTGCTTGCGAGGGTGCCAAGCACTATAATTGACATTGTAAGATTGTTTTACAACATAAAAATAAAATATGAATAAAAAAGAAAAGGGAAAAGATATAAAATATTGGTTTTTAAAAATGCCATATAATTTTTTATTATTTTTTATTGTTCAAGTTCTTGTTGTGGTTCTATTTCCTTTGCAAATTTACGAGGCATATGTTGATATATCTCCATATCTTTCCATCTTCTATTTTTTATTGATTATTTTTTTACCAGAAATAATTATTTATTATTTGTTTTTAAACGCGAAGCATCTTAAAAAAATAATTTATAATGATTATTTTCTTTTGTTGTTTTTTATTTTAGTTCTTGTGACTGGAATTTTTTTATTAATACATATCCCGGTTGTTTCTAGATTAGACAAGGGGATGAGCGCTTTAAGCGTCATAGCTGAGCCAGTAGACATTGGTTTAATAGCTGATTTTGGTGGTATTTTTAAAGCTAAAGCATATTTTTTATTTTTTAATTTTTTGGACAGTTTTTTTCAAATAAATTTTAAGGTTTTAGCAAATATTAATACCGTATTTGTAATGCTTGAGGCTATCGCGGTTTATTTTATTATTAAATTATTAACAAAGAAAAACATAATAGCATTTTTGTGTGGGTTGGTATTTTTATTTTATTACAATAATTATTTTTGCAGTTTGGCACCAGATTACGCTATATTGGGAGAAGTGTTTAATGTTTTTAGCTTGTTTACCCTGTTGTTGTATTTAAAAACAAAAGATATTAATACCCTGATTTGGAGTTTTGGTATTTTATTGTTTTCCGTTTTTTTAAGAGTTGGTTCAGAAATATGGTTTTTCATTTATTTTGTTATATTTTATCTTGAATCAAGAAATTCTAAAAATGATTTTATTAATAATAAAATAAATTTATTTTTATTGCTTTCATTGCCCTGTATTTTTCCAGTTTTTTTGTTATACGCCAGTTCTTCATTTATAGGATCAGATAATGCCGGAAATTTTACCGATCCAGAAATGGCAACCCAGATTGTAAACAATGGAAATAATGTTATGGGATTATTAAAATACCATTTTCTTATATTATCTAAAAATTTTTTTTATAATTTTTATTTCTTAAAAACCCATGTTCCGCTGTTTTGGATAATACTTTTTATTCCGGTATTGGCAATGAAGAATAAAAGGACTTGGATTTATTTTTTATATTTTTTAATTTTCTTTTTTGTTATCACCACATTTCACTACGATCAAAGATTAGACGCCTTTAATTATTTGGCATATTTATTTATACCATTAATAATATTATATGGTTTCTTTCTGCGGAGAATAAGGAATATCCCTGTTATGGTTTTATTAACAACGCTAATTATTATAGCCAATAATTTTTTTTATTATTCTTATAGTTTACCGGGGGTAGACGAAGGAACACTTTTTTGGAATTCGGAGTATGAGCAAGCTTTAATTTCTTTGGATAAAATTAAACCCAATTCAATAATACTTGCAAATAGTCGATACAGCATTGTCCCAGCTATTTATGGATTTAGTGATGATTATAAAATAGAGCAAATAGAAAAAGAATTTATATCTCAGATGCCACACATTAAAAAAAAGTATTCAAATATATACATTGAACAAACAGCTATTGATTGTGTAAGAAACACAACGACATTTAACCGTGAAGAATTTTATAATTTAGTAAGATTGAATTTTGACTATAATATATTGTTGGATATAGAAAAGAAAATGCACGATGGAGGCAGGTGTAATATGTTTTTATATGAATTAAAAAATTAAAATAATTAATAACTTATAAAAATATAATGATAAACATAAAACAATTCATTGCAACAAAAAATAAATTTTTTAATATTTTTCAATTATTTGGCAATTGGTCACCCCAACCCTTGTTTTTATTGGTTCACATAACACTAAGGTGTGATAATGTTTGTGGGTATTGTTATCAGCTGAGTGATGATTATTACAAAAAATATCTAGCGCAAGATTTGTCTTTTGATGATTTTAAAAAAATTGTTATTGATGCAAAAAGAAATTTTTTTGTTATGCCAAAGATACATCTTTTTGGTGGTGAGCCTTTGATAAATAAAGATTTTTCTAAAATGTTGGAATTTGCAACATTAAATAATGTAAAGCTATCTTTTACAACAAATGGAAATTTGCTTAATATTTTTTATAAAGATATTGGGAGTAGTAGTATTGAACAGATTAATGTTTCCATGAATAGTTTAGAAGATTTTTACAAGATTAAGACAGTACAAGACATAAAAAGGATAAAAATTAATATAAATTTTGTTTTAACGGATAAAAATTATAAAGAGATTAAAAAAATTGTAGATTTCTTTGAGTTTGAAAAAGCAAATATAAATGTTTTATCTTTTCAACATGCGTATTTTTGTAAAGATAAAATTAATATAAATGTTTTAAAAGATCAAATTTTTAAAATTAAAAATTTAAAGACGAGGTTTAAAATTTTATTTTTACCATATATAAAAGTTAATGATTTAGAAAAATACTACAACAAAGAATTAAATAATTTTTCTCGTAATTGTAATATCCCATGGCTTGGTTTGAATATTATGCCAAATCTAGATGTAACACCCGGAGGAGGGGTTTTGGGGTGTAATAATGTGATTGGAAACTTAAAAAAAGAAAAAATAAAAATAATTTGGAATAATAAAAAAATAAAGATTTTTAGAAAAAATATATTAAAAAATGGGGTTTGTGATAAGTGTTTGGGGTGCTGCCATCGGCAATACTATTAATGAGACAATATGGGCAATAAAAATAATAATAAAAAAAATTTATTGGTTTTAACTGGATTTAGGTGTAATAATAATTGTATAGTTTGTTCTATTGCTGATTGTGAGAATGATTATCAAGACAGAAGCTATAATGATATAACTAAAGATTTAAAAAGGGGATTTAAAAATGGTTGCGATTCAGTAGAATTTACCGGAGGTGAACCAACTATACGCGCAGATATTATTAAGCTGGTTAAAGAAGCAAATGACCTGGGATACAAGACTATATCACTTAGCACTAATGGTCGTTTTTTTGCCTATGATGATTTTTGTGAAAAAATTATAAATACCGGTCTAAATAAAGTTACTTTTTCTTTGCTTGGTCCAAACAAGGAAACTCATGATGCCATTACCAGAACACCGGGGTCTTTTGGGCAAATATTGACCGGCATAAAGAATGTACAAAGATATAAAAATGTTCATGTTAATATTAGTACGGTAATATCACGTTTAAATTACGGCGATTTACTTAATTTTGGAAATTTTATCCTTTCTATTGGGGTTAAAAATTGGTATCTTCTTGATCTTATTCCTGATGGTGGTGCAAAAATATATTATTCGCACCTTGTGGTTCGCTTGAAAGATTTGTATAATAAACTTAATGGTTTAATAGAGATTAGCGATCAATTTAATGAATTTGGTTTTTTTGATTTCCCATTTTGTTTATTTAGCCCCGAAATAAAAAGTCAAAAAAATATTATTTTTGTTAACACCAAAATGCGTGATGATACTATCCATCAAGTGGGATATGATCCAAAAAGAATTATTAAAAATAACAAAGGAAAATATTTTGACACTTATCGCGTAAATATAGATATTTGCAGGCAATGTCAGTATCATAAAGAGTGTGGCGGAATTTGGAAAGAATACCTAAATTTATTTGGAGATGATGAAATAAGATATTTTGTTAAAAGTTTATAAGGTTTATAAAGTTGAAAGTATGGGAAAAAATAAAAATGTTAAAAATGATAGTCTTGGAAAAGTAGAATGTTTGATTATATTTAAATGTAATTGTCGATGCATTATGTGTTCAACGGGCATGCAAATAGACCGCAGTATTAATAGTAGGGATTATTGCGCCGTAAAACCCTTTGAAGAGGTAATTAAGGATATAGATCGAGCAAAAAAAATGAATGCTCGTGGTGTAGCTTTTTCCGGGGGTGAACCGAATTTGCGCAAGGATCTAATTCTTTTAATTAAGTATGCTAAAACAATAGGACTTAGACACATAGAGGTTCAATCTAATGGCAGGGTGTATGCCTATAAAAAATATTGTCAAAGATTGGTTAATGGCGGAGTTACCCATTTTGTTATTTCTTTACATTCTTACATTGAGGAAATTCATGACAAAATAATGGGGGCACCGGGAACTTTCAAACAGACCACAGAGGGAATAAGAAACTTAAATAGTTTGGGCGTAAAGGTTAATATTAATATTGTTTTAACTAAATTGAATTACAGCACACTTGAAGAACATGTTAAATTTTTAATGAAAAATTTTGATATTAACGAAATTCGTTTTACATTTGTGATGCTTGAGGGGAATACTTGTGATAATCCAAGGGCAATTGTTCCACACATGAGTGACGTCGGACCGCATATTTGCAAGGGTATTGATATCGCAAAAGATAAGGCAAGTTGTTTTATTTATAACATGGTTCCCTGCCTGGTGCCGGGGTGTGAAAAATACATTAATGATATGGGGCAATTAGATACACTTTTAATCGGACCTGATTTTGAAGCGTCTTTAGATGAAGAAAGAAAGGGGAAAAAGATAAAGTCAAAAGAATGCGAAAAATGTAAATATGACAAAATTTGTTATGGAATTTGGAAAAAATATGCGGATCTTTATGGAATTAGTGAATTAAAATCTGTTAAATAAAAAAATGACAAAAAAAATAAAAAAAACAGTAATAATAACGGGGTATGATTGTAATAATATGTGTGTGTTTTGCATTGATGAGGATAAGCGCAATTTACTAAATAAAACTACGGAGCAAATTAAATTAGAAATGAAAAGCGCCCGAGAGAGAGGAACAACCTACTTAGAGTTTATAGGGGGAGAGACTTTTATTAGACCGGATATTTTAAAACTGATTAATTCTGCGCATAAACTTGGATTCAAAACCATTAATATTGCCACCAACGGACGAATGCTTGCTTATAAGGATTTTGCAAAGAAGGTGGTTGATGCTGGACTTACGGATATTATTTTTTCTATTCATGGTCACAATGGTGATTTGCATGACAAATTAACCAATTGCTCAGGAAGTTTTGAACAGTTAATTAAGGGTTTTGATAATATGAAAAAACTTTTGGGTTTAGAGAGAATCGGCTCTAATACTACAATCGTAAAACAGAATTATAAAAATATAGAAAAAATTGGAAAAATGATATTTGGGATGGGGATCAGAAACTGTGAATTTATTTTTGTAGATCCTTCCTGCGGCGCTTCGTTTAACAGATTTAATGAAAATGTTCCTCAAATTTCTAAGGCAGCGCCGTATATAAGAAAGTGTCTTGATATTGGGAAGATAAATAAAATCGAACATTGGCATATTAGATATGTCCCCCTGTGTTATTTTAAGGATTATTTGAGTCAAATTAGTGAATTAGACGAGGTAAAAAAATTTAAATCAGAGCATTTAGCCCCGGATTTTAAAAATTTTGATGTTGAAAATTCCAGAAAAGAAATCGGAAGAATAAAAACCGGGCATTGCGAGGGATGTAAACTTTATGATCAATGCGAGGGGATATGGAAAGAGTATGTAAAAAATTATGGAGATCAGGAATTAATTCCTGTTAAATAATTTAAAAATACAATATGAACAAAAAAAATGTCAAAAAAATAATTACAATTATTTTTTTCGGTTTCCTTGTCTTTTTATTCGTTTATTCCAATCAAAAAACAAGGGAACAAGAAATTATTAATCAAGATAGTAGGTATGATCTAAGTGTGTGCACCAATGATTTAGTTGATCAAGTGGAGTGTTACTCGAGTGGTTTTCCAACTCCAAAATTTAGGTGGAGTTGTAATGCGAATCAGGAAATTTTTGAAGATGAATATGTTTTTGTTTTGCAGATTGATGATAATAATGATTTTTTATCTCCTGAATTTAATTCTGGCGAAGTGAGCACCAAGAATTTGTTTTACGAGATAGACAGAGAGGGACTACAATCAGAAGTTTTATATTATTGGAGAATAAAGGTTCAGAATAAGTACGCAACATGGAGTGACTGGGCTCCAAGTGATATACCATTCACCACCTCTCCAATGTGTAAGTAAAAAAATACTTGTCATTCTGAACGTAGTGAAGAATCCCGTGCCACAGAAGAAAAACGAGATCCTTCGACCTCGCTCAGGATGACAATCAAAGTTGAGATGTTTCCGCCCAAGGCGGACCAGCCAAAATTAATAATATTGGATGGCTGGAAATGTTGAATATATATGGATTTATGTATTTGGGATAAATGCAATAATCGGTGCGTGATGTGCACCAACCCCTATCCGTCCTGGCCTGCCTGGGATGGGAGTTTTGATTATGATTATAATTCACTTATTGGTCGATTAGAAAAAGAAAAAGACAGGTTTTTGGCGGGGGATTCTATATATCTTACTGGCGGGGAGCCCACTATTCATCCAAATTTTTTAGAAATTATAAAATATTTAGAAAGTAATTTTAAGAAACAAACAATTAAGCTTTTGACGAATGGTCGTAGGTTTTGTTATGGAGACTTTGCTAAAGATTTTTTAAACATAAATCCCAACACCGAAATTGATGTATCTCTGCACGGACACGATAGAGCTTCTCATGATGGGATTGTGGGGATAAGGGGGGGGTTTAAACAAGCTTTTGAGGGAATTGGTAATTTATTGAAGAATAAAAAAAATAGTCAGATTGTGGGTGTTAGATTTGTGATTACTAAGCTATCTTATAAAAGTATTTCGCAATTTTTAGAAAAAATTTATAAATGTTATCCCGATATTGATCGGGTTATTTTGATATTTTGGGAAGCAGAAGCGCAGGCCGTAGAAAATTTAGAGAAAATTAAGATTGATTTTGACAAGGTGCATCCATATCTAGATCAGGCTTATGACAGTGTTGTTAGATTTAAAGAATTTAGGCTTTATCATTTCCCATTATGCGCTTTACATGAAAAATTTTGGCCGCACACCTGGATAACTTTGCCGGATTATGAGGTCTTTTATCCAAATTTTTGTAATAATTGTAATTATCAAAAATATTGTATGGGTGTGCAGAAAACATATAAAAAATTTATTGGTTTAAAAGAACTGGGATCAGTAAAGAAAAATATTAAAATAGTAAAAACAGGCGACCCGCATCATCCAATAAGAAGTGTGTTGGAGTTGTAATATCCGGAATCCACAAAGTGAATTTAAGTAACAAAATTTATACACTGTCTCCATGGTATGGATCCCGGATCTTTGCTCCGCTCCGTCCGGGATGACAGGAGGGGAATATGGAATTTAATTTTTTGGATATTTTTATTTTACCAATTATTTTTTTAATTGGTATTGTTGCCTCCATTGAAGATATTCGCACTGGAAAAATAAGGAATAAATGGATTATTTTTGGCTTGGTTTACGGGATTATAATTTATACCATGTTATTTTTTTGGAATGAATTAACACTGCCAATATCTTTTGTTTGGGAAAGAATATTTAACCTGAATCCTGTTGCTATGATAAATATTAAGGAGGGGTTTTTGTGGAAGTTGGGACTTAATAGTTCATTATCTCTTCTTTTTGGGTTTTTATTATGGAGAGAGGGGGTGGTGGCGGCAGGAGATGTGAAGTTGTTTTTTGTTTTCTCTTTTCTTTTACCGACAAAATATTATTGGAAGTCATATTTACCACTGTTCCCATCTTTTGCATTACTTGTTAATATTTTTGTAATAATTTTGGTTTTCATTTTATGCAGATCCCTATTTTGTTTTTTTTTAAAATTTAAAAATGATAGACGCGCAGTATTTCTTCAATCACAAAAGAGAAGATCGTTTTCTATTAAGAAACAGGTTGTGCAAACAATTGGCATGTTATCGATTTTTTTGTTATTTTTTTGGATTAAGCATTGGATAAACAGTTATTTAGGGCTTGATATTGGCAAATATCAATATTTATTTCTTGTTTTAATGATTATGTTTTCCAGAAAAATTACAAAAGCATTATTTAAAAATAATAATTTTTTATTAATACTCGCGGTATCATTAAATTTATTTATAACTGCAGTAGGATTATTTATTAATTTTGGAACAGCTTTAAATAACTTAATCATAACCATTAAAATGATGGTTGTTTTTTTGCTTGTCATGTCATTATCTGCAAAGTTCCTTAATTATTATGTGCGCGAAACCGGGGTTTTTAGGATTGAGGTTGATAATTTGCTTCCAGGGATGATGATTAACAGTGTAAACACGAAACAGCTTAACGATGATCAAAAGTTTGTAAAAGATTATGGCCGCATAATTTCCGGTGGTATAAGTAAAAATCAGGTTGGTGCTATAATTTGTTGGGCTAAGACGCGCGGCATGAAAACTATTGAGATTTATAAAAAATTTCCTCTTGCCCCATGGATTTTTGCCGGAGTTATTTCTATTATTCTATTTAAACAATCTTTTATTAATATTGTGCTTGATTTTGTTAGATAAAAAAAATGTGGTATAATATAAAAAGTTTAAAGTTTATAAAGTAAAAAGTGATAATATTTTTTATTTTAATTTTATAAATCCTTAACTAATTTCTATGTTTTGGAAAAAGAAAAAAAATAAATCAAAGGGATTAAAAATTTACACTAAAGTTTATGTTGTTTTTAGTGTTTTTTTTGTTTGTTTTTTGTTTTTTGTTTTAATTTATCCACCAATTAATCATGTGGCGGCTTATGTGGGTAATCCTGGGGCGGGTATTACGATATGTATAGACCCCAATCCTCAACCGGGGTGTTATAATGCGGATTACGCAACACCTGGTGTTAACTGGAGTACAGCATACACCACCAATGAAAATACTAATTGTAATTCATGGTGTGATACCAATGTGCCGCCAGCTGGTACTTGTAGTGATTGTTATAATAAATCTTTTGTGTCGGGTACTGTAACACTCGCCGGTAATTTTGTTAGCAATGCTTCCGCGGGAAATTTTACCGCCCCATATGCCTGGCATGTGCCCACCAACACCGTTATTGCTTATAGTTTTTCAGCATTTGATGCTCTTGGTGACAACCCTGTTGCTTCCGGTAATTTTACAACAGCAGTAATGTGCGCGCCAGCTGCTCCGAGCAATGTAAATATTGTGACTAATAATTGCAGACAAGTAACTGTTTCCTGGACAGATAATTCCACTTCGCCAAATCCAATTGAAGATCATTTTGAAATACAGTTAACCAGAGCAAATCCGGCTGGTAATAGTGGTATTTATACCAGTGCAGCAAATACCGCAAGTTTGTCTATTTCGGATGCTTTTGTGATGGATGGGGCAACTTATACAGCTAGTGTGCGATCAGTAAACAAGGATGGTTTGGCATCTGGATGGATTCCCTCTATTGGAAACACAGCCACCCCTCTTTGCGCCCCAACAATAGGGGTTGTAAGCTCCGGTGGTTGTAATAATATAACCGTGAATTGGACCGATAACTCTGTTAATGAATCCGGGTATGATATTATTTTTGATGATCTTAATAATGTGGCTAATGGAAATGATGATTTTACTGTAAATGTTGCAGGTACTGCTCCAAATGTTAGTGGGGGCGGATTGGTGTATGTCAGTAATTCTGTACCCGATGGAGTAAATTGGTCAGTGTCTGTTGTTACGCGTAAAGGAGCTGCGTCTTCACCAGCCTCTGGAAGTGTACCAGTGACAACAGTTCTTTGTGTTCCGGGTATAAACAATGTTTCTTCTCCTAGTTGTAATCGTATTATAACCCAAGGTACAGATCCTTCTATCTATAATAACGAAGATGTGTTTAGAGTTTATTTTATTGATCTTGATCCAGGGATTAATGGAGATGATGGGGGTTTTTATGATGCTGTTAACAATATAAATAATGTTAATACCAGTGGTATTCCAGACGGTGTTCGTTGGAATGTGTATATTGTTGCGTATAACGCTGTTGTGGGAGAATCAGGACAATCAGTTTGGTTACCCGTAAATACCCAGCTTTGTACTCCCACTGGCATTACGGCCGCGGATGGTCCGCTTTGTAACGATATGACGGCTACATGGAACGATAATTCTGTAAATGAGGATTGGTATGAAGTGCGTTTTACAGATACTAATCCAACAGGGGGAACTCGTATAGAAATATTTCCAGCTGATGGCATAGAGGTGGATATAGAGACTTTAATGATAAATGATGCACTTGACGGAGTAAATTGGAATGTGGATATTCGAGCTGTAAATTCCATTGGAGCAGTTTCGCCGTCTTCTTGGTCAGCTATTGCTCAGGATTGGACCTTTCTTTGCACCCCCTTAAATCTTAATGCTATTACTACGGTTTGTAGCGATGCTCTAGGGTGGCTTGTTAATTTGCAGTGGGAAGATAAATCCAGTAATGAAACCGGATATGAAATACAAAGAGATCCGGATACTACCATCTGGGAGGTTGACCCAAACAGTCCGGCATCTAGCTTTGCAAGCGGTAACTTGACTTTTCCGGGACTTGGCACCTGGACAGTGTTGATGCCCCCAAGTATTGACTCTTATAGATACCAAGTCAGAGCGTTTAATGGATTTGTGATTCCATCCGCTTGGTCTAATATAGAGGTTAGAAGAACATATTTCTGCAACCCAGAGATTGCTCCAATTACTAATTATAATTGTGATTATGTTACTTTTACATGGGATGTAGATGGTCTTGATTCGGAAGTAGATTATTACAATATATATCGTACTATTTCCAATGACCCTTACGGCGGTTTTTCCGGAATACAAGAACATATTGATCAGGTAAACGATCTAAATCCCGGAGGACCGGAAACTTATACGGATAACGATATTATGTCAGCTGTTTTAACATATACATATGAAGTGGTAGCTTATTGCGCAGCCGGTAATTGTCCCGACTATAAAGGTTTTCCACTTGCCGATCAGGATATGTTATTGCACTCCTTTATTTCTCCGGTGGTTACCTTGCCATGTGGTAATCTGCCCACAAGGTGGTGGGAAGATAGATAGGAGAGAATTATATATTTTATTAGCAATTTGCGGATTAGGACAAGATTCGTATATTGGTATTATGTGGTTTATGAAAATTATATTACTCAAAACAATAAATAAAATCGGCAAGGAGGGGGATGTAAAAGAAGTAAGCGATGGGTATGCGCGCAATTTTTTAATTCCCAGGGGGCTGGCTCAGTACGCCACAGAGGAAAGCGTAAGCAATGCCAGAAATAAGAAAAAACTGCAGAAAGAAAAAGAAATGAAAGAAATAAATATTGCCGCTAAAACCATGAAAAAAATACATAAAAGAAGATTTAATATTTTAGTTGGGGCTGATATCAATGGTACTTTGTATGCCGGCATAGATCAAAATGGAATTGTAAAAGAATTACAAAAAGAAGGTTTTAAATTAACCCCCAAAGAGATAGAGCTTCGAAAAAAATTGAAAAAAATAGGGGAGTATAATATTAAATTAAATTCTAAAGGAAAAAGCGCTGAAATAATAATTAATATAGTAAAAAGTTCATAAAGTTGCCTGTGCTCGCTTGACGGGTAAAAGTTCGTAAAGTTATTAATCAGGTGACAGGTCCTAGTTATAACAATGAAACAATGCAACAATGAAACAATATTATTCTTATGAAAAAAATAAACCCTAAATACATATTCGTGGTGGGCGGTGTTATGTCTTCTGTCGGTAAAGGCGTAGCTGCCGCTTCAATCGGCAAGATACTACAATCCAAGGGATACCGAGTAGAAAATATTAAGTGTGATATGTATGTCAATATTGATGCCGGTACTATTCGACCGGCGGAACACGGAGAAGTATTTGTTGGCGAGGATGGTGTGGAAGCCGACCAGGATCTGGGAAATTATGAGCGTTTCACGGGGCAGATCTCTACTCGGGAGAATTATATTACCACCGGACAAGTGTATCAAGAGGTAATAAGAAGAGAGAGGAATTTGGAATATGGGGGAGAAGATGTGGAAGTGGTACCTGATATTCCAAACGAAATTATTAGGCGTATCAAAGAGTGCCAACAGAAAAATAATGCAGACATTATAGTTACTGAATTTGGTGGAACAGTTGGAGAATATCAGTTGGTTTTATTTTTGGAAGCGGCGCGCATGATGAAGGCGCAAAATCCACAGGATGTTTATTTTGTGATGGTAAGTTATTTGCCGACACCAAGCCTCCTGGGAGAACAAAAATCTAAGCCGACCCAGACTGCAATCCGCATACTAAATTCCGCTGGTATTATTCCAGATATTATTTTGTGCCGGGCCCGCGACAAAGTGGCCGATTCAATCAAAAATACCATTAGTACGGTATGTAGTTTAGATAAAGAGCGCATTATTTCCGCGCCTGATGTTTATTCTATTTATGATATTCCGGTTAATTTTGAAAAAGAAAATTTTGGCGCTACGATTTTAAAAGCCATGGGATTAAAATCTAAAAAATCCGGCATGAAGGATTGGGAGAAATTTTCCAAAAAGATTAAAAACATCAAGAAGGAAATTAATATTGGGATAGTCGGAAAATATTTTAATTTTAAATCATGCCGTGATACCTATATTTCTGTAATTGAATCTATTAATCATGCTTCCTGGGCGCATAACAAAAGACCCAATATTATCTGGCTTGATTCTGAAAAATACGAAAAAGACCCAAAAGAGCTAAAAGAATTAAAAAAATTAAACGGTATTATTGTGCCTGGGGGATTTGGCAAGCGTGGCACCGAGGGCATGATTATGGTGGCGGAATATGCGCGCAAAAATAAAATTCCATATTTTGGCCTTTGTTTGGGGATGCAGATACTTACCATTGAATTTGCGCGCAATGTTTTGGGGCTCACAGACGCTAATTCTATAGAGTTGAATCCCAAGACTACAAATCCAGTAATTTGCACCATGGAAGATCAAAAGGATAAAATAAGAACCAAGAATTATGGCGGTACTATGCGCTTGGGGGCTTGTCTGGCTCGCCTTTCTGAAGATTCACTTAGTTTTAGGGCTTATGGCAAAAAAAACATTTCTGAGCGCCATAGACATAGATATGAGTTTAATAATGAGTATAAAGAAGATTTAAAAAATAATGGACTTAGGATTGCCGGAATTAATATACAGAGAAATCTGGTGGAGATAGTGGAGGTGGAAAATCATCCATGGATGGTTGGCGTACAATTTCATCCGGAATTTAAATCACAGCCCCTAAAGCCACACCCCTTATTTTATGATTTTATTAAAAGCTTGTATTAGATTGAGAAAGTAGAATGGTTTAAAATTAAAATTCAAAAGTAATATAAAAATATTTTATCATTTTGAATGAAGCGCAGCGCAGTGAAGAATCCCGTGAATATCAAATTAAAACGAGATTTTTCGCTATCGCTCAAAATGACATATAAAAAAATATAGCTATGTGTGTACATAGCTATATTTTTTTTATTTTAAAAGTTTTTTTATTTTTGTTCCGGCGCTACTATGTTTATAAATTTAGTAGATTTTAGTTGGTTGTTAAATTTTTTAATTTTTTTAGTAGTAAATTTTACAATTCCGTTCATGGTTGCAAAAAGAGTATCATCTCTACCTTTTTCAACATTGAGTCCTGGATGATATTTTGTTCCTCTTTGACGGATAATGATTGCGCCAGTTTTGGCATATTGACCGTCAGATAATTTAACCCCCAGTCTTTTGCTTTTCGAATCTCTTCCATTGGAACTTGATCCACCTGCTTTTTTATGTGACATATGCTATGGATAACTCAAAATACAAAATCAAAATATTGTTTTGTTTTAAGTTAATATTAATTTAATAAAAAAAGTATATAGAGCACAAAACCCCATATAAAGTAACTTTTAATATCATAGCAGAGGAAAATATTATTGTCAAGCTTGACATAGTAACAAAAAGATGTTATTGTTCTTGTAAATTAACATTGAACTTTAATAATTTTATTGATGAGAGGAAGAAAATGGAAGAAGAATGGCTTGAGTTTACAGGAGAAAAAATTGATGAAGTCGGAAACACCGTAAACCTTAGAGCCACTCTCTAGACTGGCGGGAGAAAGATATAAGTAAGAAAAGAAGATTATAGGGAAATGGATGGCGAGATAGAAATAAGATTGGGTTGTAAATTAGTTGGTGGTGGGTGAAAACCTACAAAAACAAGCCGTGAGCTTGGGACTTGTTCTTTTGGGAATTATTTTTACTATTCTTTATGTTATAATTGATTTTCCCCAGTTTATTCTTTCGGATGTTTGGTTATAGGAGTATTCCTCACAGAAGTTTTTAAGGTGGATGGAAAAAGCATCTTAAAAGAATTTTTTGCTTTGATTTGTGATATGGTTTTACATCCAAGAAAAAGATAATTGAAAAGCTTTTTTATTTTGTTAAAATATGTTATAATATATATTAGTTGAAAGTAAAAAGTCCAGACTTTATGGATTTTCAACTTTATAGACCTTTACTTAATTTTTATGGTGACAAATAATTTTATTGCTTATAGCATAAAAATACTTGGAGAAACTGCGTGGGATATCTTGTTTTTTCCATTTTGGTGGTATTCTTATGGATTGGTAGAGCGAGCTAAGAGCATAATAGCATTTTTGGATCATAGACAAAAGTCGCTTGCCCTGCTTGTGTGGATTAAAAATATTCATAAACCCATGTATGGACAAGAAGATTGGCGGGGAAGAGTGATTAGTTTTTTGATGCGTTTAACGCAAGTAATTATTCGCAGTATCATGATGCTGTTTTGGGTAATTGTTGGAATTACTCTTTTTTTTATTTGGCTTGTTTTACCCCTGTTTGTGGTTTTTCAAATTTTTGTTATTCAATTTGATATAATTTCTTTGTTTTCAAAATATTTTCAGGGAACATAGGCAATGTTTCACAATTAACATTTAACAATGAAAGAAGAAAAAAAAGACAATAAAATATTATTTATAACTTGCCCGACATGCGAGGGGACAGGTAAAAATAAATATGGTTTTGGTTGTTCTGATTGTGCCGGTATGGCCTTGGGTACATTTTTTAACGGAAGGTTTTTTTATTGGGGACCAAAGCTTACCAAAACCACAATAGAAATAAATCATTTCAGAAAAAAATTTAATGTAGTAATTAATATTTTTTCCTATATAATCGGCCTCGCAGGCCTTTTATCTTTGGTTTTTTGGATTTACCAAACCAGTCAAGGTTTGGACAACTTACAGTCTTTTGCTTTTTGGCGCGAAAAAAGCGGTTTAATTTTATTTTTTTGGGTCAGTGTCTTGGCTGATATGTTTGTCTTTTATCGAATGAATGAAGAACAAAGACGGCAGTACAAAATAAAGCCCTTCCAATATAAAGAAACAAATACAGATTTGCCAAATAACTGGGAAGAACTTGTAGGGACTAAGTCAAATTTTAAAATTGATGTAGCGACAGGTTTCCCCGCTCAAACTCTTGAGTTTGTGGAGCAAGCCTTTTTACTTGCCGATTCTCTTAATCATAGATATGTGACCTTAATTCATTTGTTTTTTGTTATTTTATCAGACATACAAGTTTCAGCTATTTTTTCTAGACTGAATGTTGATAGCAAAAAATTAATAGAAAATCTTAAAAGACAGATAGAAAAAATAGAAATTAGCGACAAGAAAACAGAGCTTTCAAGAACCATAAAAGAAGCTTTAATAGAATCTTATATTCAGGTTTACAAGCTTCAACAAAGAAAGGTAACCCCAAAGAATTTTATTATTCCCTGTCTTGAAAAAGATAAAATGATAAAAGAAATTTTATATGATTTAGAAATTGATAAAAATAAAATATATAATGTTATTTTATGGTTCATTGTTAATGATAAGTTAATTGAAGCTCATAGGCAATACAGAAAAATGGCCGGTTATAAGCCTGGTTCCAATATGGATAAAGCTTACACCTCTGTTGCTACGCCGATTTTAAATCAGGTTGGATACGATTTAACTGTGGCCGCTAAGTGGAATAGGTTGGAATATTGTATTTCGCGTGAAAAAGAAATAGAAAATATTTTTCAAAATTTTGAAAGCGGGGAACATGGAGTTATACTTACCGGACCACCAAATGTTGGCAAAAATATGGTGGTAGCGGGAATTGCGCAAAGAATGGTTAGTGAAAATGTTCCAGATATTTTTAAGGATAAGAGGTTGGTAGAAATGGATGCCGCTAGATTGATAAGTGGTGCGACACCATCTCAGGCCGAAGGAAGAATGATGGCTATAATAGATGAGTTGGCTAAATCAAAAAACATCGTGCTTTTTATAGATAATATTGAAAATATAATTGGAATTACTTCGGGCGAAGAACAAAGTTTAGATTTGTCTGAAGTTTTAGCCAGCAGTCTGGAAAGGAATGATTTTTATTGTATTGCTTCTTCAACAAATAAAAATTATATTAAATATATAGAGAATACAGCCCTAGGTAATACTATGAAGAGAATAAATATTGAAGAACCGGAAGAAAATCAAGCTATTCAGATGCTGGAAAGTAAAATCGGACATATTGAAGTAAAATATAAAATTTATTTTTCGTATAGCGCCATTGAACAAGTAATTAAATTATCAAAGAAATATATCCATGATCAATATTTACCCGGTAAAGCGGTAAATATTCTGGAGTTGGTGGCAGTAAGAACTGCCAAAAAGGGAAAGAATTCAATTGTTTCAGAAGAAGATATTTCCGAGGTGATTAGCGAAATTACCAGTATTCCTATTTCAAAAGTAGGGGAAGATGAGGGAAAAAAGTTATTGAATTTGGAAAAACAAATTCATGAAAGAATGATAAATCAAGTAGAAGCCGTGGAAATGGTGTCTGCAAGCCTGCGCAGAGCCAGAATTCAAATGCGTGAAGATAAGCGTCCAATTGCGAGTTTTCTGTTTTTGGGACCAACCGGCGTAGGAAAGACGGAATTAGCCAAAACCGTATCTAGTGTTTATTTTGGCGATGAAAAATACATGATTCGCTTGGATATGAGTGAATATCAACATCCTGATAGCATTAAAAAAATGATTGGAGATGCGAGCGGTACTAAAGGTTATTTAACAGAGCAGGTTCGTAAATCACCATTTTCTTTGGTGCTGTTGGATGAAATTGAAAAGGCTCATGGTGATATTCTGAATTTATTTTTAGCTTGTTTTGATGATGGGCGCTTGACTGATGGTGAAGGGCGAACTATTGATTTTACCAATACAATCATTATTGCAACCTCAAATGCCGGAGCTTTGTATATTCAGGATGAAGTAAGAAAGGGAACCCCAATAGAAAAAATTGAACAGGTCTTAGTTAATGAGCATTTAAACAAGATAATGCGACCAGAGTTAATAAACAGGTTTGATGGGATTATAGTTTTTAAGCCACTTAGCATGGAAAATGTTGTTGATATTGCAAGATTAATGCTTATCAAAACAGGAAGAATGCTTGAAAAAAAGGGAATAGGGTTTAGGGTGGATGAGAGGGGTTTAAAAAAAATAGCTGAAATGGGGTTTGATCCGCAATTCGGAGCTCGTCCCTTGCGCAGATTATTGCAGGATAGTATTGACAATGAAATTGCTAATAGTATTTTAGGGGGAAGGCTTGAAAGGCGTGATACGGTGATTATTGATGATGGTGCTCAAGTACAAATTCAGAAAGGAAAAGAATTGTAATGTAATTTATAATCTTAAATAATAATTAAGTTATTATTTAAGCAATAGAAACTGAGAATTATGATGTGGATTTATTATGTAAAAATAGCTATTTTTACAATATTGGCTACCACACTTTTTGTATCATTAATTAGGCGCTTGGTGCTTAGTTTTGGTATTTTAGATTTTCCCGATATTGAAAGAAAAAAACATCAAAAAGGCACGCCTCTTTTAGGTGGGGTCGGTATTTTTATAGCCTTTTTCTTAATGTTGTTTTATATAAAAAATGATATTTTATCTGGTAACCTGGAGACAAGCCATTGGTTAGGGGTTTTTGTGGGGTCATGTTTTTTAATGATCGGCGGATTTTTAGATGATAAATTCAAATTAAAGGCAAAGTGGCAAATTGTTTGGCCTGTTTTAGCCGCTTTTAGTGTTATTGTCGGGGGTGTAAATATTGAAAAAGTCACTAACCCATTCGGAGGAACTATAGATTTTGGTGTTGGGGATTTTTCGTTCATTTCCAGCATTTTTATTTTTTTATGGCTTTTGGGCATGATGTATACCACTAAACTATTAGATGGAGTAGATGGATTGGTCACCGGAGTGACCGCAATTGGCGCTTTTGTTATTTTTTTATTTACAATGACTACAAAATATTATCAGGCAGATATTGGAATAGCTTCTTTTGTTTTATTTTTTTGTTTACTTGTTTTTTTAATTTTTAATTGGTATCCAGCAAAAATTTTTTTAGGAGAGGGTGGGTCGCTTTTTTTAGGATTCATATTGGGAGTTTTAGCAGTTATATCCGGGGGGAAAATTGCCATTGCGCTATTGGTGATGGGGATACCAATTATGGATGTGATCTGGATCATGACAACAAGAATAAAAAACAAACAAAATCCATTTACATTTTCTGATAGAAAGCATTTGCATTTCAGATTGATAGATTTGGGATTTGATCAAAGAAAGACAGTTTTATTTTACTACTTGTCTTCAACTATCTTTGGTTTAAGTGCATTATTTTTGCAAAGCAGGGGAAAGTTTTTTGCAATACTTTTATTAATATTTATAATGATGACTATTGTTATTAGTTTTAATATTTTTGATAAAAAAAATAAAAATGTGTAGTATTTGATTAATATTTTTCGTATACTAAATATTTATTTATGATAACTAAAAATTTGTTAAAATATGAAGAAGAGGTTAAAAAAAAGGGTCTTGGCGCTGGATTTTTTATAATTTTATTTTCTGTTGGATTAATGATATTTGGTGTTTTTTACTGGTCTCGAAAAGAGGAGAATATGATGATGCTTAAAAATAATATCAATAAAGCTTTGATGAAAATAAATATTAAAGAAAATGATGAAGAGGTGGATAGTGATAACGATGGATTAAGTAATAAATTAGAAAAATGGTACGGCACAGATCCCCTAAGAAAAGATACTGATAATGATGGATTCTCAGATTATAATGAGGTACAGAATAAATATAATCCAGTAGGAGAAGGAAGGATGGAGTAATAATTAATTGTTAACACTCAATAATTTTAAATTTTATATTTTTCATTATGTTTTTGTTTAAAAAAAATAACGAAATCAACAAGATGGCTGTTTTTGTTTTTGTTTTTTTAATTTTTTGGAAATTTTTTATTTTATGGCTACTGACTATTCAAGAATTACCATCCAATGTCCCTGCCCCTATTTTTTTGGATAAAATTATTCATTTTAGTTTATTTGGCGTGTTGTCATTTTTGATTTTTGTATTTTTTTATTTAACAAATAATGGAAAATTTGAATCTATAATGATTGCTTTCTTTTGGAGTTCTTTTTATGCAATATTTTGTGAGTATATTCAAAGTTTTTTACCATACAGGAATGCATCTTTTTTTGATTTTTTAGCCGGAATGCTTGGCGCTATGATTATTTTAGCGGCAGCATTTGTCAAGGGTGGAATATGGGAGCATAAAGATAAGAGGAATCCAAGATTGTTGTTACATATTTGCTGTGCTGGATGCGGGGTATATGTTTCTAGTTTGTTACAAAAAAATTATAAAATTGTTTTATATTATTATAACCCCAACATGCACCCTAAAGCAGAATACAAAAAAAGATTAAAAGAAGTAGTTAGAGTAGCTAAAAAATATAAACTAGAATTAATACTCGGACCCCATAGCCACGATAAATGGCTGGAAAAAATTCGTGGTATGGAAAATGAGCCGGAGAGAGGAATAAGGTGTGAAGCGTGTTTCAGGGATAGGTTGGAAAAAACGGTTCAGGTGGCAAAAAAAAGAAATTTTGATTTTTTCACTACCACGCTCACAGTCAGCCCGCATAAAAATTTTGACATAATAAAAAATATTGGTTTTGATATGGAGAAAAAATACGGAGTTCGTTTTTTATGTCAAGATTTTAAGAAAGATGGTGGTTTTCAAAAATCAATTAAGTTATCCAAAGAGTTGGATTTATATAGACAAAATTATTGTGGATGTGAATTCAGCCGGCAAGTCGGCAAGCCAAAAATGAAAAGTTTATAAGGTCAAAGGTTTTTGTATTAATTGATGAAAAAATGGTATAATAGTAGTTAGTTGAAAGTTGTCCGTCTTAGCCTGGGGCGGGCACAGCGAGGCGGATCAGCCAAAATATATGTTAATTATTGATAGCTAAAAAGTTTTTAAAGTCCAAAGTCTGGAATCGCTTCGCAATATTTAATATCGCGAAGCGATTCCAGACTTTATAAACTTTCGACTTTTAATTTTTTACTAAATTTCATGGATTTATCTTATTATTTTAAACAAGCTATAGAAAGTGGTGCTTCAGATCTTCATTTGGTTGAGGGAAGCTGCCCCGCTTTGCGGATTGCAGGAGAATTGATTAAAATTGAAAAAACAGTCATACCATATGGACAATTAAAATATGCTGTTTTTGGTATTTTGGAAAAGCCAAACAAAGAACGGCTTCAAAGAAAATTAGATTTAGATATTTCTATGGAGTTTTTTAATACTAGGTTTAGAGTAAATTTGCATTATCAGGGAGGAAAGATTGCGTTGGCTGCTCGCTTAATTTCTACCGAAATTCCAAAGCCGGAAGATATTGGTTTTACTGAGATAGTGTATAAATTAACACACTTGAAAGATGGTCTCATCTTGGTAACCGGACCATCTGGTGCGGGCAAATCCACAACTCTTGCCACCATGATTGATATTATAAACAATGAACGTAGATCACATATTATCACCATTGAGGATCCGATTGAATATGTTTTTAATGATAAGCAAAGCATTGTAGAACAGCGACAGATTGGGCAGGATACAAAAAGTTTTGCCGATGCTCTAAAATTTGCTTTACGCCAAGATCCAAATGTTATTATGGTTGGGGAGATGCGGGATATGGAAACTATAGGAGCTGCACTTACTGCGGCAAAAACCGGGCATCTGGTTTTGTCTACCCTGCATACCGCCACAGCAGCAGAAACTGTTGAAAGAATTGTTGATTTTTTTCCGCCCCAAAGCCAGCATCAGATTGCCAACCAACTTTCAGTTGTTCTCCGGGCTGTGGTTGCTCAACAACTTTTACCGAGGGTGGGAGGAGGTCTGGTTTGTGCGCGAGAAATTATGATTAATAATCGGGCTATTGCAAATTTGATTCATTTTAGTAAGATTGAACAAATCAATTCGGTTATTCAAACTGGTAAAAGAGAGGGGATGATTACCATGAATGATGCAATAGATAAATTATTTAACGAAGGGTGGATTGATATAGATATTGCCCGTAATCGTAAACGTGATTTAGAGACAAAAGCTGTATATTATTAGTTAATATTGCGATTACGCATATTTTATTATTTTTTTAAAAATATAGTACATTTTTAGATTTACAATAAATAATATTGTTTAATTTTGAATAGATTTTAAATGATTAAATTTTTAGGTAAACGCGTAAGTCCTAAAGTATTTAATTATTTTATTTAGTGTTTTCAAGAAGTGCGTAAAACGATATTAATAATTAACTTGAAAAAAATATGATGCTAGATAAATGGAAAATAATTTTAGGAAACATCAAGGATAATTTTGGGGTTGAAGATGAAGGAGTTGTCCACCTGGAAGATGAGGGTGGCGTGGATATTGAATATATAGAATTTAACGGCCCTTTGGGCAGAATTCGGCTAGAGCTTATTACAAGGCCTGTGATTCTGGATAAAAAAACTACTTATTCTAAAAGAATAGGTTCGGATACTAAAGTTGACTATATCTATAGCGCCGACGAAAAAAGCCACATACTTATGGCGTATAAGTGGAGCGATGATAATAATGATTGGGAGGAGATGGATGCGAGCTCTTACGAGCAAGCCTAAAGTTCTAAAGTTTATAAAGTCAAAAGTTGTAAGATAAATTTATTTTAATAAATTTATATTTTGTGCTTTACGGACTTTTGATTTTATAGACTTTAGACTAAATATTTATGAGAGCAGTAATACAAAGAGTGATACAGGCTAGCGTGTCGGTTGATGGAAAAGCAGTAGGTAAAATAGACCATGGATTCATGGTTTTATTTGCTGTACACAATGATGATACGGAAGAAAAACTTGAAAAGATGGCTAATAAAATAATTAATCTCAGAATTTTTGAGGACGAAGAAGGAAAGATGAATAAGTCGCTTCTAGGTGCAAAAGGCGCTTTATTGATAGTTTCTCAATTTACTTTGTATGGTAATTCAAAAAAGGGAAATAGGCCCAGTTTTATTGATTCCGCCTCTCCCGAGAGGGCAAAAAAAATGTATGATAGTTTTATTAATATTTTAAAGAATAAGAATATTCATGTAGAAACCGGAATTTTTGGAGTCAGGATGCAAATTGAATTAATTAATGACGGACCAACTACTTTAATTATTGATATATAAAAAAGTTTTTAATTTTTAGCCTTGTATTTAAAATCTATGTTTAAAAAATTTATTTTTTTATTTATTGTGGCAGTGTTTGGTTTTTCTTTGACTGGATGCACCAAGACTACACAAAATAAAATTTTCCCCATTGTAAATAACAATAATGAACGAACAAACATTAATACACAGAATAATCCTGCAATTACTATTGAGGAACAACTTGCTTCTCAAAGTAAAATTAATAAATTTTCTACTACTGAAGAAATAAAAAGTTTTTTTGAAGAAAATAGCCTGGGTCGTTCTTATTCATATTCTTATGGTATTGAAAAAGAAATGATGTGGGATGTGGTAGATAAAGAGAGTTTGAATGCTGCGCCACGATCCGGAACAAAAACAGTTAGTAATATTGGCTCTTCAGATGATTTTTCTCAAACTAATGTGCAGGTTAAAGGAGTGGATGAAGCAGATATTATCAAGACTGACGGAAAATATGTTTATGCTTTAGTGAAAAATGATTTATTTATTATTAATGCTTATCCAGCGGAAAAGGCGGTAGTTTTGTCTAAAATAGAATTTAAGTCTAGGCCTGACAATATTTATATTGATAATAATAGATTGGTTGTTTTTGGGTATGATGATAAAATTTATGAAACCGAAATGCATAAAAATTTTCGCAGAAGAAGCAACTATGTCTTTTTGAAAATATTTGACACCAGCGACAAAAAGAATCCTAAACAAATCAGGGATTTAGATATTGAGGGGGATTATGTGAATTCAAGAATGATTGGAAATTATGTTTATTTTGTAAGTGCAAATTATAATTATTATTACATTGAAGAAGAGCCTGTTTTACCAAGAATTATTGAAGATGGAAATATTTTAACAAATAAATGCGAAGCGGGAGTGCGATGTTTTAATCCAAATAGTTATTATTTTGATATCCCTTATCAGAATTATAATTTTACAGTTATTACTTCTATTAACATTCAAGACCCAAAAGAGGATATTCAGGGAGAGGCATATCTTTTGTCTGGAAATCAAAATATGTATGTTTCGCAAAATAATATCTATATAACTTATACTAAATATATCAACGAATATCAATTGGAGATGGATGTTGTCCGTGAAATTGTTTATCCTCGTCTTTCGGATAAAGAAAAAGAAAAAATTGTAAAAATTGAAAATGTGGAAAATTTCATTTTATCCCCAGAGGAAAAAAGAACAAAAATCGAAATGATTATAGAGCGTTTTGGTGAGTCATTAAGTATTTCAGATCAAGAAAATTTAGAAAAAGAACTGGAGGAAAAAATGAAAGAAAAATATAAAGATATTTCCAAAGAGTTGGAAAAAACAGTAATACATAAAATAGCAATCAATAAAGGTGTTTTAGAATATCAAACATTTGGAGAAGTAACAGGATATGTTCTTAATCAGTTTTCTATGGATGAAAACGGAGATTATTTTCGGATAGCAACCACCAAGGGGCGCACCTGGTCGAGATTTGATGATGAATCTCGCAAGTCATATAATAACCTTTATGTATTAGATGGTGACATGAAAGTTGTGGGTTCACTTGAAAATTTAGCAGAGGATGAACAAATTTATTCAGTAAGGTTTATGCAGGATAGAGCCTATATGGTTACATTTAAACAGACCGACCCCTTATTTGTTATTGACCTAAAAGACCCCAAGAGACCAACAGTATTGGGAGAATTAAAAATTCCAGGATTTTCGAACTATCTTCATCCATATGATGCGAATACTATGATTGGCATAGGAAAGGATACGGATGTGAATGAGTGGGGGGGTGTAACTACTCGTGGAATAAAATTGTCACTTTTTGATGTGTCAGATGTTTCAAGTCCCAAGGAGATAGATACTTATGTAATGGGGGACAGGGGAAGTGACTCTATTGCACTTTATGACCACAAAGCATTCTTATTTTCTCGTGATAAAAATTTGTTAGTTATTCCGGTGTCATTGCAAAATTCCGGAGAATTTGGCTGGAGCAAACTTACCTTTACAGGCGCAGCAGTATTTAATATAACCAGAGACGGTTTTAAACTGAGTGGAAAGATAGATCATTCTGATGGTGGTCGAATTTCAAACCAGGATTACTGGGGTGGATATACTTATTATGATAATACGGTTAAAAGAAGTCTTTATATTAACGATGCACTTTACACTTTTTCTAATAAATATTTAAAAATAAATAATCTTAATGATTTATCTCTTGTATCCAATATAGAGTTGATAAAGGAAAAACAAGAAGATGATTTTGAGATTATAAATTAAAAAGTATGACTAAACAGTTTCAAATATTAATTATATTATTACTTCTATTGGTGATTTCGATTGTTTATTTATTTTCAACATCAAATATAATAGTGGTACAGGATAAAAAAAATAAAACAGAAATACAATCGGAAAAAATAATAGAGAAAGTTGATATGGAAGAATTAGAAAATAACTACAAGAATAAAATTTCTAATATTTTTTCTGAGATTGAAACATTGTTTGCCGATTCTAAAACAGGAAATCAAGATTTGGGTTTATCTAATAGAGTAACTCAAATTAAGGATGAATTGATAAAATCCATAGTTCCAAGCGATCAATACAAGAAATTTCATATTGATTTAGTGCTTTTGCTTTCAGATATTAATAATAATATCCTAGAAAGAGATGCGTCTATGGAGCAAAAAATAGAAGAAAAAATAAATGAAATAAAAATAGTTCATGAATGGATAAAAGAAAAAAACAATACTGATCAATAAAAGTTTATGAATTTGTAGTTAGTATATATGAAATATAATCGTTTTTTGCCGTTAATAATTTCAATCTTCACTCAGATTTTGCTGGAAGTTTTTGTTTTTATTCCCAAGAGCATATATGTTGTTTTGTTAATTATTTTATTGTTATTCTTTTTTTCTATAAGACAATTTGTTTTAGCTGGAGGAAAAAAAGAAAAAATTTTTCCTCTTTTCATATTACCTGGTATTTTTACTATTGGTGCCGTTGTTTTTTCTACAATGATTGCCAATAAGATGGTTATCCAAATATTAATATTTTTTAACACAAGTTTTATATATTTTTATTTTAGAGCCATATATTATTATTTAGTTAAAACAGAGCTATATCAAGTTTATTTTTTGCAAAACCTATCTTCGTACGGCAATTTTTTAGCATTTTATTTTTGTGTTTCTGCTGTTTATGGGTTAAATGCTTTTTTGAAGGTATCAATTTGGATTTTAATAATTTTATTAATGTTGGTGATAATGGCTATAATGTATCAAATTTTATGGACATATAAAATAGATTTAAAAACAGGATATTTTTATATTTTATTGGTTTGTTTGGTGTTGGTTGAAATTGCTTGGGTTGCGTCTTTTTTGACTTTAAGTTATTATGTACTTGGATTATTATTGGCTCAGTGTTATTATATACTAACTGGAATCATTAAGCTTCACCTTAGAAACAGGCTTAGCAACAGAAATTTAAAATTATACTTAATTTATGGTTTTTTGAGCATTTTTTTAGTACTACTGACCGCAAGATGGATATAATAAAAATTACAAATAACAAGTATTAAATAAAAGATAAATTTCAAATTAATATTGGTTCAAAATAGTTTGGAATTTGTTTTTTTGGAGTTTAATTTTATATATATGCAAAATAATGTTAAACATAAAGTTATTGTGGTTGTGGTTTTATCAACTATTTTTGGACTTTTTGGCGGTTTGGTTGGAGCTATAGCTACACGTTTTTATTTATTGGAAAAGGCTTTTAATATTCCGCTTTTTAGTGAGATAAGTTTGGGAGGATATGGTGCTTCTGGATCAAACTTAATAATTCGTGATGCTAAAAAGGTGATAGTGGAACAAAACACCAAGGCCATAGAGGTAGCAGAGTCTACTGGAAACAGTATTGTTGGAATTTTTAAAAAGATTAAGCTCCAAGAAGAAGGTTTAAAAATATTTAAACCGCAGAATTTTTATAATGTTCACGATGAACTTGGGCAAGGATTTATTATCACGAGCGATGGATGGATTATGACTGATTTTATACCAAGTGAACTTCAATATGCTTATACGGAAAAAGTAAAAAAGAACACACTTGATAACTATGTTGTTATGTTGAAGGATAAAAAAATTCATAGCGTTGATGATATTATAATTGATAAAAAAACAGGATATTCATTTTGGCATGTTGGTGTGAATGATTTACCGGTTCGCGGGTTTGTGGCTAAAGATGATATTCATAATGGTAAGTTGGTAATAGCTGTAAATTGGGATGGTTTTACTTGGATGACAACCCTAACTGGCATGAAAACAGATTCTATATCTTCTGTAAAATCCAGTGAGGACTTGAATGGGGAAATAATTTTAGAACAGACGGTTCCGGAAGATTTTTGGTCATCTTTTTTGTTTGATTTTAACGGTAATATTTTAGCGGTTATTAATAAAGATGGAGTGGCAAGGTCAATATATAGTTACATGTCCTGCGTTGATTGCCTTTTAAATAACAAGTCTTTAACAAGACCTGTGTTGGGCATAAATTATATTGAATTATATAAAATGGTAGAACCAGAATCTGACAAAATGTTTAATTTCAGAGAGGGAATAATGATCTATAAAGATAAAACAGGTATTGCGGTTATTCCTAAAAGTCCGGCAGAAAAAGCTGGTTTAATGGTTGGAGATATTTTGATCTCTGTGAATGGTATAAAAATAAACAAAGAAAATACCTTGCCGTATTTAATCAGCAGATATATGGTGGGAGATAAAATTGAGATAGAATACACCAGAGAGGGGAAAAGTGGAAAAGCAGAAGTTGTTTTAGAGGTGCAGGAAGAGTGATTTGATCAATAATGATTTGACTAATAATAAAAAAAATTGTAAGATATTATTATAAAATCGGTTAATAAAAGGCGAGTTTTTATCTCGTCCTTTTTGTATATTTTAGTAAAAACAACAAATATAATTACAGATAAATAAATTTAAAATAAAAAATTAAAAATTTCAAATATTTAAAACTTTATTACTTTATTTATTGTAATTTAGGATTTGGAATTTATTTGTAATTTAGTATTTGCTATTTAATTTTTATTAACTTTTATGAATAATATACGCAATTTTTGTATAATTGCACACATAG
This sequence comes from Candidatus Falkowbacteria bacterium RIFOXYD12_FULL_34_57, assembly GCA_001780285.1. Classification (GTDB taxonomy): domain Bacteria; phylum Patescibacteriota; class Patescibacteriia; order Patescibacteriales; family UBA12075; genus XYC2-34-220. The sequence continues at coordinate 71,793 of MFGN01000017.1, read as the reverse complement.
ACCATGGTAAGTCCACGATTGCCGATCGGATGCTGGAAATTACCAATACCGTTGATAAACGAAAAATGAAAGCTCAGCTTTTAGATCGCATGGATTTGGAGCAGGAGCGCGGAATTACTATAAAACTACAACCGGTTACCATGAATTATAATGGGTATATTTTGAATTTGATTGATACTCCTGGTCATGTGGATTTTACTTACGAAGTAAGTCGAAGTTTGGCTGCGGTAGAGGGGGCGGTTTTACTTGTGGACGCTACTCAGGGAATTCAAGCACAAACACTTGCTAATTTATATTTGGCCATGGAACAGGATTTAGAAATTATTCCAGTTGTAAATAAAATAGATTTACCAGCAGCAAATAAGGAGAAAACCTCAAGGGAAATAATAGGACTCTTGGGCTGTGGGCAAGAGGATATAATATATGCCTCTGGTAAAACAGGAGAAGGGGTGGCGGAAGTGCTTGATATGGTAATAAAAAATGTTCCAGCGCCAAGAGGAAATACTAATGCTAATACCAGGGCTTTAATATTTGATTCTAATTATGATGAATATCGCGGAGTTGTAGCATATATCAGAGTAATTGATGGTTGTATAAACAAAAAGGACAAAATTAGACTTTTGGCCACAAAGGCAGAAAGCGAGGCACTGGATGTGGGAATATTTAAACCAGATTATTTATCTACTGGAAAACTTGTTACCGGAGATATTGGTTATATTGTTACCGGATTTAAAGATGTAAGTGAGTGTCGAGTGGGGGATACTGTAACTATGCAGAAGGGAAATGAGAAAGTGTTACCACTCAAGGGTTATAATGAGGTAAAACCAATGGTTTTTGCGGGCATTTTTCCAAAAGAGGGAAATGAGTTCGGGGAACTTCGAGATGCGGTAGAAAAATTAAAGCTTAACGACGCTTCTCTTTTTTATGAAGCAGAGCAGTCAAATGCTTTGGGTCTTGGATTTCGCTGTGGATTTTTAGGAATTTTACACTTAGAAATTTTTCAAGAAAGATTAAGGCGGGAATATGGATTAGAGTTAATTGTTACTTTGCCCAGTGTAGCTTATAAAGTAGAGCAAAAAGATGGAAAAAAATTTATTGCCAGAACACCTCAACAATTGCCACCGAGAGAAAAACAGGAAAAAATTGAAGAGCCTTGGGTGAGGTTGGATATCATTACCCCTAAAGAATTTGTGGGTGGAGTTATGAGTCTAGCGCAGGAGAAGCGAGGAATATATAAAAACACAGAATATATTGATGAAACCAGGGCAATACTCCACTATGAAATTCCGATGAGCGCGATTTTAACTGATTTTTATGACAAGATTAAAAGTATTAGTTCCGGATACGCATCCATTAATTATGAATTTTTGGGGTATCGTGGAGCTAAAGTAGTAAAAATGGATATCTTGGTAGCAGAGGAGCCAGTAGAGGCACTATCAACTATTGTTTATGAAGATGATGCTTTTAGATGCGGTAAAGAAATTGTATCCACACTCAAGGATAGTTTGCCCAAACAGATGTTTGTGGTGAAATTGCAGGCTGCGGTCGGGGGCAAGATAATTGCTAGTGAGAGGCTTTCTGCTATGCGCAAAGATGTAACCGCTAAGTTATACGGAGGAGATGTGACCCGAAAGAGAAAATTATTAGAAAAGCAGAAAAAAGGAAAAAAGAAAATGATGGTATCCGGAAGGGGGAGCGTAGATATTCCAAGTGAGACATTTGTTAAAATATTGAAAAAATAAATTTTTTAGTTAAAAGTTTATAAAGTCAAAAGTTCATAATGTTATTAAATAAAATATCGCAAAGCAATTCCAGACTTTCAACTTTCAACTTTATAAACTTTCGACTTGCTTTTAGCCATGAAAAAGAAAACACGACAAAGAATTATTTGGTCTATTATCAGTATAATAATGATTTTTTCGCTACTGATATGGACAATCGGCGCTGCTTTGATGTAAATTATTTATATTGTTGTTGCGAGGAGTGATAACGACGAAGTAATTTTATAAATATTGCTATAAAGGAGATTGCTACATCGTTTTCGTTTTTTCATAGTGACACTATTTAAAAAAGCCGGAATTTTTCCGACTTTTGAGTTTTTATTTTTTTAATAGTTGTAATAATTGTTTAATAGGATAATAAATAGTTATATAAATTATAATAAATGTCAAATAAAAATTGGAAAGTGCTTCCGAGAATAGAACAAAATTTTATAGAGAAATATCCACAGTATAATGAGATTATTCTACAGCTTTTGTGGAATCGGGGTTTAAAAGAAAAAGAAGAAATTCGGGAATTTTTGGAATTTGATTTTGTTAAAAATATTCATGACCCTTTTTTGTTTCAGGATATGGAGACAGCAGTAGAATTAATTATTGTGCACATCAAAAAAGGGAACAAAATTACGGTATATGGCGATTATGATGCAGACGGAGTAACATCCTCCGTGTTGTTATCGGAAGTATTACAAACATTGAAAGCAAAAACCGAAATATATATTCCGGATAGGGTAAGCGAGGGATATGGACTTAATAAGGAGGCTATTGATTATATTGACACCACTAATACTAAATTGATTATTACTGTAGATGGTGGAATTCGTAATAAAGAAATAGTTGAATACATTCAGAAAAAAAATATAGAAATTATTGTTACTGATCATCATATTCCTCCGGAAGAAAAAAATGAATATCCGGAATGTTTGATTATTAACCCCTCTGTTCCTGATGAAAAATACCCATTTAAATATTTGGCTGGAGTGGGAGTGGCTTTTAAACTCGCTAGCGCCATTATTCAAAAATCAAAATTAAATGAAGATGACAAAAAATTGTTACAAGAAAAAGTTTTAGACCTTGTTGCCCTGGGAACCGTCGCTGATTGTGTGAAGCTTTTCGGTGAAAATAGAACTTTAGTAAAGAGAGGATTGGAAATATTGAATAAGACTAAGCGCATAGGAATTAAAGAATTGATTAAGGCTTCATCCCTGGAAAACAGAAATTTAGATTCGTGGAATATTGGTTTTCAACTTGCGCCCCGCATCAACGCTGCCGGCCGTATGGCGCATGCCAATACCGCAGTGGAACTTCTTTCTATTTCAGATAAGAAAGAAGCTGAAGTCTTAGCTAAACGATTGAACGCCAGAAACATGGATCGTCAAAAAGAAACTGAAGAAATCGTGGAAGAAATACAGGAAAAAATTGAGAAAAAATTAAAAGATAAAATATTGATATGTGTAAACGAAAAAGAAAAAGATCATTGGAATGAAGGTCTTATAGGGCTCGTGGCTGGTCGAATTTGTGAAAAATACCATAGACCAGCATTGGTTATCACTAGAACCATGGGGGGATATAAAGGATCAGGAAGAAGTATTATAAATTTTGATTTAATTGAAGCGGTAGAAGAATCAAGTGAATTTTTAGACAAGTATGGTGGTCATCCTATGGCCTGTGGTTTTAGCTTAAACATAGACAGAATTAATGATTTTAAGAATAAAATTAAAGGGGTGGCTAATGAAAAATTGGGTGATGAAGATCTAAAACCCATGGTAATAATTGATAAAGAAATTCCCCTTGAGGAGATCGGAGAAGATTTGCTTGCTGATATTAAATTATTTGAGCCATTTGGGCAGGGCAATTTAAACCCAAAATTTTTAAGCCGAAATGTGATTATTGTAAATATTTTTTATATGGGTTTGGATGGACAGCATATTAAGCTGATTTTAAAGAATGAGAAATCGGGAATCATAAATGCAGTTGGTTTTAATCAAACTGAAAAATTGCACAACTTATCTATTGGAGACAAAATTGACATAGTTTATTATGTAGATATGAATGAATATAACGGCAAGAGCGAGGTGCAGATGAAGATAGTGGACATAAAAGTATTTAGTATGTAGCATTAAGTATTAAGATATGAAAAATTATAACAAATTAATTATTTATACCGATGGAGGTGCTCGGGGAAATCCGGGACCTGCGGGAATTGGCGCGGTTATCAAAAATAAAGACGGTAAATTAATTGATACAGTTTCCGAATATATCGGCAAAACCACCAATAATCAGGCAGAATATAGGGCTGTGATAGCCGCTTTAGACAAAATTAAAGACTGTGAAGCTGAAGAACTGAATTTTTTTTTGGATAGTGAATTGGTAGTAAAACAGCTTAACGGGGAATATAGGGTTAAAAATCAGGAATTAGCGCCGCTTTTTGTAAAGATTTATAATACCACAATGAAATATAAAAAAGTAACCTTTAGGCATGTAAGAAGAGAATTAAATAAAGAAGCGGATAAGTTGGTAAATGAAGCGATAGACAGGGCAAAAGCTAGTGTTTAGTAAGTATAAAATATAAAATATAAAGTATAAAGTATAAAAATACGCACTCGTGGTGCGTATTTTTTAACAATGCAACAATATAGTAATACAAAAATTTAAATTACAATAAATATTTAATAAGAGACAATAACCTTTCCATTATTCTTTGGATGATGGATCTTTTTTTCCATTTTTCATAATTAAAATTCTCGGAGTGGGACATGCTTTCTTTGAGGTGTTGTTGAATATGTTTTATAATTTCTTTGTTGGTACCGAATAAATTCAATTCAAAATGAAAAAGAGTGCTGCGGGGATCCATGTTGGCTGATCCAATACTAAATATTTCATTATCTATAAGCATGAGTTTGGAGTGTAGTATCTTGGGGGTATAAAAAATTATACTTACCCCATACTTGTAAAGTTTGCCGAAATATTTTTCCCGTAAGATATCCACAATTTTCATATCAGATTTTTTCGGTAGAATGATTATTGCTTTAACACCTCGTTTGACGGCTTTTTTTAGGTGTATACGCATTTTTCTTCCCGGTAGAAAATAAGGAGTTTCAATGATTATTTGTTTTTTAGCGTTTTTTATCAATCTAATTTGTTCATTTCTTATTTTTTGAAATTTAATTGAGGGAATATCACGAAAGATTTCTATATCTTTTAATTTTATTGATGTAGTATGCGGCTTTTTAATAAAAATATGTTTATCGGCAATTTTAAAATTATCCAAAAATACATCTCGAAAGGTAGTGGAGATGGTTCCTGATAAACGCAGGGTAGCATCACGCCAGTTAATACTTCTATCGGTAATATTTACGGAACCGATATATGATATTTTATCATCAATAACCAGAAGTTTACGATGGTTACGGTAATTATTATCATGGATGATATTAAAGCTTATTTTAAATTTTTTATAAAATTTTATTTGTCCACCCAATTGAGATAATTTTTTAAAATATTTACGATTAGTAGATGACCCAAAGCCATCCAACAATAAACGAACATCTACTTCTTCTTTGGCACAATTTTCTAAGGCTTCACGAAATTGATGCCCAATTTTATTCTTACCAAATGAAAAAGTTTCTAAATAAACAAAAGATTTAGCTTCTCCGATATCCTGAAGTATTTTTTTATATAATTTTTCATTATTGTTGAAAAATTGAACATCCATATTATAATTATTTAGTTTCAAAATAATCGGCATTATTTATTTCATTTATGGATAATATATTCGGGGTGCAGGTTCCTTTGCTGATTTTTGCCAGTTCGCAGTCGAAGACATTACCTTCTGCGATTTTATATTTTTCCAGATATTTCTCCCCGGGATACCAAGAATTAGCTAAAAGGAATATATGCTCTCGAGATAATATATCTTCATTGTCAATGAGGTTTGGATTCTGTGGAGTAAATTTGTATTTTACTTCATAACCTTCATAACCAGGTCCGCCACTGATAGCAGCTTGAGCAATTGAGGCGGTGGTTTTAGAAAGATAGGTAATTCGGCAACTACCGGCAATTTTTTTATAGGCACAAGTACCGCCGACAACAGGTTCTTCTTTTGTGGTGTCTTCGGAGTTTGGGGGGGGTGTTTTTTGATTTAAAGCTTGATTTGTACAGGCAGTACAAACAAACAGAAGAGAAATGATAATTATTTTTTTGTGCATATTATGTGTTATATTGTATGTTATTTAATACTATTAAGATTTACGCGTTTGATAGAATTTTGTGTTTTTATAGACGTCTGATGTTCTGTGTACAAAATTTAGCCCTCAATTAGGCTTTAAATGTTAATGCTTATTTAAAAATATTTGTGTGCTGGCTGGACATCTGGTGTCTTTTTAGGTAAACGAATAAGTTATAACCATATAAACATTTTACCTAATTTTTAACAATAATTCAATTTGTTATAATTTAGGGCTTAATATTGGAATGAAAGTAAACCATCTTAGATTTTATTTAAATTTATTGTCATTCCGGGGCTTTGGTGTAGCTTTAGCGGAGCCAAAAATTATGGTGTATTTTTTTGGATTTGACTTTCGGTTTTTGTTCGTGTATAATTAAAGTAGGCTCGAGTATTGGTTGTGGACAACTGAACAGTATCCATAACTCAAAATAAAAAATCCCAATCTGTATAAACAGATTGGTTCAATAAATTAAAAAATTATCCGCTAAAGGCGGACCAGCCATTTATTCAACTCTTAGATAATCGGCTGGAAATAATCTAATTAAAACTGTGATAATCAATCATTGATTAATTATCAGAAAAAATATGGGTATAAATTTATCAAAAAGACAAAGAGAGATTTTAGACTTTATTACTGAGTTTATGAATGATCATGGCTATGCTCCTTCCCTTCGGGAAATAGGGGAGTATTTTAATCTTTCTTCTCCGGCTACCATCCATGAACACATTAATAATCTCAAGAAAAAGGGATTTCTTAAAGCATCGTACAATTCAGCTAGGTCTATAGAGTTGGTAAATGAAATTGTGAATTATGCTCAAGCAATAGAGCTTCCCCTGGCAGGACTTATAACCGCCGGAGAACCGATAGAGGCAATAGAGGAAAAGGAAAGAGTGGATGTTCCAAGCGACATGGTTCGAGATGAGGCCAATAGTTATGTTTTGCGTGTGAGGGGCGAGTCCATGATTGAAGATGGTATCTTGGATGGTGATTTTGTGGTAGTAGAACGCAACCCGTCTCCCAGAAACGGGGATATCGTGGTGGCATTATTGGATAACGCCTATGCGACCTTGAAAAGATTTTATCGGGAAGCGAATCGTATCCGTCTACAACCGGCAAATTCCACCATGAAGCCGTTTTACGCCAAAGATCCGCTTATTCAGGGAGTTGTCAGAGGGGTAATTAGGAAATTTGCTTAAAGAATAATTATAGACCCGAGCATGCAATTAATTTTTATTGTTTTACTATTTTAGTGGTTTTTTCTACTTGTTTAGGAAACAACTAAAATTAGTTGTACATTCGGGTTTATTTTAAATTCAAAATGATTTTATGACACATGTAGTTGTTGGGATTATTATTAAAAATACTAAACCAGAATCTTATTTATTAGTTAGTTCTATTAAGGATTTTGGCAAATATACAGGATATTATTATCCTGTTGGCGGGCATGTTGATGAGGGAGAGGGCGAACTAGGGGCATTAAAACGGGAAACAAAGGAAGAATTAAATGTGAACATAATTAAAGCTAAAAAAATAGTTGACACTGATAGTGATATCAAAAACCAAAAAACTTCCTGGTATCTTTGTGAAATAGATAGTTATAATTTTAATATTGATTCTAGAGAATTAAAAGATGTGGGTTTTTTTACCAAAGAAGAAATGGGGAAGATGAATATATGGCCGGCTACTAAGAAAATTTTTAAGAAATATATATTTAATAAAAATTAATAAATAACAAAATTTTAGCACATTTTAAGATATGTGTTTTTATTTTGAATAATAAAAATTCCCCAAGTAGAATTTTTCTAAATGGGGGTAGTTGGTTGTTATCGAGGGATGATTGACCATCCGATCATATTGCTAACCCGTATTGGCTCGACGCGATCATGGGTAGTAAATTCCAAGCCTCCTTTACCATAAGGATGTATGTCTAGTCTGATGTGAACGCCGGATTTGGGATTTTCAATGAAGATTTCATCACAGTGGTTGTGGTAAATTTTTATTTTACCATTATTAAAAAGTACGGGAAATTGCTCGTGTTTTTTTGTGTTTGCCATGCAAGCCTCCTTTGTTGGGTTTTTAGGGTAGAATTTCAATATATCATGTTTTTAATGTTGTGTCAAGTTTTTTTGTGTTGTATTTTGTGGTATAATAAATAGATAGAAAATTCAAAAAATTTTATGAAAGATAAGATTTTTATAATTGAAGATGATGTTACTATTTTGGCCAGTTTAAAAGCCAAGTTTAGTGTTTTGGGTTTTGAAACAAGAACAAGTTTTGGAGATGGGGATATAAATATTATAAGACATAATATTGTAAAATTTAAACCGGATTTTATTATTTTAGATCTTGTATTACCACAAGTTTCCGGTTTTGATATTTTAAAAATGATAAAAAACGATGAGCATATATATGGACATTTATCTACCCCCGTATTTGTTTTTGCTGATTTTAGTAGTGATAACATAAGAAGGCATTGTGTTGACTTGGGTGCTGATTATTTTTTTGTAAAAACAGATTTTATCATTGATGATTTTGTGACCAAAGTTAAAAAAATTATAGATAATAATCATAATTAAATATTAAAATATATGACAATAAAAAAATCTTTTATTATTTTAGTAATATTAACCATTTTGGGTACTATGGTTATTTATTTTATTGCCACAAAAAGTGAAAAAACGGTTTATACTACGGTTTTGGTTCAGAAGGGCAACATTTTACAAACCGTAAGTGAAACAGGAACGGTAAAAGCAGTAAATGAGTTAAATTTAAGTTTTTTAAATACTGGTAAGCTGGAAAAAATATATTATAAAGTCGGTGATAGTGTAAAAAGTGGAGCAGTGCTCGCCGAACTTGATTATAGTAGTTTGGCTACCAACAGAGAAGAGGCACAAGCTAATTTAGATGTGGCTCGCGCTAATTTAAATAAGTTGTTAGCTGGTGCGACGAAAGAAGATATAGTGGTAGCCGAAGCTAGTACTAGACAGGCGCAAATTACTTATGAGTTAGCAAAAAAAGAATTAGAAAAAGTAAGGAATACAGTAGATGAGAACATAGCACAGTCTAAAAAAACATATAGTGATTTGGTTAGTAAAACCGATGAAGATATTACTACCCATGAACAAGCAATTGACAGCGCCCAGATAGCCTTAAATAACACCATATCAACCTATCAACAATCTATAGATAATTATAAAGAATCAGCATTTACCATTGTTGAGGATAAATTAACGATTGCCAATAACGCCCTTGATGTTTCTGACAGAACTATAAACGATGAAGATGGAGAGGATAAAATTGGAATTAAGGAGCAAATTTATGTCACAAATACTAAAAATACATATACGGAAGGATTGGCGCTACTTGCCATTGCAAATAGTGCTCTGATTTCTACTAAATTAAATGATACCGCTGAAAATGTTAGTGACCTAACCAGTAAAACACTGAATGTTCTAAATAAAACCTATTCATCGTTGCAAAATTGTTTTAATGCATTAGAAAATAGTGTAACATCTTCCTCTTTTACTCAAAGTTATTTAGATACATTAAAATCTGGTATTACCACACAACAAACATTGGTAAATACAGCAATTTCCCAAATACAAACAGCCAAGCAAAATCTGGACGGCGCGATACTTGCTTATACCACCAACACAGATACGGCCAAAAGTACTTTGGAAAAAGCGGAAGTTGCCTACAGTGATGCCGTGAAGAATGCTCGCAACAATCTTTTTGATGCTGAATTTGCAGGAGAACAAAGCATGACAGCGGCAGAATCTAAGATTGATACTGCTTTAGAGGCTTGGCAGGTATCCGTGGCTCAGGAGAATAAGGTAAAGGCGACAGCTAATAAATATGACATTACATTGTCACAAGCGAAGATTAGGCAGTCAGAAGCGGCGCTTAGTAATATTAATCAACAAATCGAAAATAGTATTATAAAAGCGCCAATTGATGGCCAGATTACCAAATTAGATTTTGAAATTGGGGAACAGGTTATGTCTGGAACAAATGTAGTTTCTATTTTAGGCGGCAATAACTTTGAAATAGAGGTTTTGATTTCAGAAGCTGATATCGCCAAGGTAAACAAAGGAGATAAATCTATTATTACTCTAGATTCTTTTGGTGATGATATAGAGTTTATTGGTTTTGTAGAATTTATTGAACCAGCAGAAACCAAGGTGCAAGATGTAATATATTATAAGGTGATTGTTGTATTTGATTCGGGGGAATATGAAATAAAATCAGGAATGACTGCCAATGTTGTTGTGACTACACAAGAAAAGAATGATGTGTTGGTTGTGCCAAGCAGGGCGGTGATCGATAAGAATGGGGATGGTAAAGTGGTGCGAGTTTTAAAAAATAATGAAATACAAGAAAAACAAGTAACTATTGGACTTAGGGGTGACGAAGGTGTTATAGAGATATTATCAGGACTAAACGAAGGTGAAGAGGTGGTTACCTATATACAAAAAGATAATTAATAATAAACTATACTAAACTTATGAATGAAAAAATGGAAATTTTAGGAGGATTTAATGAAAAAACAAAAAATTTAGAAAGGGCTGAGCAAGTCTTAAGTAATGTTTTTTCAAAGGAGGAATTAGAGAAAAGATTAAATGCTCAAGAGAAGTAATTGAGCGAATTTTTATTAAAAAATAATAATTTATAAAATATGGCAACAAAAACATATAAAGAAAAATTAAACACTTTAATATTTACATCTAATTTAGATGATAACAAAAAAAGGCTTTGGGAATTATTTTTTAAGGTTTCTATGCCCGATGAAGATGAGGCTATTTATGAGGCGGCCAATGAAAATGAGGAAAATTTAAATTTATTATCTAACCACCTTAGGGATAGAATTATAGATTTAAAAGAAAGAGATGCGGATCTTTGGGAACGTTTAACGGAGGGTGAGAAAAGATTTGTGGAATTCACAAACTAATAGATTTTTGATTTTTAATATCAAGGGGTATGTTGATTAATGTGCAAAATTTAAAAAAAGAGTTCATTACGGGGGAGGTGGTAACTAAGGTCTTGCAGGGTGTTTCTTTTTCACTTAACAAAGGTGAGTTTATAGCCATTATGGGACCTTCTGGTTCTGGGAAGTCAACACTTATGCATATTCTGGGTTTATTAGATCGCGCCACTTTCGGTAAATATGAATTTGAAGGAGTGGATGTAACAACACTGGGTGATGATGAACTTGCTCTTATGCGCAATGAAAAAATAGGCTTTGTGTTTCAGTCGTTTAACTTGTTGTCTCGTACAAATGTATTGGATAATGTGAAATTACCGCTTACTTATTCTGTAAAAAAGATAAACATAGAAAAAAGGGCGCGAGAAGTGCTTGCCAGTGTTGGATTGGAACACAGATTAAATTATTATACAAATCAAATATCAGGGGGGGAAAAACAACGAGTAGCAATAGCTAGGGCGCTGGTTAATAATCCTTCGGTTATTTTTGCAGATGAGCCAACTGGAAATTTAGACTCTAAATCTGGAATTCAGGTTATGGAAATATTACAAAGATTAAACAAAGAGGGGAATACTATTATACTTGTTACTCACGAAACTTATACAGCAGAACATGCTGAACGCATTATCCATGTGAAAGATGGTCTTATAGTGGATGATCAAAGGGTAAGCCACAGAAGATGGGCAAAAGATGGAGAAATACTTAAATAAAGTTCAAAATTTAAAACCCAAATAAAATTATTATAAATTAGTTTTGAGTTTTAAGTTTGAAATTTATGTTTGATTATTATAGACAGGCCATTAGAATATCATTTGTAGCGCTTCTTGCCAATAAAACAAGAAGTTTTTTAACAATGCTTGGCATTATTATTGGGGTGGGCGCGGTTATTGTTATTATGGCCGTCGGTGCTGGTGCACAAAGTTTAATTTTAGCTCAAATTCAAAGTTTGGGAAGTAATTTAGTGGGGGTACTTCCTGGTAATTCTGGTGAAGATGGCCCACCGACATCGGCTATGGGTATTGTGATTACCACACTTACATATGATGATGCCATGGCTTTAAAATTAAAGAAGAATGTGCCAAATTTGGAAGAAGTAGCGGCATATTCCAGTGCGGCGGCAACGCTGGAGTGGGGGTCAAATAGTTTTGAGGGCACACTTACAGGAACCACTGATGGATATTTGGGTGTAGAGGGGGGAGAGGTGGAAAGCGGACGTTTCTTTACTAAGGATGAAGAGCGTAATTTATCTAAAGTTGTGGTGTTGGGTAGTGAGGTAAAACGGGATTTATTTGGTGATTCCGAAGCAATAGGGCAAAGAATAAAGATTAAAAAACATTATTTTGAAGTAATAGGGATAATGAAGGAGAGAGGAACTGTTGCCTTTCAGGATTACGATGACAAGATTTTAGCACCCATTATTACCGTACAAAAATTAATTGCCGGAGTACATCATATCGGAATGATTCGTGCCAAGGTTGATTCACCAGATAATGTGGATCGAGCAATTGAAGATATTAAGATAACATTACGCGAAAGACATGATATTACAAATCAAAGCGGTGCAGACGATGATTTTACTGCGCGTAGCGCTGCTCAGGCTCTAGATATGATAACCGTAATAACAGATGCACTTAAATATTTTTTGGCCGCCATGGCCGCTCTTTCTCTACTTGTTGGTGGAATTGGAATTATGAATATTATGTTAGTATCGGTTACTGAGCGAACTAGGGAAATAGGACTTAGAAAAGCAGTAGGAGCCAATAATGGTAATATTATGAGTCAATTCTTATTGGAAGCAATTACAGTTACATTGTTTGGGGGGGTGATTGGTATTGTGTGTGGAATAATTATTTCATTTGTTATTTCTGTGGTCGCAAATTATCTTGGTTACAACTGGTCTTTTGTAGTTTCTTTTTTGTCAGTATTTTTAGCCGTAGGTGTTTCAGCTATTGTGGGACTTGTATTTGGCCTTTATCCTGCTCAAAAAGCCAGTAGATTGGAGCCGGTTGAGGCACTTAGATATGAATAATGTAAAAAATTTTAAATTAACTATATTGCTATATTGTTAAAGTGATTTGTTATGAAAACATTGATTTTAATAAAGAATAGTTTAATTTCTATGAAGGCGAGCAAGGTTAGAACCGCTTTAACTATTTTAGGTATCGTAATCGGAATAGCTAGTGTAATTATTGTTTATTCTGCCGGAGAGGGTATAAAAAAACTTTTAGTAAACCAGATTGAAACTTTTGGCACTGATGTTATACAAACTGAAATCAAAGTGCCAACAAACAAAAAAATTTCCAACACCAGTGCTGCCGGCTCTACTGATTTAGTGCAAGGAATACAGATTACCACACTAACCATAGAAGATATGATGGAAGTACGTAAGCTGCCAAATATAAAAAATAATTATGCCGGTATTATGGGTCAAGAACAAGTGAGTAGCGGTAGTGAATTAAAAAAAGCATTTATTTTTGGCACAAGCGCTAGTTATATTGACATTGATAAAAGTGAGATAGAAAATGGAAGATTTTTTACGGAAGAAGAGGACAAATCTTTGGCGCGGGTAGTGGTTTTGGGTTCAAAAATGAAAGAGAAGCTATTTGGTGACAGTGATCCAATCGGCAAAATGGTTAAGATTCGAAAAAGTAAATTTCGGGTTATTGGAGTAATGAAAGAACGGGGAGCTGTAATGGGAATGGACTTTGATGATTATGTTTATGTGCCGGTAAGAACTTTACAAAAAAGAGTGATGGGTATTGATTATTTATCGTATTTTTTAAGTCAAGTAGAAGATATGAGCAAGGTGGAAGAAACAGCTTCGGAAATGAGAATGCTTTTACGCGAAAATCATGATATTAAGGTTGAAAAACAAGATGATTACAATAAAGATGATTTTCGCGTGGTTACCATGATAGAAATGATGAGTATGATGGACACTATTATGGGAGCTTTAACATTATTACTGCTCGCCATTGTAGCTATTTCCTTAGTTGTGGGGGGGGTGGGTATTTTAAATATTATGTATGTGGTTGTTACTGAGAGAACTGGTGAGATAGGTCTTCGTAAGGCGGTGGGTGCGACATATAACAATATTATGACACAGTTTTTAATAGAGTCGGTGTTAATTACAACCATGGGCGGTATTGTGGGGATTTTGTTTGGCGTTGGAGCATCATATTTTATATCAATAGGAGCTAATTATTTTGGATTAGATTGGTCTTTTATTGTACCAATTAAGGCTTATTTTGTGTCACTTGGCTTCGCGTTTGTATTTGGTATTGGTTTTGGTGTTTATCCAGCCAGGAAAGCAGCCAAGTTAGATCCAATAGAAGCCCTAAGAAATGAATAAAATTTTTTAAATTAAGACAATTGTGATATTGTTTAATGGTTATTTTTATTTATTGAATTTTTCTTTATTTTTTGGTATAATATATCCATTAAATATTAAATTAAATATATAGATTTAATTGGAAATTTTAGAAAAAAGAAACACAGTTCTATTTTTAGGAAATTTTTAAAAAAATTTCCATTTTTTAGATATTTTGGAATCGCGATAATTGTTTTATTTTTTATTTTAATTGCACTTTTTGCGGTTTATTATGTTGATTTAAAAAATATTTATAAAAATTTTGTTTTTTCTAGGGAAAAAATTGATTTATCCATAGATTTAATAAAAGACAAAGATTATGCGCGCGCATATAATTTATCAAAGATGGCCGAGAGGGACATAGAAGATGTTTCTGCAAGGATGGAAAAATATGAAAACAATATTCATATTCAGTATTTTGATTATTTATTTGCACAGATTAAAAATTTTTCTAATTTGATAAACTTAGCAAGAATTTTAAACAACACCGCAATGGAAATAGCGGTACGCGAGCTTAATTTCGAAAACATTTTTTATAACAAGAATATTATTCCACTTGAAGAAACCAATCCTGATTTTGATATTTACAGCTTTAATTATAATTTACTTAAAACATTCTACCCACTTGAAATTGAATTTTACCATTTAAAAAAACAAGCTGAAAGTTTGTTGGAGTTTTCAGAGAAATTTGGAGGAAAATCTAAATTTTTGTCAGAATTGTTGGGTTATGGAGAAAAATCAAATTTTTTGATTTTGTTTCAAGATAATGAAATTATAAAACCCACGGGTGGATATTTTCAGGCTTATGGCATCCTGGAAATTAACAATGGCCAAGTTAAAAAATTTAGCACCCACAGCATGCTTGATTTAGATAATCTTTCCGCTATAGCACTGACCGAAATACCACCCAAACCAATGATTGAATATGCTAATGCCACCACCTGGCTCCCTAGTGACTCTAATTGGGATCCAAGTTGGCCCAAGTCGGCACAAAAATTTAAATGGTTTTTTGAAAATTCTTCTTCTACTAACAAGAACTATAATAAAAACTTAGATGGAGTTATTGCTTTTAATTTAAATATGTTAAGGGATTTATTAAAAGAAACGGGAGAAGTAAGTGTGTATGGCGAGAAAATAAATTATGAAAATTTTAGAGATATTTTAAAGGATGAAAATAAAAAAAATATTTCAGAATTAATTATAAAAGTATACAAAAATTTAACAGAGCAGGGGACGCAAAATTTAAGAGATATATTTTATAAAAACATTGAACTAAAAAATATTTTATTTTATTTTAATAATCAGGCAGTCGAGAATATCGCTAAAGTTTTGAATTATGATGGAGAAATAAGGAACTCAGATGGAGATTATCTGATGGTGGTAGATTCCAGCCTTGATAAAAATAAAAACTTTACAACAAAAGAAGAGATTTATTATGATTTAAAAGAAGAAAATAATGAATTTTTCGTTAATTTAAAAATTAATTATGTCAATCTTTCCCCCGAGGATTATAATTCTTATGTACGAATATATGTTCCTGTGGGTAGTGAATTTAAATCTTGTAATATTGAAGGTAAAATTGATATATACACAGAATCAGAAAAAACAGTATTTGGTTTCTTTTTACCAATAGAGAAAAACGAAATAAAGAATTTAATTTGTTCGTATGTTTTACCGGAAAAAATAAAGACATTAAAAAATAAAGGAGATTATTCGCTTTATATTCAAAAACAACCTGGTAAAAAAATTGATAAATTAACTGTTGACTTAAGTTTCTTGGATAGTATAAAATTATATGAACCGACAGGTTTTTTTGTTGATTTTGATAATAACCATATTAAATGGGAAAAAACTTTAAAAACTGATTCAGAATTTTTAATTAACTTTTAGTTTTAAGTTTTAAACTTTAAACTTTGAGTTTATCATTATATGTTTATAAAAAGAATAGGAATTGATTTAGGAACTACTTATACTTTGGTTCATCTTCCCAAAAGGGGTATTATTATTAATGAACCTTCGGTGGTGGCTGTTTCCATGACCGACAAAAAGATTTTGGCTATTGGAAATGAGGCTAAGGATATGCTTGGCAGAACACCTGATTCTATTATCGCGGTAAAACCTTTAAAGGACGGGGTAATAGCCGACTATAAGACCACAGAAGCTATGCTTAGATATTTTATTAATAAAGCCGTGGGAAGTGTTCGTTTATTTCGTCCGGAGGTTATGGTGGCTGTTCCCGCAGGAATATCATCCACTGAGAGGAGGGCTGTAATTGATGCTACAATTACAGCTGGAGCTAAAGCGGCTTATCTTATCAAAGAACCCGTTGCCGCTGCTATTGGCGCCGATATTCCAATTGGTTCCGCTTCTGGGCATATGATTATTGATATTGGTGGGGGAACCGCGGAAATGGCCGTTATATCTCTGGGTGGTGTTGTAACTTCTACCTCTGTACGCGTTGGTGGCAATAAATTTGATATAGCAATTATTGAACACATAAGAAAGAGATATAATCTGGCTATCGGAGAAAGGACGGCAGAGGATGTTAAAATAAATATTGGCTCTGCGCTTTATTTGGAAGATAAATTGAGTATGGAGATTAGGGGGCGTGATATTTTAACCGGCTTGCCCCGCAGTATTAATGTGACCAGCAGCGATGTAACCGAGGCCCTGCAACATGAGCTTGAAGCAATAATTAATTCTGCCAAAAAAGTTCTGCATGAAACTCCGCCGGAATTGTCCGCGGATATTATGGATAAAGGTATGGTTCTGTCCGGTGGTAGTTCGCTTTTAAGAAATATAGATCAACTCATCTCTAGAACAACCGGAGTGCCTGTTTATGTAGCCGATGAAGCCCTGTTATGCGTGGCTAAGGGTACGGGTATCGCTTTAGAGAATTTAGATAGTTATAAGAGGAGTATATTGGCTACTAAATAGAAATTTTAAAACAGAAAAAGATTAACGCTATTAAGTAATATATACACACGCTAGACGAAATAATAATTAATTTTTTACATGAACAAAGACGAGAGTTTGATAATTGAAAAACTTAAGAGAATTCCTTATTGTATTGGAATTATTTATGCAGGAAGTAGAATTGAAGGAAATTACACAGAAACAAGTGACTATGATTTTACTGTATTAATAGAAAAAGGAGAATCATATTATAAAATATTTTATTACAAAGATTTATTAATTGATGTTTGTTGTGCAACCATAGAAGTCATTATCAAACAAGATTTTGATCGTAATAAGGTCGCTAATGCTGAACTTTTTATACTAGCATATGGTAAAATAGTATTTGATAAAATAGGACAGATGAGCGCAATTCAAAAACAAGCTAAAAAAATTTGGGCGCTCGGACCAATAAAAGACAAAAAGGAGGCGGGTTATTTATGTACAATGTTTCTATATACTTTAAATAAAGAAAAAAGTGAGCTCGCCCATTATGAATGGAATGTTATTACCAATAAGGCAGTTAAGCTTTTTTTCGAACTGCACAACACGTGGTTACCTAAACCATTCCAAATTGAAACCAAAATAAAGGAACTTGATAGGGACTTTTTTAAGTTTTTTGAAATGGCATATCTTTCTAAATTAGAAGATAGAATAAACTTAACTAAAAAAATGATCGAATATTTAATTAAGAAATTTAATCTACCACAGACACGAGAAATCTATTTTTTAAAAGACGAAAATTAATCATTACATCGCCTAATAAATGATATATATAATAATAGTTTATAATAGTTTATTTTACTTAAATTTTTTATGGTTATCGGCATTGATGCTAGTAGAGCGAATCGTCATCATAAAAGCGGGGTAGAGTGGTATGCCTACTATTTGATTCGATGGTTTGCCAAACTAGACTCTAAAAATAAATATATCCTGTATACTGATCAGCCTTTGCGGGGTGGCTTGCTTGATTTAACTGGAGAACAATACATGGCAGACGAAAGTTGTTGTGAAAAAACAGAATACGATAAAAAAGGATATCAAATCATAAAAAGTCCACACAACAATTTTAAAGCCAAAATTTTAAAATGGCCTTTTTCTTGTTTTTGGACCCAAGGAAGGATGAGCCTGGAAATGATTTTTAACAGGCCGGATGTTTTGTTTGTGCCGTCACACACTCTGCCCATTATACATCCCAAAAGATCGATTGTTACTATTCATGATGTTGGTTTTGAAAAAGAATGTCACTTGTATGAAGGGCAAAAGATAGGACCGGAAGGAAATTCAAAGGAAAAAGTTTTAAATTTTTTTGTAAAATTATTCACTTTGGGAAAATACGGAGCTAATACTATTGATTATTTAAGGTGGTCTACGGAATACGCCCTTAAACATGCTTATAAAATAATTACAGTGTCTAATTTTTCCAGAAAAGATTTAATGGATCTTTATAAGGCTGATTCTGAAAAAATCAAAGTTATTTATAACGGTTATAATAAAACTTTATATAAAAATATTAACGACCAAAAACAAGTCGAAAATATTTTGAGCAAATATGGTATTACGCAGCCATATTTGTTTTATGTAGGTAGAATAGAAAAGAAAAAAAATATTCCTCGTCTGATAGAAGCTTTTTATGTTTTAAAAGAAAAAAACAAGAATATCAAAGAAAAGCTGGTACTAGCCGGAAATGCCGGTAATGGTTATGATGAAATCAAGTATCAAATACAAGAATTTGATTTAAATAACGATGTTATTATGTCCGGATGGTTAATAGAAGAAGATATGCCTTATTTATATAATGCCGCTTCTGCTTTCGTGTTTCCTTCTAATTACGAAGGATTCGGAATTCCTTTGTTGCAGTCCATGGCTTGCGGTACTCCAATAGCAGCCTCCAATACGACATCTATTCCGGAAATAGCCAGGGAGGCTGCTTTGTTTTTTAATCCTCACAACATTAAATCTATGGCCGATTCTTTGGAAAAAATAATTATCGATAAAAACCTTAGGGAAGATTTGATAGCGAAAGGATATAGAAATGTGGAAAAATTCAGTTGGGAAAAATGTGCACAAGAGACTTTAAAAATGATATTAGATTAAAACTTTTATCTTTGGATGTTAAAAATAAACATAAATAGATAAATTTTGAAAATAAAATAATTTTAAACAGTTGAAATATATGTTTTAATTATTTTTTATTATTTTTTATTAAAGAAACAGCTTCTAAAATTCAAGTTTAATCTTCATATGGCTAGATATAACTAGCCTTTTTTATTTCTTTTTTTGCTGTTTCTTTAATAAAAAATAATAAAAAATTCTTGCATTTTAAGGTTTAATTATGTTATAATAAGGTTGTTTAGACTAAATTTTATTATTGTTTTATCTTCTGTAAGAATGATAAAAATTTGAATGAAAAAATTTTTATTTTTAGTATTATTTTTAATTTTTGGATGGTTTTTATACATGCCGGGATTAGCATGTGCTTTTTCTAATGAGACTACTAATGAAATATTGATTAAATATAAAGAAAAAGAAAATATTGAGGTAATAAAAATAAAAGATAAAGAGAATTATCAAGATTTATTGGATTACTATAACTCTAAGGAGTGTGTTGAATATGCGGAACCCAACTTTATTTATCGCGCAGCTATTATTCCGTCAGACTCTTATTTTAATAATCAATGGTATCTAAAAAAAATAAAAGCCCCAGAGGCTTGGAATACAGTAAGGGAGAGTTCTGGTGTTGTTATCGCAATCATTGATACAGGAGTACAGATAGACCATCCGGATCTTCGGGATAATATTTGGAAAAACAAAAAAGAAATTCCGGATAATGGTATTGATGACGATCGTAATGGGTTTATAGATGATGTTTTTGGTTGGGATTTTGTTAATAATTTAGCCGATCCACGACCCAAGTTTAAAGAAGGATATACCCAGGATGGAATTATACATGGTACCGTTGTTGCTGGCATTGCTGCAGCTTCGGGTAATAATGCCTCTGGTATAACCGGTGTCTCTTGGAATACAAAGATAATACCATTAAAAGCTTTAAATGATAAAGGAGAAGGGGATACAAAAGATATTATAAAAGCTATAGACTATGCTATTTTAAATGGAGCAGACATTATTAATTTTAGTTTTGTTGGTTTCGGTTTTAGTAAAAGTTTGGAAACGGCCATAAGAAGAGCTTATAAGGCTGGTGTTGTGATGGTTGCAGCTGCCGGCAACGAAGAAAATGAAGAAAAACAGGGATATTTTTTGGATGAAGTTCCTATGTATCCAGTGTGTCACGATGGAAATTATCGTGAAAACATGGTTATTGGCGTAGCAGCTACGGATGCCCTTGATCAAAAAGCCAAATTTTCCGGTTATGGTTTTAAGTGTATTGATATTTCTGCCCCGGGGGTTAGTATTTTTAGCACCTCTGTTTATAGCCCGAATCAATATTTTAAAGAAATGCCATTTGATAAATATCATGACGGATATTGGTCTGGTACTTCTATGGCTGTCCCAATGGTTAGTGCTACCATATCCTTAGTTGAGGCCCTGAATCCAAGTTTAAGCATAAAAGAGGTTGTAGATATTGTGATTAATAATTCTGATAATATTAACAGATTAAATCCTGATTTTTTAGGTAGATTGGGTAAGGGGCGTCTAAATGTCTTCAACTCTGCATTGGAAGCTGAAAAAAGGTTAAAGAAGTATTCAGTTGATATTTTGTTTGCGCCGTATAGTAAAAAAGAAAGTAATATTTTTATTGCTGATAAAAAGGGAAATATAAAAAGTAGTTTTTTTGCTTATGATGAAAATTTTACAGGTGGCGTGAACATGGTATCGGGTGATGTAGATGGAGACAGTATTAATGAAATTATTACTGGGGCTGGGGTAGGGAGTGTTTCCTATGTAAAGATTTTTGATGTTAATGGTGTTTTTAAAAAGCAGTTTCTTGCATATAGGCCGGAATTCCGAGGAGGAGTAAAAGTAGCAATTGGAGATATGGACGGAGACGGTATTAATGAAATCATTACCGGACCGGGAGCGGGAGGGGGGCCACATATAAGAATTTTTAATGAGAAAGGAGAATTGGAAGGTCAGTTTTTTGCTTATAATAAAGATTTTGAAGGAGGGGTAAATATAGCCTCGGGTGATGTAGATGGAGACGGTATTGATGAAATCATTACCGGACCAGGAGAAGGAGGGGGGGCACATGTTAGAATTTTCAGAAAAAATGGACATCTTGATGGTGAGTTTTTTGCTTATGACAAAAATTTTAGAGGAGGGGTTAATGTGGCCGTGGGAAGTATTAATGGAAAAACAAGAAATCATAAAAGCGAGATTATTACCGCCCCCGGCAAAGGAGGAGGCCCCCATGTAAAAATATTTGATAATCATGCCAAAGTGTTAATTCAATTTTTTGCGTTTAAAGAAAAATTTAAAGGTGGAGTTAATATTTCCGCAGTTGATATGGACTATGACGGAATAGATGAGATAATTGCCGGTGCCGGACCGGGAGGAGCCCCGCACGTGAGAGTTTTTAATAAAAATGGAAAAATAATAAGTTCGTTCTATGCCTGGAGTGAAGATTTTGATGGGGGCGTAAATGTTTCAAGTATTAAATATTAATTTTATAATTTATTTATAATTTATTTTGCAGAAGTAAAAACATTATTTAAAAAATAATTTTAAATTTTTCCGTTGAAGACGGATCAGCCTCGGGTTGAGATTTTTACATTTTGCATTTTGATTTTTATATAGTATGCCAAAAAAAGCAATTTTTGATAAAAAAAATGTTCTTGTAATTGGTGGAGCTGGTTTCATAGGCTCTCATCTATGTGATGAATTAATTAAAACCTCCAAGGTTATCTGTATTGATAATTTTTCTACTGGTGATGAAAAAAATATTGATCATTTATTAGCGGATAATGATTTTGAATTTATTCGCCACGACATAAATGAACCCATTGACTTAGACAACTTGCAGGATTTGCAAAAATTTAAGATACAATTTCAAGGAATCCAAGAAATTTATAATTTAGCCTGTCCAACATCGCCAAATGATTTTGAAAAAAATAAAATTTTAACCTTGCTTACAAATTCTTTTGGCGTGAAAAATGCCCTTGATTTAGCAATTAAATATGAAGCTAAATTTTTACATTTTTCCTCCTCTGTTGTTTATGGGCCTAAACGAGGAGATAACCAAAAAATATCTGAAAGTGACTTGGGTATAGTTGATAATATGTCAGAAAGAAGCGCTTATGATGAAGGGAAAAGATTTTCCGAAACAATGGTTGTAAACTTTAGGAAAAAGTATAATATCGACACCAAAATTGTTCGTTTATTTAGAATTTATGGACCAAGAATGAAATTAAATGATGGACAAATGATACCTGATTTTGTTAACAATGCCATAGATGATAAAAACTTGGAGGTTTACGGGGATAATAATTTTTCTTCTTCTTTTTGTTATATTGATGATTGCATAGACGCAGTTTTAAAGATTATGGATTCAGATATAAATTCACCTATTAATATTGGGTCGGATATAGAGGTAAAATTAACAGATGTGGCTCAAAAAATTATTACTATACTTGAATCGGAATCAAAGATTGAATTTATAAAAGAAAAATTTTTTGTAACCCCTCTATGTTTGCCTGATATCGGAATGGCACGCACGGAAATTGGGTGGATGCCGGTTGTAACATTGGAACAAGGACTTAAAAAAACAATTTATGAACTCAGGGCAAGCAAGGGGCTAAAAAGAACATAAATAATTTTTATTTTTTAGTTTGTAGTGTTTTATTATTTTTATAAACCATAAAATAGTTCTATTAAGTTATTCTTAGTGCCAAGTATAAGCTAAATATATGCCTAAAATATTTTGTATTATCCCAGCTTTCAATGAAGAGAATACTATAAGAAAAGTGATAGAAGATGTAAAACCATTTGTTGATATGGTGGTGGTGGTGGATGATGCATCAAGAGATAATACTTTTATTTTGGCAAAAAATACCGGAGTTGTTGTGTTGCAGCATTTGGTTAATCGTGGTCAGGGAGCAAGTTTGCAAACCGGAAATGAATATGCATTACAAAATGGGGCAGAGTTAATAGTGCATTTTGATGCTGACGGACAATTTGTGGCCAGCGACATAAAAGAAACAACTAAACCAATCATTGAAGAAGGTTATGATGTAGTTTTTGGTTCGCGTTTTTTAGGAAAAAAATCCAACATTCCTTGGTTTAAAAAAAATTTATTGTTTCCCGTAGCAAGATTTGTTAATAGGGTTTTATTCGGAGTAAAAATGACAGATCCTCAAAGCGGGTTTAGGGTTCTATCTAAAAAAGTGATTCAAGAAATAACAATTGAACAAGACGGCATGGCTCATGGTAGCGAGATTCTTGCGAAGATATTTAAAGGTGGTTTTAAAATAAAAGAAGTGCCCATAACCGTAATTTATTATGATTTTGGGCAAAATTTTTTTGGGGGAGTAAAAATTATTAAAGATATATTTTTAGCAAAATTAATTAATTAATATTAATCATTCGCATGTTCCGCATCCACCAGCTGGTGGAGTAGTGCGGCTTTCGCGAAGCGAAATAACCATGTTTCAACAAATTATAGCACTTTTCGTAATACTTTATTTTATAATAAAATTATTTTTAGAAAAAAAACAAAACAAGATTAATGTGAATGAATTTGCATTTTGGCTTATTTTTTGGATTTCGGCCGGATTCGCAATAATATTTTTAAAGCACATAGACAGAATTGTGGCCGGTTTAGGTTTTTCGAGCACAGGCATAGACCTCCTTCTTTATATTGGCATCATTGTTTTGTTTTCTTTGATTTTTAAATTGCGTTTAAAGATAGAAAAACAAGAAAAAAATATTACAAAAATTATTAGGGAAATAGCATTAAAAAAGTAAAAATGCGAGTTTACTATATTAATATTTTAATTTTTAGGATCGTATTATATTAAAATTATGATGAAGGCAAAATTTTTTATTTTGGATTTTATTAATTTTGTTTTTTTTATAGCCTTAGTTGCTTTTTTTATTTATTATATTATTTTGGGAGATCGTTTTGAAGCAGCAACTAAATTGATGAAGTTTGCAGGACAAGCATCTTTTTTTGGTATTTTATTTTTTGTTAGATTAAATATTTATCTGCAAAAAATTAAAAAGATGGTTGAAAACGGAGAAAGATTTATGGATAGAATGTTTATTTTTTATTTGACAATGTGGGATAAAACCGTGAGTGAAATAATTGTTTTTTTACTTCCAATATTAATTATTATTATAGCTTATTTTGGGGGTGAGGTGACTCATCTGGATTTTTTTCAGGCATTAGTGGTGTTTTCACTCGCTTTCTTTTGGCATACATTGTTTTTCAATAAAGCTAAGTAATAAAATTTTCGCAAAATATTAAAATTTCGTTAAGAAAGCTTATTTTACAAAAGGTATTATGAAAATTGCTCAAATTGTTTGTGTTTACCCGCCGTATAAAGGGGGGATTGGTAATGTTTGTCAGAATTTTGCCCTTAATTTAAAAAATTTAGGGCACGAAGTTACGGTGTTTACTCCGGATTATCACCAAAAAAATCAAATTAAACATGAGGTTGATATAGAAAAAATAAAAACTTTTGGCAGATTCGGTAATGGTGCGTTTGTCCCTGAATTATTATTTAAATTGAAAAATTTTGATATTATTCATTTACATTATCCCTTTTTTGGCGGAGCGGAAATTGTGTGGCTTTATAAAAAAATAAATAAAAAAAATAAGCTAGTTATCCATTATCACATGGATGTTTTTGATTTATCTGATCTGGCAAGGATATTAAGCATCCCGTCCAAACTTATATTTAATTCATTATTTGAAATGGCGGATGCGATTACATGTGCAAGTAAAGATTATATAAAAAATAGCTCAATAAAAGGAATATACAAAGAACATGAAAATAAATTTTATGAGATTCCCTTTGGTGTTGATTTGGATAAATTTCGGGTTCAAAAAAATAAAAAAACAGAAAATACCAAAAAAATTTTATTTGTAGGCGGTTTGGACAGAGCGCATTATTTTAAGGGTTTAAGTGTTCTGTTTAAGGCGTTAGCCGATATAAAATTAGATGGATTTGGTTGGGGTTTGGATGTTGTGGGTAGTGGAAATTTTAAAAATAAATATAGAAGAGAAACAGAAGAACTGGGTATTGGAAACAATGTTTGTTTTCTTGGAGACATATCAAATGATGCATTGCCCGATATATACAATCAAGCTGATTTATTGATTTTACCGTCAATTGATAAAAGCGAAGCTTTCGGTTTAGTTTTGTTGGAAGCAATGGCTAGCGGAGTACCTGTTATCGCCTCTAGCTTGCCGGGGGTTAGGACTGTTTTTGAAGATGGTCGACAGGGGTTCTTTGCTGCCCCGGGAGACAAGAAAGATTTAAAGAATAAGATTATAAAGATTTTAGAAAATGATAAATTAATTATGGAAATGGGAGAACGAGGAAGAATTTTGGTAGAAGAAAAATATAACTGGATGTTAATAGCTAAGAAATTAGAAAATTTATATGAGGGTTTGTGTTATAAATAATTTATATAAACCTTACAACAAGGGTGGCGCCGAACAGATTGTAGATATTATTTTAGATGAATTATCGTGCAAGCACGATGTTTTTTTGATTTCCACTAAGCCATTTTGGAAAAAAAATAAAAAAGATAAAAAGATTTATTATATTCACTCTTCGTACTATAATTTGGAAAAATTTCCCAAAATTTTTCGTTTATTTTGGCATTTTTATGATACATTAGATGTGTTTTCCTGTATAAAAATTTATTTCATACTGCATAAAACAAAACCCGATTTGGTATTAACGCACAACCTAAAAGGAATTAGTTATTTATTGCCCGCTTTAATTAAAATTTTAAAGATAAGACACATACACACCCTGCATGATATACAATTATTGCACCCTTCCGGGCTTATATACTTTTTGCACGAAAATATAACTAATTCTTTTTGGGCGAAAGCTTATCAGTGTTTTACTAGATTTTTGTTTTCCTTTACTCCAATAGTCATATCACCGTCTTCTTGGCTTTTAATCGAACATCAAAAAAGAAATTTTTTTAAAAACACAAAGTCTGTCGTAATGTTGAATCCGATGAGCAAGAGAATTTATGAGAGCCACAGAAAAGAAGATGATGTTTTTCGTTTTGTATTTATTGGACAAATAGAGAATCATAAAGGAATATTCTTGCTAATCAATGCTTTCAAAAATATAAAAAATAAAAAAAGTCAATTAATAATAATTGGCGAGGGGACAAAATTAAAAATTGTTGAAGAGATGACAAAAATATACAAAGATATTGTTGTTATGGGAAAAAAAAGCAATGAAGAGACCGTAAAATTTTTAACCAGTGCAGATTGTTTGGTGCTACCATCTTTATGTTATGAAAACTCGCCAACAGTTATTTACGAGGCATTTGCCGCGGGAGTGCCGGTGATTGCTTCAAATATAGGAGGAAATTTGGGTTTAATAAGTAATTATGGAGGTACATTATTTCAGGCGGGAGATGCGGTGGATTTGGTGGAAAAAATGAGATTAGCAATAAAAAATCCCCAGAAAGTATTGGGGCGCGGAAGGTTTATACAAGACACAAATCAATATATGGATAAATTAATGAATTTAATTAATTAAAGATGTCTTTTATGTTTAATTTTTCGGCAGTCTTTTTTTGTTTTAAATTCTCTAAGGCATTCTCAAACCTTTTTTCGTCTATTAGGTTTGTTTTTTTATTTTGCAGAAGATAATTACTATCCAATACCATAGCACTATATACATGCTCTTCAATAAAAGACTTTAAAAAAAACAAAAACACAATATTAATTATTATTATCACGAGATAAAAAATTCTAAATATATTTTTTTTATTAATTTGTGGTTTGTTCATAATTTTGTTGCCAATAAGTGTCAGCTATTATTTTGATGTTAAGATTTGCATCTTTTTGATCTGGGTATTCTGCGTATTCCGTGGTTCTCGTGCTTTGTCCTTTGTTGATATCAATTGAGTAGATATTTATATAGTAATCCAGTGCTTCAATATCAGATAGATAGTTTATTAAATTCAAAAAGCTGCCAGACAGGCTAATATTTAATTTTGTGATTTGATAGTTCTTTTTATTTTGTCCGGGAGCAAGATTTATTTTTTGAACCATTTTATTTTGATTGGCAATTCCTTCAAGGATGGTGATAAATTCAAGTTCTTGGCTTTGGTTGATAAAGATATTGTTAAATTTTTTTAATTCTGGCTCGATGATTTTGAGTTGCTCGGTGATTTGTGTAATATTTTTGTTTTGGTCTAAATTTTTTTCAAAATTTATTTTTTGGGTCAATATTTCATTTTTTATTTTTTTTATATTTTCGGTGGTGGGTATTATAATGAAATAAACAATAACAAGACAAATTAAAGAAACAATTAGTATGATTGCTATGATTTTTTGTTTGGTATTCATTTTAATTGTTTGTAAATTCATAGGATTTAAATTTTGCCCCAATATCAAAACTTATATTATTTTTTTCAAATAAATTTTTTATCGGAAAGTCAACATTTTCCATGAATTTTGATTTTTCTAAAACCTCCTTAAATTCAATTAGTTTTTCTCTTGTTTCCGCTCTTCCTGTTAATCTGATTGAATTATTTTCTTTGTCAATTTTAATCTGATTAAACTTGATTTCATTGGGAGTATTTTCTGATAAAAATATAAAAAAAGCAGTCCAATGGATTGAGTCTTGTTGTATTTCGGACACATTGTTGATTTGTTGGTTTATTTCAAATATCTTTTTACTGAAATTTTCTGCTTTTTTAATAACTCCGCTTGTTTGAAAAACAGTGCTTGTAAAATGTATTTCAAGTATTATCATTAAAATTAAAAAAATTATCGCAAAGACAGAAACAATAATCAAGCCAATATACATAAATGTTTTCAGTGATGCATAAAAAGAAAATATTTTTTTTTCAGTTTTGATGGAGCTTGGAAGTATGTTTAGTTTTAACATATTAAATATTAATTATCCGCTATAAATATATCTCTCAGTGCCAGCCCAACGGCGGTAGTATAAGAAAGATTCATGCTTTGATTTGTAGATAGAGAATTATTAGAATTATTTATTGCCTGATCTTTAAGATTGTGTTTTTCTTCTATTTTTTTAAATATTTCTACGCTTTCGGGGTTTAGGTGGGTTAAGGGGTTACCAAGAATGGTTTCTATTCCTATTGATTTATTAATAATTTGATCAAGTTCTTTTATGTTTGATCCGCCACCGCAAAGAATAATTTTATTAATTGGTCCGTAGTGTTCATGGTTTTCTATATAAAAATCCATAGAATTTTTAATTTTATCGGTTAAGTCGTTTATCATTCCGGATAATATTTTATTAACCACTCCTTGTGCCTTTGTTTTGTCCAGACCGCATATAATCTTTGCTTTCTCCGCTTGATCTTTTTTGATTTCCAGGGTCTCGGCAATTTTTTCTGTGGCCTCATCGCCAGATATGGGAATACTAACAGACAAAACAATAGTATCTTTGGAATAAATTATTAAACTGGATCTTTTAGCGCCAATATCAATAATACAGTAATTATTTTTAGATTCTTCTGATGTTTTAAACCCCTCTTCCGTTAATAGGCTGCGGCAGATTGCCATGGATTCAACCTCTAGGGCGGAAATGGAAAGTCCGGCTGATTTTAACAAATCAATATGACTGTTAACAATATTTTTTGGGGCTGCTCCTATCAACACCAAATCTTGGTTTTCTAGTTTATTAATAATCTGCCAATCATAATACATATCATCTACGGAGATTGGAATATTCTTTTCGATTTCAGTTTGAATAATATCATTTATATTGTTTGGATTTTTATTAATTTCTATTAACTTTATATATGTTTTGGTTTCAGGAAGACAAGCCACGACACTATCAGTATCAATAAAACCAAGTTTTGGCTTGTTTATTAATTTTTTTAAATTTTCCAAAACTATTTCTTTGTCTTTTATTATACCATTATCAATAACGCCCTTGGGTAGATTAACTTGACCCAGGGCCTGTATATTAATTTTATTTTTGTTTTTTACAAGCTGAACAACCTTTAAGGAGAGATCGGATATATCAAGGCCAAATGATTGTTCGGAAATTTTAGATATAAACATTGAGTTAGTATAAACTTTATGGACTTTTAACTGTTTCTATTATAACATATTTTATGCTTTTTTGTAAATTGATAAGTGTGCGAAAAAGTATTATAATAATATTATACAAATTTAAGGCTAATTTATGGGTATTGAAAAACAAGAAAATCAAAATAAGTTTTTTGAGAATGAAGAAAGTAAAGAATTAAGGAAAGAATTAAGGTGTGTTTTAAAGGATTTGGTGGGTGAGACAAAATTTGAAGATTTTCAAAATCAAATTATAAAAATATCCAATCATTATAAAACTGATTACCCGGATTTTAATGATTATCAAATGTATCATATTTTGGTCGGCAGTACCTCCTGTGATGGATATCCAAAATATGACTTTCCTGGTGATGATTCGATTGAAAAAATCATTAAAGAAAAAAGAATCATGGATTTTATGGTTTAATTATTTAAAATAAATTTTATGGAAAAAAACAATGCGGCGAAATTTGCCTTTTTTTACATGTTGTCGTTGGTATCTCTGATATTTACGGCGCTCTCTACCGGTATAATTATTTTTCAGTTTATCAATAAAAATATTACCGATGTTTTAAGCACCACCACCACCGGTTTTGATTCCAGTGCCTTAAAATTTGCTATTTCGGCAGTTATTATTGCAGCTCCGATTTATTTTGTATTAATGAGTTTGATTAACAAAAATCTTTTTGAAGGCAACCTTGATAAGGAGTCGGGAATTAGGAAGTGGCTTACTTATTTTATTATCTTTATTTCATCAGTAGTAATGATTGGTTGGCTTATTGGTACTGTTAATTTTTTCTTGGATGGCGAGCTTACAATTAAATTTATTTTAAAATCCATTACCGCTATTTTGATTTCTGCAATTATCTTTTCTTTTTATCTTTATGATATTAAAAGGGGAGAGGTGCAAAAAAAGAAGGATAAGATAGTTAGGGTTTATTTTGTGGTTTCCCTGGTGATTGTTATCGTTTGTTTTGTTTTATCTTTGTTTATCGTAGATTCACCCGCAGAGACCAGAAAGAAAAAAATTGACAGTATGATTTTGAGTCATTTTTCTGAAATTGACGGCGCTATTAATAGTTATTTTAGGGATTATGACAGATTGCCGGAATCACTGGATACGCTCAAGGGTGAATATAATTATATTAGGAATGAGAACCTGTCCGACCCGGAAACCAAAGAGCAATTCGGCTATAACGCCATAGGGGAGTTTTATGAGCTTTGCGCCAATTTCCGCAAATCTAATTTGGACAACACTGACAGCGACCAGTACTCTTGGTACAACCAAAATTGGCCACATGATGCGGGCTGGCAATGCATAAAACAAAAAATTATTACCGAAAAGGATGAAATATTAATGAGGGTGCCGGAAAAATTTTAAATTTTTTTTGAAAAATAAAAAGAGGTTCGGCTATTTATTAGCTGAACCTTTTGTTTGCTTTAACGCCCTATTTCTTCTTCATAAGAAGTAATTTGCTCTTCTATTTTTTTTAGAAAGTCTGTGTGTGTCTGAATCATGGCTTCGTGAAGATTGTTGAGGCTTTTATTGTTCTCTCTGAGTTGCTGAAATTTTTTCTTAATAGAACCAATATTTCTCTTTAAGTCATCAATGTTCTTGTCTACTTCTTGAACTATTTCTGTGCTGATCATTATTTTCCTCCTTTGTTTTGATTTTTTTATAGTGTAATCGTAAATTATTTTTGTTATGTTACCATATTTTTTTAAAAATGTCAATAGATTGACAAAAACTTAAAAAAGTGATATAATTGTGGTATAATATAATTAGTCAAAAGTTTATGAAAAAGAATAATTTTACAAAATATATATTTAAAATATTATTTTCTATCTTGCTTGTTTTTGCTTGGAAACTTTTTAAGAATCGACACACCTTTCTTTCTAACTTCAAAACTTTTTGCAAGGAAGAAGGAGGAGAAGTAAAAGAACTGACCCATCATGAAGAATCTGTAAAAGAATTTTACCGCGATTCTATCGCTATTTTCAAAGATTTTTTTATTCCGCATGAAGGAAATAATCATAAACCTAAAATACTTAGACCCAGGTCACTTATCGCTATCACCCTGGTTTTAGCAATTTTAAAAATATCTGTTGTTGGGTATTTATTTTTTATTTACCCCTATCAAGCTAAGATGTCAGTAGAGGTTGTAAATAGAGTTTTAGAACTTACCAATAAAGACAGACAGGAAAATAATTTGGGCAGCTTAACCATAAATCCGGTATTAATCGCATCAGCTCAGGCTAAAGCGCAGGACTTGATTGATAAAAATTATTTTGCACATCATTCGCCGGATGGTAAAAAACCTTGGGATTTTATCAATCGGGATGAATATCAATATTTGTATGTGGGTGAAAATCTGGCTATGAACTTTACCACTGCTGATTCGGTGCATGCGGCGCTAATGAATTCGCCTACGCATAAGAAAAATATTTTAAACGATAAATATAATGAAGTGGGTATTGCTATGCTTTCTGGAGAAATAGACGGCAGAAAGACCAATGTGTTAGTAGAACTTTTTGCTTCCAGAAAGACAGAAACCAAATTAGCGAGCCAGGGAGAAGTTACCACGCCCAAAGTGGACCAGTCAGAGGTTGAAAAGTCCATACAAGACAGGGGGGAACCAAAAGAAGAATATAAGCCGGAAGAAAAAAACGAAACAAAACAAGAGGTTAAGCCAGTAGAGCCAAAAAAAGAAGAAATAGTTCCTGAAAAAATCGCGGTTTTGGATCAGGGTGTGGTTAATTCTGTAACCAGCAATCCAACTATAATCGAAAAAGATGTTAACCCGATAGAAATTCAGGGCATAGGGGGTGTGACCGGCATACCTCAAATTGAACAGGAATTAATTTTAGAGAATCAAGAAGCTGTTGTTATGTCTGATGTGAGTCCTAATGTAGAATTGGAACAAGACAAAGAGGTGGTGATCAGGAAGGTGGAGAATATTGGAGATAATCGAGTCATGGTAGTGGCTAAAATTTCTAAATATGCGCAAAACATATTTATTGGAGCTCTGATTTTTATGACACTAGCCCTATTTGTAAATATCGTGGTGAGGATAGAAGTACAGCACAAAGGCGCGATATTACAAACTATGCTCGTGATAGTTTTTATAACCAGTCTGATATATTTTAAATTTAATTATTTAGAATCGGGAATTGTTAATATTTTTATAGTATAAATTATAGTCTATGAGATACCCGTGTTAGGACAAAAATGCGAAAGAAAAAAATTATTGTTGCTATGTCCGGCGGAGTTGATTCGTCGGTAGCGGCTCACATTTTAAAGAAACAAGGACACGAATTAATTGGTGTTTTTTTGCATTTTTGGAAAGATTCTGACATGGGGGGTGGTGGGCGAATAGAAAATAAATGCTGTTCTCTTGAGGCTTTGATGGATGCGCGCCGTGTTTGCCGAAAGATTGGCATGCCTTTGTACACCACGAACTTTTCTGAAGAGTTTAAAGAGAATGTAGTGGATAATTTTTTATCTGAATATGCGCGCGGCAACACCCCCAACCCCTGTGTGCAATGTAATAGATTTGTAAAATTGGGATTATTAATTAAGAAAGCACGGGAATTGGGATTTGATTATGTGGCGAGCGGGCATTATGTTTCAAATGAAAAGCATAAGGAAGAATTTAAATTATATAGGGGAAAAGATGAAAATAAAGATCAAAGTTATTTTTTATATACTTTAAATCAAGAGCGGCTTCAGCGTTTAATATTCCCACTAGGCAAATATACAAAGGATAAAGTGCGGCAAATGGCAGAGAAAGCCGGATTGCCGGTGGCACAGAAAAGCGAGAGCCAGGAAATCTGCTTTATTACCGGCAAGAGCCATAATAAATTTTTGGAGAAATATTTAAAATTAAAAAAAGGTTCAATAAAGACCTTTGACGATAAAGTAAGGGGGGAACATAAAGGATTGCCATTATATACTATCGGACAGCGCAGGGGTATTGAAATAGGCGGTACGGGGCCGTTTTACGCCTGTAAAATGAACTATAAGACCAATACGCTTTATGTGGTGGATGATGTTGATGATAAACGTTTATTCAGCGACAATTTAAAAGCTAAAGATGTAAATTGGATTTCCGGCATAGAGCCAAAATTGCCTTTCAAATGCGAGGCTGTAATCAGATATCGCCACAAACCGGTTGCCTGCGAGATATTAAAAAATAAGAGGGGGGTATATGAAGTAAAATTTAACAAAGATCAAAGAGCAATAACTCCGGGACAGAGTGTGGTATTTTATAACAAGGATGAAGTACTTGGCGGTGGAATAATACGGTGATTATCAGGTATATAGTATTAAATATTTAGCAAAATATTTAAAGAGCCGTATTTTTTCAAAGACGGCTCTTTCATTGTTTTATTCATGGATTTTTTCAAAATCGGGAACAGATTTACGGATAATTTCATCCAATTCTTTTCCGGTAATAGTTTCTTTTTTAATTAGCACCTCAGCTATTTCATTTAATAATTCTTTGTTTTGATTTAATATGTACTCAGCTTTTTTGTATGAGGTTTTCGCTAATTCAAGGATTTCTTGATCAATTTTTTCTTTTGTCTTTTGAGAAGGTTTGTTTCCCTGATACATATCACCAATAATCATACCCTGCTCATCGGATGAATAATTGAGAAATCCAAGATTTTTACTCATGCCCAGTTCCCGCACCATTCTAGAAGCAATATTGGTTACTTGCTTAATGTCATTGCTGGCGCCTTGTGAGAAATAGCCATTTACAATTTTTTCAGCAATTTGTCCGCCGGTACCAACCGCCATGTCGTTAATGAATTGTTCTTTATGGGAAAATTTAGAATCTCTTGGTACGAACCAGGTGGCTCCACCGGAATTTCCACGCGGAATAATAGAAATATTTTCTACTATCTCCGTATAGGGCAATAATCTGGCAACAAGTGCGTGTCCGGCTTCGTGATAAGCAACTGTTTTTACATCTTTTTCTGTCATGGCCATATTGCTTTTTTCGCCTCGGATAATCGCTTCTTTTGTTTCTAAAAAATGCAATATATTAGTTTGCGGGGCATCTTCTTCCACAGCCAAAAGAGTGGAAAGATTCACCCAATTAGCAAGCATAGCGCCTGACCATCCGGGGGTTACTTTAGCTAATTGTTTTAAATCAATTTTGGGGTCCATTTGATATTTGTTATTTTTTTCTTGTTTAGTCGCGCGTTTTTTTTCTGTGTGGGTTTTGAGAATCGCCTCCCGTCCCCTGATGTCTGGTAAATCTATATAAATTTGCCGGTCAAATCTTCCAGGGCGAAGCAGGGCGGAATCTAGAGTGTCCGGTCTATTGGTGGCCGCCATCCAGATAATCCCTTCGGTGCCCGCAAAACCATCCATCTCCACCAAGAGAGCATTGAGAGTTTTGTCGCGTTCACCATTACTAAGTCCGCCTCTTTTTTTGCCGACAGCATCAATTTCATCTATGAAAATAATACAAGGAGCATTTTTACGAGCTTGTTTGAAAAGATCTCTCACTCTGGATGATCCGACACCAACATACATTTCATCAAAATCAGAACCACTGCAAGTACCAAACGGAACCCCGGCTTCTCCGGCTACAGCCCTGGCAATCAGTGTTTTTCCGACCCCTGGTCCCCCCGTAAGCATGGTTCCCTTGGGGATTTTTCCACCAAGACGAGTATACTTTTCGGGGTTCTTGAGATATTCAACCAATTGTTGAGCCTTGGAAAGAACATGATCAATACCGGCAACATCAGAAAATCTTTCTGAAATTTCTTCTTTTTTATAAAATCTAACAGTACTTTCCCGCATTTTGGAATCAGCGCTTTTAGCCGTTCCTCTTTTTCGGCTAATAATTATCCAAACTACAATACCAACAAGAATCCATGGTAGAAAACGAATTAGTATAATTTTTAAGATTCCCGGCTGGGAATCATACTTTATGCTTATACCCGCCTTTTTAGCGGCATCTATCAGTTCTTTTTCCACCAAGATGGAGTTGCCGGTATGCATTTGTATTTTTTCAAATTTAGCAATTTTTCGGTCTTCTATGGCAGGACTTACAATCAGAGTTGCAATCCCCCTGCTATTATCAATAGTCAGTTCAGCACTTAAACCTTTCAGGCTTTCTATTTTGGCAATAAAGCTTTTTTGTTCGTCTAGATTTGCAGTTTTGGTGGATCCGGAAAAGAAATTTAGTTCTTTTATGGGAATCTTGTTGTTATAAGCGCTGATTATAAAAATAACAGCGAGCGGCGCAATGATCCAAAACCAAATTGTTTTATAAAAAGGTTTTTGAGCTGTTTTCTTTTTTTGTTCTTCTGTGTCATTGAATTGCTTTAAAATGTCTTTGTCCTTAGTGGGCTTTCTTCTTTTTTGAGCTCCCCATTGCGGCAGCTTATTCATCATATCAGAGAAGCTGTCCCAACTAATATCCCCTTCTTCATTTTCATTTTTTTTATTTGATTTATATTCATTTTTGTTCTCTTTGGTTATTATAGATTTTATCTTTTCCATTAATAAAAGAAAATAATAACAGATAAAATTAAGAATATCTTTTAATTTCTTTTCTTGATTTGGTTTCATGTTTCACTCCTTTCTACAATTTCTTTTTGAATCTTCTCAATTGGAATTACATTAAATTTTTAATGTTCTTTTTGGTTTTGTTAAAAAATTATTTTATTATTATCATTTTTTTTACAGTTTGTCAATTTGGTTGTCAATTTTTTAAGGTTTATGGTATTTTTGTATAAAAGTATTGACATAATATTTAAAATATTATACTTTATATATACAAGTGGCAATCTGCCAACTTGTTTTATTTATTATAAAAATTAAATCACTCATACTCTAATTATTTCCTTGTTTAGTGATAAAACTAGATTAAATAGAGTAGAGGAAAAAAGGAAATTTATGAATCAAATTCCAACAATCGAGCAAATGCTCAAAGCGGGGATGCATTTTGGGCACAGAACAAGTAAGTGGCATCCAAAGATGAAAGAATATATATTTACATCCAGAAATGGTGTACATATTATTGACCTTGTGAAAGCTAGGGTAATGCTTGAGAATGCCCTAGAATTTATCAAGAAATTTTCCTCAGAGGGTAAATCCATTCTTTTTGTCGGAACAAAAATGCAGGTCAAAAAACCTTTAAAGAAAATGGCCAGCGAGACAGAAATGCCATATATTATTGAAAAATGGATGGGCGGATGTTTAACTAATTTTTTTGTTATTAAAAAATTGATTAGTAAATATAAAAGTTTGACAGCTGATAAGGCTGCTGGAAAATTTATTAAATATACCAAAAAAGAAAGACTGGAAATAGATAGAGAAATAAAGAGACTCGAAATGAAAGTCGGGGGGCTCACCAATATGAACAAGCTACCTGATGCTATTTTTGTATGGGATATTAAAAATGAAAAAACAGCTATAATGGAGGCTAAAAAGAAGAATATTCCGATTATTGCTGTTTGTGATACCAATACCAACCCAACCGATATTAACTATATTATTCCATCCAATGATGATGCCACCAAAACCATAAAATTAATACTTGCTGCAATAGGAGAGGCTATAATGGATGGAAAAAATAATCCGTCCGGCGGACAAAAAAATAAATAAATTAGTAAAATTTTTAATTTTATAAATATTTTTTAAAATTCGAATTTTTAAATAGATTACAGAAATATAAGTGTTTAAAAATTAAAAAATTTAAATCTATGGAAAAAATAAAAGAATTAAGAGAAAAAACAGGCGCAGGAATGGTGTCCTGCAAAAAGGCCCTAGAAGAAGCCGGGGGAGATATAAATAAGGCCATTGAAATACTTAGAAAACAAGGCATTGCCAAGGCTGCAAAAAGGAGTGCCAGGGAAACAAGTGAAGGTGTTATTAAATTAGCAGTAAACGAAGCAAAAACAGAGGGTTATATAATAGAAATTAATGCTGAAACTGACTTTGTAGCTAAAAATGAAAAATTTCAAAATTTTGGTGATAATGTTTTAAGAATTGTCATAAACAAAAAACCAAAAGATTTAGAATGTCTTTTAGGTTTGGATTTGGATGGAAGCACCGTGGGGGATACGCTTGCTAATTTAAGCGGTACCATTGGTGAAAAAATGGAAATTAAAAGATTTAATATTTTATCTTCACAGGGGACAGTAGCCGCATATTCCCACATGGGTGGAAAAATTGGCGCCTTGGTCGCCTTGGATAAGCCACAAGAATCTGGATTGGCTTATGACATCGCCATGCAAGTTGCTGCCGCAGATCCTAAATATATAAACATAGAAGATGTGAACCCAGAAGAGATAAAAAAAGAAAAAGAGATTTACAAAGAGCAATTATTAAAGGAGGGAAAACAGGAAAACATGATTGATAAAATTTTGAATGGAAAAATAAATAAGCATTTTGAAGATGTTTGTCTTCTGAGACAAGATTTTATAAAGGAAGACAAGAAAAAAATTGAAGATGTCTTGGGCGGTGTAAAGGTAGAGAGGTTTATTCGATATAGCTTGTAATAATTAATCGCATAATAAAAGCAATATATGCAAATAGCGCAAATACAATTTTCATCATGGGATAAAGTTTATAATTTTTCATTTAGTGATGATTTAAATGTTGAAATTAACGATAGTGTGGTGGTAAAGACCGAACTTGGCATGGAAATTGGCGTTGTTGTTTGTATTTTGTCAGAAAAAGAAATAAAGGAAGCTAAAGAAGATTTTGATATTTCTAAAATTAAGCCTATTTTAAGAATTGCCACTGTTAATGATTTAGAAAAATTGCCCAAGCAAGACGAGAAAGACAAGGCTCTTGTTTTTTGTAAAAAAGTTAAAGATAAATTTAATTTATCAATG
The DNA here is from genome assembly GCA_001780285.1 of Candidatus Falkowbacteria bacterium RIFOXYD12_FULL_34_57. Taxonomy (GTDB): domain Bacteria; phylum Patescibacteriota; class Patescibacteriia; order Patescibacteriales; family UBA12075; genus XYC2-34-220. Next base: position 33,410 of record MFGN01000017.1, on the reverse strand, counting down.
AAATTTATCGGGGTTCATTTTTCTTTTGATGGTTCTCGTATTACATTTGCCTTTATTGCTGATGGTCGCGTCGATTTTAGGGAATTGGTCAAAGAATTAACCAGGCATTTTGGAAGAACAATTAGGCTGCAACAAATAGGAATTAGGGATGAAGCAAAAATTATGGGAGATTATGGGCATTGTGGTAAAGAGCTTTGTTGTCGTGGGCATTTAAAAAACCTTTGTTCTATAACCTCTGAAATGGCGGAGATACAACAATGCGCTCATCGCGGATCAGAGAGAATTTCCGGTATCTGCGGAAGATTGATGTGTTGTCTTGCTTATGAGCAGTGTGGGTATGAGCAATTAGCTCAAAAATTACCCCCAATGGGAATAAAAGTAAATGTAGACGGAAAAAGAGGGGTAATAGTTGGACATCATATTTTAAAACAATCTGTAGATGTACAATTTGATAAAGACAAAAAAGGAGAAGGGGGAGCGGTTGTAGAAATAGATTTGAATAGACATAAAAAATAGACGAATATTGTGCAATATTCACATATTAAATATATCAAAAACAGCTATAAATTAAATAATTTAGCTGTTTTTGGTTGTAAAATTTAGTTTACAAAATAAAAAAAATAGTTTAGAATTAAGATAATAAACATAAATATATAAACATAATTAAAATACAAAAATATGACAAAAACAAATTTTTTAAACGATGAGTTTAATGAAGATGGAGAAGAAGAAGCTGATTTTATAGATGAAATAGATGATTTTGATGAAAATTTGAATAAAGATGATGAAGGTGATGATTTTTTAAACAATGAACATGATATTGCTGATGGGGAGGATGATGGATATGAGGGTGAAGAAGACGGGGGTGGGGAATATAGTGACAAAGATGAAGATGGGGATAGTGAGGACACAGTTACCATTAATAAATCAAAGGTTGTTTTGGTAAAGAAGCTTTTGGAAAACATGAAAGAAAATAATGAAAAATTATCTCAACTCCTCTCCGGTTGTATCAGTGCTAAAGATGAGGAGAGAATCAGTATTGGACAAATGAGCGATGATACTTTTAGCGATAACAACAAAGATGGTGATCGAGCAGGTGAAGGAAGAATTGTTGAGGGGGTATTTGATGGAGAAAATATGATTGGCCCCGACGGAAAACAATATAGCGTTCCGGCAAATTATGCCAGTAAATCAAAATTGATTGAAGGTGATATTTTAAAATTAACCATTACTTCTAGCGGAACCTTCGTTTACAAGCAGATCGGCCCCATAGAAAGAAAAAGCATTATTGGCACACTGGAACAGGATGATAATTCTAACTACTATGTTCGTTTTAATGGTAATAAATGGAGAGTTTTGACCGCCAGCGTTACATATTATAAGGGCAGGCCAGGAGATGAGGTAGTTATATTGGTGCCAAAATCAGGGCAAAGTAATTGGGCAGCCGTAGACAATATTGTTAGAAACTCATAAGTGTAATACTAATGTGCGAATTTTATGCTAATGATACGAATTATGAATAAAATTTAATAATAAAGAAACTCAAATTATCTATTTGAGTTTTCTTTTCCAGGACAACTTTTGACTTTATAAATTTTTTAATTAACTTTATGGCCACATTGTATAGAAAATATAGACCTCTCACATTTAAAGATTTGGTAGGACAAAACCATATAAAAACAACTTTGGAATATGAAGTGGCATCGGGTAAAATTGCTCATGCTTATCTTTTTTGCGGTCCAAGAGGTATAGGAAAGACAACCATTGCCAGAATTTTGGCAAAATCAATAAATTGTCAAAACAGAAAAGATAAAGAATATGAACCATGTGATCAGTGTAGCTCCTGTTTGGATGTTAAGAATGATAAAAGCTTAGACATTATCGAAATTGATGCCGCTAGCCACACAGGGGTGGATAATGTTAGAGAAAATATTATTTCCGCCTCCAGAATTGCACCTACCAGCTTGAAATACAAAGTTTTTATTATTGACGAAGTGCACATGCTTTCAAACCAAGCATTTAGCGCCCTTTTAAAAATTTTAGAAGAACCCCCGAAAAATGTTTTGTTTATATTGTGTACCACTGAAATTCATAAAATTCCCGCTACCATTATTTCTCGTTGCCAAAGATTTGATTTTAAAAAAATAGGAGTAAAAGATATAGTAAAAAAATTACAATATATTGTTACTAAAGAAAAAATTCAAGTATCCTTGGATGTTTTGGAGGATATAGCGCGTCATGCTGACGGACATATGCGTGACGCAGAAAGCCTTTTGGGGCAAGTAATTGTGATTGGCGGCAAAGAAATAACGGCAAAAGAAGCTGATTTGGTAATTCCAAGAAGTGATATAGGGGAGGTTGTTAAATTGATTAATTTTTTAACAAAAAAAGATGCCGGATCCGCTATTGATCTTGTAAACACGCTAATTGGCGACGGAGTAGATATAAAAAGATTTTTGTCGGATATGATTGAGGTTTTAAGAAAAGTGATGCTCTTTAAGGTTAGTCCTCTTCTTTCTGAAAAAATTGGCAATGATTTTGGTGGTCATATTGAAAAGGAAATAAATAAAGCAACAGGAGCCATGGATTTAAATCGTGTTATTTCTTTGTTGGAAAGTTTTTTAAGGGTAAGGGGCGCTATTAATCATAGTTTTATTGTACAATTGCCAATAGAAATTGCTATAGCCGAATTATGTTTGGGTGAAAGAACAAGTAATATTGTGGCACAAAATCAAGCGTCGCCTATATTGAATATTGATAATAATTCAAAAAAGTTTACTAAAAACAACAACTTAAATCAGAAAACAGAAGATGAAGAGACGATCGTTAATTCTAGATTGATAGATAAAAATGAAATACAATCCAAGTGGAACGAGGTACTGGCCAAAGTAAAACAACAGAATCATTCATTGTCTTTTATTCTCAGGGTTTGTCAACCAAAAGACATCCAGGGTAATCAATTGTGTTTAGCTTTTAAATATAAGTTTCACAAAGACAGAGTGGGGGATATAAATATAAAAAGATTGGTAGAAAATATATTAAGGGATGTTTACGGACAACCAATTACAATTGAAGCAGTTATTGATGAAAAATTAAAAGTGTCTGACGGCGGAGATTCTGTTATACCTCCTGAAAATATCAAAGAACCCCATTCTTTAAATGCGGCAGACATTTGTAGCGCGTCTTTGCAAGGTAATCAAAAGTCGGGAGATGATCAACCAATAATTAATGATCAGGAAACCTCAAGTAAAGAAAATCAACCAATAAACGGCGGAAAAATGATAGAAAATTTATTAAAAACATTCGGCGGAGAAGTGATTAGCTAGCGCTGACCCACGGAATTTTAAAATTTTAAGATTAAAAGTGATATAAAAAAAGAGGGGGATTTATGAATATAAAAACAAAAAAAATAGGATTTGCTTTGGGTGGCGGAGGTGCTAGAGGCCTGTCGCATATTGGAGTTTTAAAAGTTCTTTTTAAAGAGGGTATAAAACCGGATTTCATCGCAGGTACCAGTATGGGTTCGATTATCGGCGCCGCTATTGCCTGCGGCATGGATATTCATGATCTGGAGGAAAAGATATTAAATTATAAAAGCAAAAGAAAAATCCTGAAAACATTTATTGACTTAGGCAAGCCCATGAAGACCCTTTTAAAGGGGAATAAGATATTGCGATATCTGGAAGAAGAAGTCACTTTTCATAAGAATTTCGTGGATACTGATATTCCGCTGGCTATTACGGCTACCGACATGTCGACCGGAAATCCGAAAATTTTTCGGCGCGGTGATATTGCCAAAGCGGTTATGGCCAGTATTTGCGTACCGGGGATATTTCCTCCGGTGGAAATAGAAGACTCTTTATATATTGACGGAGGAGTGATAAACCCGACGCCGATTGATATAGTAAAAAACATGGGAGCGGATATTATTGTTGCCGTTGATTTTATGATTAATAATAATCAGTTAAAAAAGAATCCCGACATTGTTTCTGTGCTGATTCATACTTATGAAATAATGAGAACTTATAATTTAAGAAATCAGATTTTCAGATTCGGCCATCAAACAATAATCATTCAGCCGGTAATACGAAAAACTATTGATAGTTTTAAATTTTTGGATGTAGAAAGGTTTATAAAAGCCGGAGAAGAAGAAGCCACAAAGCATTTGCCGGAGATCTTGAAAAATTTAAATAAATAATTTATAATAGACTTGTTTAGTGAAACAAGTCTAATTTATTCGGGGATCGTCTAATGGTAGGACATCAGGTTCTGGTCCTGAGTATTGGGGTTCGAGTCCTCATCCCCGAACAATGAAAAACATCACTATTTTTTTAAATTTAGAGGTGTTTTTTTTGTGGGTTCTTGCAGGACAGTTGGAAAACTTTTACAGCATAAACACCCTCAACTTTATTTGTTTTGTGAAAAGTATTATAATTAAAACATGAAATGGAAAATAAAAATTTCAAAAAGAATCAATCCTGTAGACATTATAAATCTTTGGGTTGCTGTTTCTTGGGGAAAACTTGAGGATTATAGTATAAAAAAATCAAAAAAGCTATAAAAGCTACCGATATGATAATACAGGCAGTAGATGAAAAAAATAAACTGATCGGTTTTGCAAGAATATTAAGCGATAATCAATTTCATACTGTATTAGCGGAAATTGTAGTTCATCCCGATTATCAGGGAAAAAATATAGGAAATAAAATAATAAAAACAGTCAAGGAAGAGTATTCTCATACCCCCATTTATCTAGATGCTTTACCTGAGAACAAAGAATTTTTTAGTAAACAAGGTTTTATTCATAGAAAAAGAATGAAAGTATTCTCAATATCAGCAAAATAATTTTAAGAAAAAAATAGTTTTCCAGAAAAAACTCAAGCTGTTTTTGGTGTTGTTATAATAATAAAACTTATCATAAACTATAGTTAAACATATTTGGTTAACAGATAATATTATATGAACTATTCAAAAATGGCAATAAATTTGCATAAAAAAAATAGGGGTAAAATTGAGATAAGAACAAAAGTCCCATTAAAAACTCTTAATGATTTATCTACGGCTTATACGCCGGGCGTGGGGGCGGTTTGTATGGAGATAAATAGGGACAAAAGAAAGAGTTACGTTCTTACAAATAGAAGAAATACAGTTGCAATAGTCTGCGACGGTACGGCCGTACTTGGTCTTGGAGATATTGGACCGGAAGCAGGGATGCCGGTAATGGAGGGTAAATCGGCAATATTTAAAGCTTTTGCCAATGTTGACGCCGTACCCCTTTGCATTAATACGCGCGACACTAAGGAGATAATTAATTTTTGTAAAATTATAGAGCCTAGTTTTGGGGGGATAAATCTGGAGGATATTTCAGCTCCGCGATGCTTTGAGATTTTAGAGATACTTGAAAAAGAATTATCAATTCCTGTTTTTCATGATGATCAAGACGGGACGGCGATCGTGGTACTGGCCGCTTTAATTAATGCTTGTCGGGTGAGTGGAAAAGCAATGAATGATTTGCGGGTTGTAATAAATGGTGCGGGAGCGGCAGGGATTGCAACAGCGAAATTGTTAATTACCCAGGGAGTAAGAGATATAGTGCTGCTTGATAGCAAGGGAATAATAAATAAGTCCCAAAAAAAGTTAAATAAATATAAGGCGGGGATTGTAAAAAAAATAAATAAAAACAAATTGAGTGGGGGACTTGCGGAAGCTATGGTTGGCGCTGATGTGTTTATTGGCCTTTCAAAGCCTGAGCTTGTAAATACTGAAATGATTAAATCAATGAATAATAACCCGATAATATTTGCTATGGCCAATCCGGTTCCTGAAGTAATGCCCGATATCGCCATAAAAGCGGGAGCATTAATTGTAGGAACAGGAAGGTCTGATTTTCCCAATCAAATAAATAATGCTTTAGTTTTTCCGGGAATATTTCGCGGCCTTATTGATAGCGGAGTGAAACAAGTTACACAAAAAATGAAGTTAAGAGCAGCATTAGCCTTGGCCTTTACAGTTAAAAAGCCAAACAAAAATATGATATTACCCAAGGTGAACAATAAAAAGGCAGTGCTTGCGATTGCTAAATCAATAAAGTAATTTAGGTTTTTATTTAAAAATTTTCGAACTTTATTTTCTTGGTAATAAAAATTAAAATTGATAAAAAAGAAGATTTATTCAATGATTCAATTATTATATCGGGAAAATAATAACTTATAATACCTTATTCAAAAATCCTTGTTTTCAAAATAATTTTTAAATGAATTTTATTTAATTACAACCAAAAGACTTAGCAGAACTAAGTCTTTTTATATTATAAGCGTTTAATGACAAAATAGGGTTTGTGTGGTAAATTATTTATATCATTTAAATAAATATGACTAAATTGTTTAAATATTTAAAGCCCTACATTTGGAGCATAATTGCTGTTTTTTTTCTAACCATTATCCAGGTGGGGGTAAATTTGGAGTTGCCTGGGTATATGGCCAGGATTATTGACGAAGGCATTATGGAGAATCAGACCGATATTATATTTTCTGTTGGCTTTATTATGCTTAGTATTTCACTTGCGGGAGCAGTATGTATTGTTCTCGCCGGTTATTTAGCGGCGCGGATTGCTACCGGTTTTGCTATGGTGGTGCGTGAAAAGGTATTTGACAAAGTACACGATTTTTCCCTGGTTGAATTTAATCGATTTTCAACCTCCTCATTGATTACTCGTTCTACTAACGATATCCAACAGATTCAGACTATTGTGTTTATGATGCTCAGGATTATGCTTGTGGCTCCCCTAACTGCCGCTGGCGCTATTTTTCAGGCTTATCGCACAGCTCCTTCCATGACATGGATTATGGGTCTGGCAGTATTTGTGATTATTGGTGTGGTTGTATTGCTTTGGAGTATTGTCATGCCCAAATTTAAACTTTTACAGAAACTAATTGATCGTCTCAATCTGGTAACTCGTGAAAATTTATCCGGTTTGCGTGTAATCAGGGCATTTAATGCTGAGAAATATGAGGAAAAAAAATTCAATCAAGCTAATCTTGATCTGGTGGATTTAAATCTTTTTTTGAATCGTTTATTAGCTTTGATACAGCCGCTCATGACGCTTATTAGCAGTTTTGCGATGATTATGGTGATATGGGTAGGGGCGCGTTTAATCGGCGATGGCAGTTTTCTCGTAGGTGACATGATTGCTTTTATGCAGTATCTAACTCTTGTGTTATTCGGATTTATGATGATGTCTATGATATTTATTATGCTGCCGCGTGCCATGGTTTCCGGCGGGCGCGTGGCAGATGTTTTGGCGTCAGAACCGGCAATAAAAGAGCCGCTAAAAAGTTGTTCATTTAAACCGGGGGCGCCGGCTATTGAATTTCGCGATGTTACCTTTGCTTATCCGGAAGCGGAATATCCGGTTTTAAAAAATATTACTTTTATAGCCGAAAGCGGCAAAACCACAGCTTTAATAGGCAGTACCGGCAGCGGCAAGTCCACGCTGCTTCATTTGATAACGCGTTTTTATGATGTCAGTTTCGGACATGTTTTAATAGAGGGGGTGGATGTACGCCAGCTTAAATTCACTGATCTTTACGGGCGTTTGGGTTATGTGCCGCAAAAGGGGGTCTTATTTTCCGGTACTATCGGGAGTAATATAAAATACGGGGCGCCTCAAGCTGACGACTATCGGGCGCACGCTGCCGCTTCAGTGGCGCAAGCCTCGGAATTTATCGATAAAACCAAAGAGGGACTAGAAGCCTCAATCGCTCAAGGTGGAACTAATGTGTCCGGGGGACAGAAACAGCGTCTTTCTATTGCCAGGGCACTTGTTAAGAAACCGGATATTTTCCTTTTTGATGACAGTTTTTCCGCTTTGGATTTTAGGACTGATGTGGCCCTTCGACAAGCACTAAAAACAGAAACTGCCCAAGCTACCGTTTTAATTGTGGCGCAGAGAATAAACACCGTAATGAACGCCGACAAGATTATTGTTCTGGATAAGGGAAAAATATCCGGAATAGGCAAACATCTTGACTTGCTTAAAAACTGCGCAGTCTATAAGGAGATAGCTTTATCACAATTATCAAAGGAAGAATTATATAAGTATTAATGAGTATGAGCTCTAATAACAATAAAAAAGAAAACAAGGCGGGTATACCACCTATGAGGGGACCCGGACACATGATTAGGATTGAAAAGGCTAAAGATTTTAAAAGCACTATGAAAAATCTGATTTTTCATCTTAAGCCTTTCTGGATATCACTTATTGCGGTTATTGTATTTGCATTTTTAAGTACAGCCTTCAATATAATGAGTCCAAAAATTTTGGGCAATATGACCAATCAGATAGTATCTAACTATATGGACATAAAAGCCTATGACAGCGGAGTATCTGTTGGACCGAGCGAAGTGCGTCCAGGAATAAATTTTGATAGCTTGAGCCAAACTGTTTTAATTTTGAGTATTTTATATCTTTTAAGCGCCTTGTTTGGATATATACAGGGGTGGCTAATGGCTGTAGTAGCTCAGAAAATTACTTATGATTTTCGTCGGGCTATCTCTAAAAAAATAAACCGCCTGCCCCTTAAATATTTTGACAGCAAATCTCATGGTGATATTTTAAGTAGAGTTATAAATGATATAGATACTTTGAATCAGACACTGAACCAGGGCTTAACGCAGATAGTTACAGCTATTACTACGCTTCTTGGAATTTTAATTATGATGTTTTGGATTAGTTGGTTGATGACCTTGGTAGCTTTGTTGTTATTACCTTTAAGCATGGGGGTAATCAGTGTAATCATCAAAAAATCACAGAAATATTTTAAGCGCCAGCAGGATTCTTTGGGTCGGATTAATGGTCACATTGAGGAAATGTATTCCGGACATCATATTGTGAAAGTTTTTAATGGAAAAAAAAGTTCTTTGAATAAATTTCGTAGTATTAATAATGAGATGTATGACAGTGCCTGGAAAGCACAGTTTTTGTCAGGTCTAATGTGGCCATTGATGAGTTTTTTTGGCAACTTGGGTTATGTAGGAGTGAGTGTTTTTGGCGGATTTTTGGCTTATCAGGGTCGTGTCAACATCGGCGACATTCAAGCTTTTATTCAATATACTAGGCAATTTAATCAGCCGATTATTCAAGCGGCCAATGTTGCCAATGTTTTACAGTCGACAGCGGCTGCCGCTGAACGCGTTTTTGAATTTTTATCTGAAGCGGAAGAAATTCCTGATATCAAAAATTTGATAGAGCTTTCATCTGTGCAAGGCAGAGTGGAATTTCGTGATGTTATTTTTGGCTACGAAACGGAAAAACCGGTAATTAAAGGATTAAATGTCGTAGTAGAACCAGGGAAAAGAATCGCTATCGTCGGACCGACTGGCGCCGGTAAAACTACAATTGTAAATTTATTATTGCGTTTTTATGATATCCAAAGCGGCGCTATTCTCGTAGACGGCATTGATATCCGTCGCCTAAAACGCGCGCATTTGCGCCGTTTGTTCGGTATGGTACTGCAGGATGCTTGGCTGTTTAACGGTACTATTAAAGAAAATATTGCCTATGGGTTTAAGTCTGCCACCGAAGAAAAAATCATAGCGGCCGCTGAAGCGGCTCATGCCGATCAATTTATACGCACTTTACCCGGTGGTTATAATATGGAATTAAATGAAGAAACGGATAATATTTCCCAGGGAGAAAAACAACTTCTGACTATTGCTCGGGTCATGCTTATTGATCCCCCAATACTTATTTTGGACGAGGCTACCAGCTCTGTGGATACTAGAACAGAGGTGCTTATCCAAAAAGCGATGAACAAGCTTATGGCGGGCCGTACCAGCTTTGTAATCGCTCATCGTTTATCTACAATTAGAAATGCGGATATGATTTTAGTTATAAATAACGGTAATATAATAGAGCAAGGGAAACATGAAGAATTGATATCTCGCCAAGGATTTTACACCTCTCTCTATAACAGCCAATTTGCATTGGTTTAAAATAAAGAAGAAGTAAATTGTTTTACCTCTTCTTTATTATATATTTTTATTTTTTCTTAGCTCTTACATCTTTGATCCGATCAGTTTCCTTTAATTTTTGTTTTCTGAGGCGAATATTTTTAGGTGTTATTTCCAAGTATTCATCTTCGTTCATAATACCCATTCCTTTTTCAAGTGTTAATTTGGTTGGCGGAGTGAGACGGATAGCTTCATCCGCACCGGAGGCGCGCATGTTGGTTAGTTGTTTACCCTTGGTTGGATTGACATTTAAATCATTTCCCTTGGCAACATTGCCAATTACCATACCTTCATAAACTTCAGTAGTCGCTCCGATGTATAACGTTCCGCGGTCCTGAAGGTTAAAAAGGGAAAATCCTAGCGCCTTTCCGGTGGCCATTGAAACCATGGATCCAACCTCATACTTCTGAATATGTCCAACGAATGGCTTGAATCCTATAACTCTTGTGTATATAATTCCTTCTCCGCGAGTATCAACCACAAACTCATTTCTATAACCAAGCAACCCTCTGGTTGGAATTTCAAAAACAATTTTTAGATTGGCATGTTCCGGTTTCATTTCAAGCATGTTTCCGTGGCGTTTTGAAAGTTTTTCAATAACAATTCCCGACATTTCTTCCGGAACATTAATAGTTACTTCTTCAAATGGTTCTTGTTTTTCCCCATTCACTTCTTTAATGATTACATGCGGTTGAGAGATTTGGATTTCATAACCTTCGCGGCGCATATTCTCGAGCAAGATAGCAATATGCATTTCTCCTCGGCCGCACACCTTGTAATGATCAATAGCTGAAAAATCTATTTTAAGGCCAACATTTATTTCTAATTCTTTGCGCAATCTTTCTTGGAGTTGTCTATTGGTTACAAATTTTCCTTCTCGGCCCGCAAAAGGGGAGTTATTAATCAAAAAATTCAACGAAATAGTTGGTTCGTCAATATTGATAGCTGGTAACATTTCCTGATTAATATCCTCACAAATTGTTTCTCCTATATAGATATCGGGTAAGCCGGCAATCATCACAATATCGCCAGCTTCGACTGTCTCTACTTCTTTACGATTTAAACCTTCAAATGTAAAAAGTTTTGATATTTTGCCGGTTCTTATTTTTCCTTCTGAATTTTTTATAAAAACATTTTGTGTTTTATTGATTTTGCCTTCATAAATTCTGCCCACAGCAAGTCTGCCGAGAAAATTATCATATCCTAAATTAAAAGGCTGTACACGCAAAGGTTTGTTATTAGCCTCATCGGACGAAGCTATTGGTACTTTTTCTAGAATGATATCCAAAAGAGGGGTAAGATCACTAGATGCATCTTCTAAATTGATTTTAGCAAGTCCCTGGCGTGCAATGGTGTAAACACTCGTAAAATTAAGCTGAGCATCACTGGCTCCAAGATCTAAAAATAATTCATAAACCATTTCTTGCGCCTCAAGGGGCATGGCTGCCGGTTTGTCAATTTTATTGATTACTACAATTGGTTTGAGTCCTAAATCAAGAGATTTTTTTAAAACAAATTTTGTTTGCGGCATTGGTCCCTCCTGAGCATCAACCACCAAGAGCACAGAATCAATTGAGCGCAAAACGCGTTCAACCTCTGAGCCAAAATCAGCATGACCCGGGGTATCTACGATATTTATTTTTGTATTTTTATAATAAACCGAAGTATTTTTTGAATAAATTGTAATACCACGCTCTTGTTCCAGGGCATTAGAATCCATACTAACTCCCTCTGAAGCCATACCTGTTTGCTGCATTAAGGCATCGGTTAGAGTGGTTTTTCCATGATCAACATGAGCAATAATAGCAATATTTCTTATATCCATAGAGTTGAAAGATTAAATTAAAACCGCTTTCAGGGGAGGTTATTATTACCCCATTTAAGCGGTACAAGGTAAAATATTCTTTATATTATATTATTAATACCATATTTTAAAAAAATAGTCAATAGCTTGTGGTGAATTGTATCTCTTGACAAAAAATAAAAAATATGTAATAGTTAGGATTAGTTTTTAAAATCACAATAAAATCTTGAAAACGGCTGTCATTATTATTTTTTGGAGGAAGGTCTAGTTTGATAGCTTTTATTTAAGGGATTAGGATAACGAAAGACTTGTATATTAACTACATATTCAAGTTTAATAATTTTTATGACAACATTTAAAGAACTTGGTCTGAATTCTGAGATAATGAAAAGCCTTTCGGATTTAGGATTTTTAGAGCCTTCACCCGTCCAAGAGAAAGCTATTACATTTATATTAAAATCAAAAAAAGATTTAATTGCTTTGGCACAGACCGGCACAGGGAAGACTGCTGCTTTTGGTTTGCCCATCTTGAATCAAATAAAAACAGGTAGAAAAGACTTGCAAGCAATAATTATTTGTCCAACAAGAGAGCTTTGTATTCAAATTTCTGAAGACATAAAAAAACTTGCCAAATATTCAAAAGGAATTATAACTACCGCGGTTTATGGTGGAGAAAGGATTGATATTCAGATCAGGGCACTTAGAAAAGGAACTAACATTGTAGTAGGAACCCCTGGTCGCGTTCATGATTTAATTAGAAGAAAAATTTTAAAACTCCAAAATATTAGGTGGTTAGTTTTAGATGAGGCTGATGAAATGTTGGATATGGGATTTAAAGATGATTTAGACGCTATTTTAGAGGAAACACCAAAAACAAGACAGACCTTGCTTTTTTCTGCAACTATGTCTAAAAGCGTTAATGCTATCGCTAGAAAATATATGGGCGATGCTGAAGAGATAAGTATTGGAGAAAAAAATATCGGAGCAGAAAAGGTTACTCATGAATATTTCATGGTTCACCCCAGGGACCGTTTTGAGGCTTTAAAAAGAATTTTGGATTATTTACCTGGGGTTTATGGTATTCTTTTTTGCCGCACAAGAAGAGAAACGGGGGAAATAGCTGATAAGCTAAAGGAAGCTAATTATGACACGGAGGCCCTGCATGGCGATATTTCACAAAACATGCGAACAAATATCATGGATCGGTTTAAAAGAAAACAGGTTCGATTATTGGTGGCAACAGATGTGGCCGCCAGAGGAATAGATGTAAGCGACCTCTCTCATGTTATAAATTATAATCTTCCCGATCAAAATGGAGCTTATATACATAGAAGTGGAAGGACGGGTAGAGCTCAAAAAAGTGGAATCTCTATTTCTATTATTACCCCAAGGGAGGTAAGAAGGATAGGGGAGTTAGAGGGTACTATTGGCAAGAAATTTGAACTCAAAAAAGTTCCAAGCGGAAAAGATGTTTGTTTAAAGCAGATTGATAATTTTTTAGAAGAAATAGAAAAAACAGATATAAAAAACACAAACAATGAACAGTATTTTAAAAATTTTATAGAAAGACTAAAAAAGATTAACAAAGAAGATTTGATAAAGATATTTTTAACCCATAAATTTAATCACTTTATGGATGTTTACAAAAATACCCAAGATTTAAACGCTACAGCTAAAATTTTTAATACAAGAAGCGGAGAAGAAAATCATGTCAGTTTAAAAATAAATTTTGGTAAAAAAGAAGGATTTGATATAAAAGGACTTTTTGCGTTAATTAATTCAGATAGAAAATTAAAGGGCATTGAAATTGGAAGAATAAATTTAAAATTAGAAAATTCAATTTTTTCAGTTGAAAAAAGCCGCGCAGATGATGTGGTGAAACAATTACAAGGAGCAATTTTTAGGGGAAAAAAAATTGACATAAAGAAAAGCAATGAAACAGTAGGTTTCCACGAGAGAAGAAGGGAGAATCAGAGCAGGGGATTTAAGAGAAAAAGGAAAGGATTTAAAAGAAGGTCTAATATATAATTTTTTATATAAAAAAATAGCCGGGATTTTTGACCCGGCTTTTTTGTTACCAAATAATATTAATAATCAAACTGGTTATCAGAGCAAGAATTCCCAGAAGGGAGTTTTCTGTTATTTTAAGATAATATTTTTTTAACCACCGATACATTGTTTCTTTCTTTTTTTTTATTTTTTCTATTTTTTCTTTTGGAAATTCAACAATTAGTTTTTCTGTTTTTATTCTTTTTATAGAAATTTGATATTGAGAATCGCTGAAAGGAGCCAGCCATTCTATACCACCGCCATTTTCCTGTAAATCAACACTATCATGGATATAGTGAATAAAAAGACATAAACAAGCAAGCACAGCATAAAAAAATGAAAAAATATTTATTGTAAAGAAAATGATTGGAAGAATTAATAGCGGCCAATGCGGCCAATTTCTGTGATTTGACAATATTTTGCCGTGAGAAACGCGCTGTAAAAGAGCATCTATATCGGGCAATAAAGCAAAGGCGATAGCGAATATATAGGTAAACATAACATGCTCTACGGGTCCAAAAAACTTTATCATGCAGTGAGCAATAAAATTACCCAGTGCCATATCCATAGCACCCGCCAAAAATATTCCGATTAAAAACAAAATTTTATCATAAATTTTCACGATTTCCCCCTCGATTATTGTTTTTAAAGAACTTTTTAATTTACTCGTTGAAAAAGCAGATTATACTAATTTATTACATTATATAACAAAATTTAAATTTATACAGCAGTAAATTTTAAATTATAAAAAGTTTTTTATTTTTAAATTTTGCATTAGTTATCTGTGTTTAAAATAGCTAAAAATAGATATTTTTTCTCTATTGCCTTTCAGGCTTTGGCGGCTGTATAATTAATTCAAATTAATAGAAATCATTTTTAAAATATATTAAAAAAATGAAACAAAAAATAGTAACAAGAAAAAGAAATGTAATCAAAACTAACCAATATGTTTTTCATTATCCAATAAGAAGAGCCGTAATTCAGGGCAGAAAAATGTTAAAAATACACTAAAAATATTGGGAAAAGATTTTGTAAAAAATATGATTTTTAAAAAAAATGATGTTTTTCGTTATTTAAGGGATAAAAAAATTTTTCGCAAATATACAATTCTTGGCATGAAAACCGGATTGTCAAACAATAATTATATTATTGAAAGTTATGGTAAAAAATATCTTGTGAGATCTAATAAAAATAAAGCGAATAAATTAACTAATATTTTAAAAAATGAGCATTATGTTTTAAGATTTTTGGAAAAAAGAAAAATAAAATTTGTTCCGAAATCAATTTTTTATGATGAAAAAAATAATGTTCATGTCTTGACTTACTTGGATGGCAGGAAGTGTAAATTTAAAAATGTTTCTTATTCAGGAATGGAGCAGGCTGTTAGTAAATTGCATCAGATAAATGAGCTTGCTGGCGAATATACTTTATTTTGCAGAGAGCAAAAAATCAAGGTTTTTAAACCACGCTGTGTAATTGATGATGTAAGAGATCAGGCCATACATTTAATATCGCAAATAAAAAAGGATAATATTTTTTTTGCCAATAAAAAATGGGTATTAAAATCACTAGAGAAAGATTTTGAAAACTATAAACCAAATAAGAAAAAAATTTTTTTAAACCATGGAGACCCCTCTGACAATTTAATACTGCACAATAAAAATATATATATTATTGATTGGGAATATACGAAATTTACATATGGACCTGGGCTTTCTCATATTTTAGCCTATTCCAGAATAGACAAAAAGAAGGAAAAAAAATTATTAGAATATTATGCGGAAATTTCCGGTTTTGATTTGGGGGAATTAAAATACAGAACTTATTATGAAAAATTAATGCATTATATTTTGAAGGTTTCTAAGGTTTGTTACAAGGCGCAAACCAATAAATTTTTTAGCAAAGAAGATATACGGATAAATCGGGGAAATATTGAGATTATGAAAAATAATTATTTAAAGCTAAAGAAAACATTAACGTTTTTTAAATAATTTTAATTATTTAATTCGTGTTATGTACCGTTGTTTGTTAACGAAGCCATAATATCATTTTTTTAAAATTAGCAGTTTGTGTGTATGGCGCGTAAAATGAGTTATTAAAATATTATAAATTTTATTTTTAGTAAACAGTTGCCAATATATTTGGTTTCTGTTTTTTTATTTAAGATAAAATGGTATAATATATAGGAAATGAATTATAATATTTAAAACTATATGAGATCAGAAAAAATATTTATTGGGGGGTGGTATCAACGCACCATGCTTCATTTATCGGAAATTTATGATTTTTTAAAGGATGCCTCTTCTCCACTTAATTTAAACGCTAAAAAGTTAAAGGATTTACGAAAAAGACTTGATATTGAAAGCATGGAAATGAAAATGGGGGATTTTGAGTATATTGAAATTATAGCTAGTGGGGGAATAAAAGTAAAAATATTTGAAGATGGTTTAATTGTTTTAAATACTGACTATAATAACGCCAAAGAGGATATTTTTAAACTAACCACCTTTTACGAAAAAAAATTGTCTCCGGCCATTAGTTATCTTTTTAGTTTGGGCGCGCCAGTACCAAAAGAACTTGCCAATATAAAAACGGTTTATCCGTATTTTATAGTTTTAAAAGATGCCGAAACAGAAGCTATAAATATTTTATTAAAAGAATTTAATCAGGGTAAATATTTTGAAATAAAAAAGAATGAATTTGAAATTTATCGGGGCGATAAGCTGTATATTATAAATAATGTTTCTGAAAAAAGTGAAACTATTGAAAAAATAATTAATGAACAGATATTTGTGCGGGAATTCAAGGGGCAATTACACAGATATTTAAATTTGCATCGTATTATTTGGGAAAAAATAGCGGACATAAAAGAGCGTGGAGAAATTCAAGGAAAAGAGGCCGGAATTTTTAAATCTCAAATTGAAAGTTATAAAAAAACTATCAACTTGATTGAGGCCAGAATCAATCAAATGGGTTCTTATATAGGCACCAGAGGCGCGATAGTGAAAAATGATCCAGAATTACAAAAAATTATTGATGTTTTGAAATTTAAATACGATACCCTGGGAGATACTTTGTCGTACATAAAAGAAATTTGGTCAATGACGAAAAATTACCTTGATTCTTCGCAGCAGATATTCAATAATATTCAGGCAGAAAGCACCTCCGGATCCATAAACAGTTTAACTATTATTACATCCGCCGGAGTGGCTGCCAGCTTGATTAAACTTTTAGATCAAAAAATGCCGGAAATAAAATTAGACGGAGTTATATATTTTTTAATTTTAGCTTTTGTTGGATATTGTGTGAACAAGATCATGAAAACGGTTACCGCTAGAAAAAAATATAAAATAAACGACATAGAAATTGCTAAAAATATAAAATAAGTTTGAAATAAAAATAACAGATAGCATGCTATTGATTTTATTGCATATTTTGGCTACAATTAAAGCAATTAATTATTAAATTTTAAATTTATGTTATTATTAGAGTGGAGTAGTGAATATAGTGTTGGTGTAAAAAAATTTGACGACCAGCACAAAAGAATGTTTGATATTATCAATCATTTTTATGCTTTAATGACCGTAGATAGAGAGCATGATAAAATTCAAAATACATTGCAGGAATTAAAGGATTATGCAAATTATCATTTGGCGGATGAAGAAAAATATTTTGAAAAATTTAATTATCCAAAAAAAGAAGAACATAAAAAAATTCATGATGAATACCGTAAAAAAATTAATGAATTTATTAAAGAAAGAGATAATAAAGACGGCAGATTGATGTCATTTGATATTATTGATTATTTAGAAGATTGGTGGATTGGTCATATTATGGGAATGGATAAAGAGTACGTTGATTTTTTTAAAGATAAAAAGATTGACTAAATTTTCTGATTTGTCGTAGATGAAAAATATCTCTTGAGTTAGAGATATTTTTTATAAAAAATTAATGTTGATAAATAAAATAAAGGTTTTTTATATAAAATATGAAGACTACGCCTCTCCCTTATTTCTTTTGGGCGGCTTTGTGTTTGACAATTTAACCTTACGAAGAATTGATTTGTGGGCAGAAAATTTAATGATGATTATTTATCTCGGTATCGCCTTAGTCGGTGTTTTGTTTATAAATTTTTTTCACGCTGGTCGGATTCAGTATTTATTTTTTAAGAAGTTTGCTGTTTATTTTCCTTTTATTTTACAATTTGTTTTTGGCGGTCTTTTTAGCGCTTTTTTTATTTTTTATTTTAGGAGCGCTTCAATCGGAACCAGCTGGCTGTTTATCTTGATGCTCGCTACAATTTTAGTTGGCAATGAAAAATTTCAAAAAAGATATTTGAGATTTAATTTTCAAATTAGTATTTTTTTTATCGCACTTTTTTCTTATATGGTTTTTGCGCTCCCAATTTTTTTAGGTAGGATGGGGGTTGGCATTTTTTTGCTTAGCGGAATTTTTAGTTTAGTTTTTGCGGGTTTAATTATTTTTTTAGTTTTTAAGGTGCAAAAGATTAAATTTAATAAGAATAATAGGGCTGTGGTTAGTATTGTAAGTATATACGTGATATTTAATTTTTTATATTTCTTAAATATTATTCCGCCGATACCACTTGTATTAAAAGAGGATAATGTCTATCATGAAGTAAAAAAAATTCAAAGTGGTTACGAAGTAAGCCTTGAGCCTTTTACTTGGCGTGGCTTGTTTAATCGAGAAGATTCTATGATTCATTGGCAAAAAGGAAAACCGGTATATTACTATAGCGCTATTTTTGCACCAACGAAGATATCTGCCAATATTTTTCATCGTTGGTCTTATTTTGATATAACAAAGGGGAATTGGGTAATAAGTGATACTCTGAGCTTTAAGATAACTGGCGGTCGGGACGGCGGTTATCGCGGTTATTCTTTTAAGTACGGCATGAAACCTGGCAAATGGCGGGTAGATGTAGTAACTGACCGCGGACAAATTTTGGGCGGGAAAAAATTTGAGGTGGTTGAAGTAAATATCCCGCCAAAACTGGAAAAGAGGATTAGATAAAATATAAATAATTTTAAAAATATGCAAACATATAGCATTACCAGCATTAGTAATGAGAAAATCAAATATTTAAAAAAGTTGGGAATGAAAAAGATGCGCGAAACTTCGGGTGAATTTTTGGTTGAGAATATTAAAATTATTCATGACGCTCTTAAATCCGGGTTTGAACCAATATCTTTGTTTGCCACAGACGATATTTTGAGAAGCAGAAATGAAAATGTTGATTTTATTGTAAAAAAAATTAAAGATATTTTTGTAATTTCTAAAAATGTAAATAAATCTTTTTCATCTCTTGCGACTCCATCCGGAATTTGTGCTGTTTTTATGGTTTGTAAAAAAGAAATTGATTTAAGTAAAAAAATTGTTTATCTGAACGGAGTAAGTGATCCGGGTAATATGGGAACAATTATTAGAACATGTTTGGCGTTTGGCGTGGAAAATTTAGTAGTAGATGAAAAATGCGCCGATGTTTATAACCCCAAAACAATACATGCCGCCAAAGATGCTATTTTTAAGATAAATATTGTACGGGATACAAATTTAAAAATATTAAAAAAAATTAAAAAAGAAATGAAGATTTATGCAACAAGTCTGGAAAAGGGGAGAGATATAAAAAATATTTCTTTGGAAAAAAAATGTGCGATTGTGTTTGGAAATGAAGCTTGCGGGGTAGATGAGAAGATATTGGATATATCGGATGACTTTATAAAAATAGATATGAGCGGAAAAATCGAGTCTTTAAATGTGGCAATATCCGCAGGAATTGTTTTATTTGAAACAAGATAAGCTTTAAGTATTGGGCCACGCGACCTCTTTTTAGGGGGTTTTTATTTTTTTAAATCAATACCTTGTAATACATAGTACTATATGATATACTAAATTTAGTAATATTTTTGTTGTGGATAAAAAAATATTTTTTAATAAAAAATATGTCCAACATTAAAGAGATAAATAAGGAAAATACTCAGGCGCAAATGCGGCGGGGAATTTTAGAATTCTGTATTTTGTTGGTTATTTCCCGTGGAAAAGTTTATGTAGCCGAGATATTAAAAGAATTAAAGAGGGCTGATTTGATAGTTGTGGAAGGAACTATTTATCCACTTTTGACTCGTTTTAAAAATTCGGGTATATTGGAGTACTCTTGGGAAGAATCAAAACAGGGTCCGCCAAGAAAGTATTATTCACTTACCAAAAGCGGAGAAGCTTTCTTAAAAGATATAATGATATCATGGAACAGCTTGGATAGATCTATTAATTCATTAATTAAAAAATTTAAATAAATATATTTTTTGTCATCAATTTTATGAAAAAATCTATTAATATCACTATTAACAATTTTGTTTTTCAGATCGAGGAAGACGCATATGATATATTGGATAAATATTTAATATCTATCAAAAATTATTATGGAAAAGAAAAAGAAGGCGCGGAAATTCTTTTTGATATAGAAGCCAGTATTGCGGAAAAATTTTCTGAAAAAATTAATCATAAAAAACAAGTGATTAACTTACGGGATGTGGAAAAGGTTATAAGAGTCATGGGGCAAGTAGAGGAGTTTGAACAAAATGAAAATGTGGAAAAAAATACTAAAAATTCGAAAGACGGCAAAAAAGAAGAACAAATTCTCGTGAAGAAACTTTATCGGGACGAAGATGATCAGATTATTGCCGGAGTTTGTTCGGGTGTTGCTTCATATTTCGGCATAGATCCGATATTTATCCGCTTGCTTTTTGTGGCATTATTTTTCATGAATGGCGCGGGTATTTTAATCTATATTATATTATGGGCCGTAATGCCGCTAGCAAAAACCAGTTCTCAAAAATTGGAAATGCGCGGTACGCCGATTAATCTAAAGAAAATTGAACAAGTAGTAAAAGAAAAATCCCAGATGATAAAGGAGGAGGGTAGACATTCATTGAATAGGCTTGCTAAAAGCAAGGGGATAATATATAAAATATTTAATTTCCCCTTTAGGGTATTGGAAAACATTTTTTCTTTTTTAAAAAAAATAATAGGTGGTATCTGGCCATTTACTAGTATTTGTTTAGGGGTTATTTTTGTTTTGTCTTCTTTTTTTATGATTTTGGGTTTAAGTATTTTTTTGGGGATTTTGATTTTTTATGTAGACTCTCCTTATATAGTGTCTGATTTTCCGTTATCTCAATTAACTGATTCACCCCTGTATTTTATTACCGGTATTAGTGTTTATTTTGTTATTTTAATTCCCATATTTTTTATTTTGATGTTGGGTTTTACTATGTTACGCAGAAAAAATTCATTCAGCACGGCAATATCTGGAATTTTGATTAGTCTTTGGATTGTTGCTATTGCTGGAGCGGTAGTTACTGGAGGCGAATTTGCCCTAAAAGTAAATTCTGAATTACAAAAAGATAAAAATATCAGAAAAGTAAGCAGAACTTATGATTATCAGGATTTCCAGAAATTGTATATTGGCGGTAATTTTAATGTTAAAGTAAAACAAGGAGATGAATTTAGTGTTGTAGCCGGGGGCAAAGAAGATGATTTGGATCGAATTAGTTTTAATATTGAAGATGGACAATTGCAAATAGTTGAAAAACTAGAAAAAGAAGTCGGAAAAATATGCATTTTTTGTTTTAATCGGGAATCTGAATTAGAAATTATTATGCCGGAACTTAATTCTTATGTCGGATTTCGTGATACTGATAGTAAAATAGACGGTTTTACAAATGATATATATATTAGTTTGGGTGAAACGGGAAAAACAAGTATGACTTTAGGCGGACAGAGTATAGATTGTAAATTGAGCGGTATTAACAGTAGATTGGAATTAACAGGAACCTCTACTGCTCTAAATTGTGAATTGGATGGTAATGCCAATCTATACACTGATGATTTTGAGGTTCAAAATGTGAAAATAAAACAAGGTATTTTTTCTCATGTTTTTTTAGATGGAAAAACAGACGAAATGGAAATAGGGCTCAGCGGTTCTGCTCGTGTAAGCGCTTTTGATTTTTTTACTAAAAATGTAATCATTAAAACCGAGGATCATTCACGGGCAGAAATTAGAGTGTTGGAGAAGTTAAAAGCCCTCGCTACAGATTATAGTAAAATTTATTATAGAGGAAACCCCAAAGATGTATCAAAGAAAATCAATAATTCAGCTAAAATAGAAAAAGAAGAAGATATAGATTGGGAATAAGATGTTTTGTGGATAGGAAAGTTAAAAATTTTAATACAAAAATTAACCATCTTTTTTAAATAAATATCAAAGATGGTTTTATTTTTGATTTTTTGTTATAATATTAGTATAAAATCATTAATATGAACAAGAGGATTAATTTTATTGGTTATTTTGTAATATTTGTTTTATTTTTGATGTTGGGGGTCTTATTTTTTGATTTTAATGTACTTTCAAAGGAGGTGGACTTGAGTCGAAAAATCAGCACCACAACAGTTGATAGTGTTATTGGGTCTATTGAGACCAAAAAAACAACTCCGCCGAAATATGTGCGAGGGATATATTTGACGGCTTATTCTGCTAATCGTGAAGACTGGATAGGAAGACTAGCAGAAAAAATGAAAAACGGTCCGATAAATTCAGTGGTTATTGATATCAAGGATTATACCGGCTATATTCTTTATGACAGTCAACTAGAGCAGTTAAAGAAGCTTAAGACGGTTAAACCAATAATAAAAGACATAGATAAAATTTTAAAGATTTTTCATGATGCCGGAATTTATGTGATTGCTCGTCAAACCGTGTTTCAGGATCCGGCTTTAGCGCGCGCCAGTTCAAGTACTGCCATAAAAACATATAATGGAAATATTTGGTATGATAAGAGCGGGCTTGCATGGATTGATCCGCAAAACAGGGTGGTATGGGATTATAATTTAGCTATTGCCCGCGAGGCAGTTGATTTGGGGTTTGATGAAATTAATTTTGACTACATGCGTTACCCCAGTGATGGGAATATAAAAGTTATAAATTATAATTTACCGGAAGGTAAAAGTAAATCAAGTATAATGAAAGATTTTTTTGAATTTTTATCTGAAAATTTAACAAAAGAAGTTAATATCTCCATAGACATGTTCGGCCTGGTTTTATATAATTATACTACCGGATACGATCTGGGTATCGGACAGAGACTCGTTGACGCTGTAGATTATTTTGATTTTGTGTGTCCGATGACTTATGCTTCGCATTACCCCAATGGATATATCGGACTTGCCAATCCTGCTCTGTATCCGGAAAAAGTCATGAATTATGATTTAAATGTCAGCTCTTCCTCTGTACAGAATAAAAGAGCCAGTATCCGGCCATGGTTGCAAGCGTTTAATATCGGCGCGGTGTATGATAAGGCTAGAATAGATGCGGAGACCGAGGCGACTGAAAATGCCAGCTCAACCAGCGGGTGGCTTTTGTGGAATGCCAGAAATTATTACGAAGACCATATATTTGAATAATAGAAGTAAATTATGAAAATTTTGATTATACTTGGACATCCTGATAAGCAGGGATTATGCAGCCAGCTTTTTGAATCTTATATCAAAGGAGCTGAAAATGGCGGACACGAAGTTCGTGCTGTTCAGATTCGCGATCTTGATTTTGACCCCATACTTCATAGGGGTTATCGCGCTATTCAGGAACTTGAACCGGATTTAAAAAAAGTACAAGCGGATATTTTATGGGCCCAGCATTTGGTTTTTGTTTTTCCGATTTGGTGGGCTAGCGCCCCGGCGCTGCTAAAGGGGTTTTTTGACAGAATTATGCTTCCCGGATTTGCTTTTCGGTTTCGTAAAAATTCATCTTTGTGGGATAAATTGTTAAAAGGGCGTTCAGCGCGGTTAATAGTTGCTATGGGAGGATTTAATTGGTATTATAACTTATTTATGTGCCGATCGGGAGTAAAAACAGTTCGTGATGGTATTTTAAAATTTTGCGGTGTTTCACCAGTACGAGTTACACAAATAGATAGATCGGAAAAATTATTAGATAAAAAAGAAAAATATTGGATAGAAAAAATAAGACAAATGGGACAAATGGGACAATAATATTTTAATTAAATAAATTATTAGCAATTCGCAACATTAGTACAATATTAGCGGATTAGCGTCATATTTTATGGAAAGTTTTAAAAAAGAAATAAAAATTAAAGCATCCGGAGAGAAAGAGTTTTTACAGGCAGTAAGCGAAGTAATCGACTCTATTGAACCCGTGCTTAAGAAAGATAAAAAATATTTAGAAAATAATATTTTAAAACGGATAATAGAACCGGAAAGAGTTCTTATGTTTCGAGTTTCTTGGCTGGATGATCGCGGTAGTATTCATGTAAATCGTGGTTATCGAATTCAAATGAATAGCGCTATTGGTCCTTATAAAGGTGGTTTAAGATTTCACCCCACCGTTAATCTTTCTGTTTTAAAATTTTTGGCTTTTGAACAGGTTTTCAAAAACGCGTTAACCGGACTTCCTCTTGGGGGTGGAAAGGGCGGATCTGACTTTGATCCGAAAGGAAAATCTGAAACAGAAATAATGCGTTTTTGCCAGGCATTTATGAGCGAGCTCTATAGGCACATTGGACCGGATACGGATGTACCGGCAGGAGATATTGGCGTGGGTGCGCGTGAGATTGGTTATCTTTTCGGAATGTATAAAAAGTTGAGAAATGAATTTAGCGGCACTCTGACCGGTAAGGGAATTAACTGGGGTGGGTCACTCATCAGGCCGGAGGCTACCGGATATGGTTGTGTTTATTTTGCCAGTGAAATGTTAAAAGAAGAAGGAAGCTCTATGAAGGGGAAAACTTGTCTGATTTCAGGATCCGGAAATGTGGCCCTGTTTGCCGCGGAAAAAGTAATTCAGTTGGGTGGCAAGGTAATAACTCTGTCGGATTCATCCGGTTATATTTATGAAAAAGACGGAATTAATCAGGAGAAGCTTGAATTTTTGAAAACATTAAAGTTTGTAAAACGGGAAAGAATTTCTGAATATGTGAAAGAATACAAAGAAGCTGAATATTTTCCGATAGATAAAAAGAAAGATTACAACCCTTTATGGAATCATAGGGCGCAGTGCGCCTTTCCTTGCGCTACACAAAATGAAATAAATGGAAAAGATGCGGAGAATTTGCTGAATAATGGCGTGTTTTTGGTGGCGGAAGGCGCTAATATGCCGACCAGCAAAGAAGCTCTTGATATTTTCTTGGACAAAAAAATATTTTTTGCTCCCGGAAAAGCTTCTAATGCCGGAGGAGTAGCTGTTTCTGGTTTGGAAATGACTCAGAATAATTTGAGAATGAGTTGGAGCAGGGAAGAGGTGGATAAACATCTGCAGAATATTATGAAAAATATTCATTCTTCTTGTCTGGAAGCGGCTAATAAATACGGCACCCCTGGTAATTATGTTAACGGAGCAAATATTGCCGGTTTCATAAAGGTTGCTGACGCTATGATTGAGCAGGGGGTAGTGTAATTTACAAGTTAAAAGTTTATAAAGTATAAAGACAAAAGTTATCATAGAAGATTTATAATTTATTATATTTTAATCATTCTTAATTCGTATAATTAGCATTTAATTTGCGGATTAGTATCACTTAGTATGTTTAATATTATATTGGTATTATTGGGAATAATATTTTTGATTTATTCCACTTTCCTGTGTAATGGTTTGAATTTTAAGAAAACCCTAGATAGAGAAATTTTCAGAAAACCATGTTTGGTTATTAAAATTTTGGTGTATTTGTTTGTATTTGGTTATATTACATTTTTGATGTATTTGATTCGTGATATTAATTCTCAATCCCCCAATGAGTTATTGGTTAGTGTGATATTCTTTTTTGGCGCCGTCTTTGTGGTAATAGTTTTAAAAATTAATAATCAACTCCTGTCAAGCCTGGTAGAAAAATCTGTGAATCTGCAAAAATTAAACGAAGATTTAAAAATTAGGAATCAGGACTTGATTCAAAAAAGCAAAGCGCTGATAATATCAGAAAAAAAATATAAAGATCAGACTAATGAGTTGGAGAAAACACTGGATGATTTTTATACTATGCGTCTTGGCATGGAGAAACAAATGAAGGAGGGGACACTGGAAGAAGAGAATAAAAAGATAAAAGATAGAATTGATACCCTAAACAAGGAATAATCTCTCTATTATTCCTTGTTTCGTTCGTCTAGAATCAGCAAGATTGACAGGAATGATAAATAAAAAGCATGAATTAGAATATTAAAAAGGTTGTGTTTATACACAACCTTTTTTAATTGTTAATTAAATATTTTTTCAATTACCTCTTTTAATGTCTCTACATAAATAAAATTAACTTTTTCTTTTACTTCTTCCGGAACCTCATGTTTAATATTTACTTCATTTTCTCTTGGCAGAATAATGGTTTTTATTCCGGCATTAGCAGCGGCAATACATTTTTCGCGCAAGCCGCCAATTGCCTTTACTTTGCCATGAGATGTGAGTTCGCCAGTCATAGAGATATATGGCTTTATAGCCTCTTTCCTTAATGCTGACATCACGCTGGTGGCGATAGCTGTTCCTGCAGACGGACCTTCTTTAGGGGTGGCGCCGGCTGGAACATGGATGTGTATGTCTATTTTGGAAAAATCTATTGCACTGATTTTAAATTCTTCTATGTTGGCGCGAATAGTGGTGAGAGCCGTATCTACAGATTCTTTCATAACTTCCTGGATACTACCGGTAATTTTTATTCGACCCGTCCCTTCAAAAACGGATGTTTCTATAGAGAGGACAGATCCACCGATAGCGCTATAAGCCATACCGAGCGATTCTCCCGGGATCATTTTTTTTGGCGCTATAAAAGGACGAGCCTTGGGAATACCCAAATAATCAATTAATTCTTCTTTTTTGATTATATGCGGAAATTCAACTATTTCCATGGAGTTGATTTTCATGGCAAATCTGCGGCAAAGTTTGGAAATCGTTCTTTTTAGCTCCCGCACACCAGATTCCGCTACATATTTCATTACTAATTCTTTAACAATTCCATCTCCCAGTTCAAGCATTTTTTTTCCATCAGGAAGAATAAGACCGGTTTCCTTGATGGCTTGCCTAACAAGATGTTTTTCGCCGATTTTAATTTTTTCCTGAGTGGTGTATGATGATTGCTCGATTTTTTCCAAACGATCCAGAAGTGGTTTGGGAATAGTGGAAAGGGTGTTAGCAGTCAAAATAAAGAGAACCTTGGAAAGATCAATGGGGTTTTCATCAAAATAATGGTCAGAGAAAGAAAAATTTTGTTCAGGGTCCAGTACCTCCAAAAGCGCAGAACTAGGATCGCCGCTTTGTGAATTAGAAGACATTTTATCAACTTCATCAATCATAAAGACCGGATTCATGCTTCCGGCTGTTTTCAGTCCTTCGGCTATTTTTCCGTATTTTGATCCGACATAAGTAGTTCTAAATCCTTTTATCAGGCTTTCATCTCTGGCTCCGCCGACGGAGGTTTTGAAAAATTTTCTTCCTAAAGCTTCCGCAAGCCCTGATCCAATTGATGTTTTTCCTACACCGGGAGGTCCATAAAGCAGAATGATACCGCCACCTTTTTCATTTAAGGCCATGACTGCCACATGCTCAGCCATGCGCGTTTTGATTTCTTCCATACCGTAATGGTCGCGGTCTAATATTTCTCTGGTTTTTTTAACATCTAAACAATCTTTAGTATAGACGCCCCATGGAAATTGCAAAAGTACGCGTTTCAGCCACTCCTCTTTTTTGGAATATCCGGAGTCGTGCTGGCTTAATTTAAGAAAATCTTCTATCTTATCCTTAAATTCTTCGTAGCTTTTTTCTGTGATATGCTCTTTTATATTTTCCAATCTTTTAAAATACTTATTTTCAGTTTTACCGCCGGAAGTCTGGCAAGAATGATTGCTCTCGCCAAAAACTTGGTTTCCCAGCTTGTGATCAGGATCAATTTCATTAATTTTCTTTTTGAGAAGTAATGCTTTTTGCGCCAGACTTAAAGCCTGCTGTTTCTTTTTTGTATTTTCGTCAGATTCCAGGCATGTAGATTTCCAGACCCTTAGAGTTTTAATCCTTCTTTCTAACATCTGTTTTGCTATTCCCAGCCTTTTTTTATGATCAAGCTCACAGAGCATTTCCCAAAAACCGGGCTTTTCTTCGCTGTTATAAGGGCAACAGGCGAATACGACTTTGTCGGCTAATTTTCCGGGATTGTTTTCTGTATTAATTTTCATCATCATTTTATTGTTTACAGTTTCAGATTCCGGATTGATAGTATAATTATTATAGTCACCAATGTGACGAGCCAGCCTTTTTATTCCATCCATAACAATGGGAATATCATGATCATCTTTTAAATTTTCTTGTTTATGTTCCGCGGCTGCAATCTTGATTTTAGCGATATCGCCGTCAATTTCTATTATTTCTTCTACTTTAATGCGCAGAACAGGCTCTAGTTCTAAGTTAACATTGGTTTGAAGTAAGTTAATTCCCTGTATTAATGGCTTGCTTGCCAAAAGACCAATTTTGTTTATATCCTCTTTTGCGGGTGCTTCTTTTTTGTTAGAAAATATAATTCCAATAAGCTCCGGTTCTTTTCCCAACTTGGCACCAATCTTACTAACCTCGCTAATTTTAAAAGGCAAATTAATTCGTGTTCCGCTGGGTAGGGCAATAGTGCTCTTAATATACATAATCAGGGCATATATTTCAGTTGTTTTACTCATGATTTTTCTCCTTTTTCAGTTTATTCATTTTACAAAAACTATATTGTTAAGGGTCGTTAATATTGAAATTACCTTGACATGATTTTTGTAAAAAGTCAATCATAAAAAGCAAAAAAATTTATTGTTTATACCCATGTATTGGATATTGACTTTTTTTCTTTCTTATATTATTATAATCTTATAAATAAACAGGCAATAGTCTGTTTTAATTATGTCTTTTGTTGATAACTTTCAACCTTATAAACTTTTCAAACAATAAATAAATGTTTGATCCGCCTTTGGCGTGATAACTAGTAAAATTTTTATTAATAATAAAAATTTTTCCATTTGTATGTCTCAAGATAACATGATAAAATTAGAGTGTACAGAGTGTAAAAGAATTAATTATTTTTCACGAAAAAATAAGAAAATCTTAAAAGAAAGATTGGAAATGAACAAGTATTGCAAGTTTTGCAAAAAACACACTCCCCACAAGGAAACTAAATAAATTTTATAATATTTTCATTATAAATATGATAAATTTATCAAAAATAAACAAATTGATATTATTTTGTTTATTTTTGTTGTTTTTGACCGGATGCGAAGCAAAAGAAACACTGAAAAATGTAAATGAAAAATTAGGAGAATTTTTTAAAGAATCTCAGGAAAAAAATCAGGAAGGATTGATTAATATTTTTGATAAAAAGGAAATTGAAAAAGAGGGGATAGATGCAAAAGATTTAACCGATGAACAAAAAGAAAAGATAGATGTTTGGCTTGAGAAAAACGGATATAATCGTTATGGTGATCCTGGCGGCATAATATACACAGGTGGCACACCCCTGTTTAATGAAGCAACCGGTGAAAGCATGGATCGCCTTGAATATATATTAAAAAACCATCCTCAAATTTTGGATGTTATAAAATAATTAAAAATTAAATTGCTTAATTTGATTTTTGCATTTTGATTTTTAATCTTTGAATATTATGCCGGGAAGCATGTTGTCCAAATCATTTTTGATGTTTTGCATTGTTGCGATTCTTATTATTTGTTATAAAATTTTTCAGCCCTTTTTAGTTATTATCATTGTTGCCACAATACTTGCTACTATATTTTATCATCCCTACGAACAATTAGTGAAAATTTTAAGAGGCAGAAAAAATATCGCGGCAGTTATCATGTGTTTTTTGGTAGCTATTTTGGTGATTGTTCCGATTGCCAATTTTATGGTTTATACAACTCAAAGAAGTATAGACACTTACGATATCACACAAAGATATTTAGACGAACATGATGTACCAACAACTATCAAAAATAAATTTTGGGATAAATATAATTATTTGGGGCTAGGAGGCGATACTATAAAAAGTGCTTTGATAGAGATAGCCAAAAAGGTTAACGATTGGATTGTAAATGGCACCGGAAGTATAATCAAGGGCACCACTAACTTTATTTTTTCTTTGATCATGATTATATTTACGATGTTTTTCTTTTTTATTGACGGGTCAAAAATGTTAGACAAGCTTATGTATTGGACTCCTCTTCCAAATAAGTATGACAAAGAGATATTTAAAAAATTTAAAGATGTAAGCTATTCAACTATTATATCGACTTTTGTAACAGCGGGCGCACAGGGTGTAATTGGCGCGATTGGTTTTATGATTGTGGGTATGCCGGCGTTTTTTGCTGGAATTGCAATGGCCTTTTTATCTTTGCTTCCATATATTGGAGCGGCTTTTGTGTGGTTTCCGGTTGGAATTTATTTGATTGTAATCGGCAAGATTTGGCAGGGAATATTTTTATTCATTTGGGGCGCGGGGGTAGTGGCTATGGTTGATAATTTAATCAGGGCTTATATTATAAAAGACAAGGCTCAGGTTCATCCAATATTTATTATATTTTCCATTTTGGGGGGGATTGCCCTATTTGGATTTTGGGGGGTGATATTTGGGCCATTGGTGATTTCTTTGGCGGTTACAGTGTTGCATATTTATGAACTGGAATACGAAAGCGTTCTTGAAAAGTAGGGACAATAATTAACAATTAATTGTTAAAAATGCGGGTCCCGTCGCTCGCGAGCGACAGGGCGGATGTAGTTTAGCATTAAAAAGAGAAAAGGGAATTAAAAGCAGTGGTTCAGTCTATAATTAACTTCTTAGAAGGTTAAGTTTAAAATAAAATAATCGCTCATGCGGGCCCTGTCGCTCGCGAGCGACAGGGCGGGTGTAGTATAATGGTAGTACAGGGGTCTCCAACACCTCTAGCGTGGGTTCGATTCCTACCACCCGTGCGAGGAAGACAATACAAAAACAGCAGGCTAAGTGCTGTTTTTTGTTTTTAAAAAATGATATAATACAGACATGAAGAATAAGAAAAAATCCAACAATCAATTAGTCGTTTATCAGGCTAAAAACGGGGCGATCGAGATCCGGGCGGATTATGGTCGGGATACGATTTGGGCAACACAGGCCCAGATCGCCGGCATATTCGAAATAGAGAGGTCGGTGGTTACCAAGCATTTGTTGAATATAATGAAAGACGGGGAATTAGAGGAGGATTCAGTATGTGCAATTTTTGCACACACTGCCGCCGACGGGAAAACCTATGACGTGAAGATGTATAATCTTGATGCCATATTGGCTGTCGGATACAGGACTAATTCCGCGAGAGCGGTGGCATTCCGCCGGTGGGCGACCGGAATTTTAAGGGAATATGTGGTTAAAGGTTTTGTTGTCAGTAAAACCAGAATTAAAAATAATTACGACCAATTCTTAAAGACTGTGGAAGATATCAAAAATCTTTTACCCGCTGATAAAAACCTGGACAATCAAAGTATTTTGGAATTGATCAAGGTCTTTGCCGGCACTTGGCTGTCTCTAGACGCTTATGACCGGGACAAGTTGGATATTAAAAAAGTTACCAAGCGCAAAGTTAAGCTAACAGCCGCGGAGCTGGAACAGGCTATCAGCGACTTAAAAGCGGAGTTAGTCAAGAAAAAAGAGGGCACCGATCTGTTTGCCCGTGAGCGGCAAACTGGCAATCTGACTGGAATAGTAGGTAACGTAATGCAAGGTTTTGGAGGTAAGGATCTTTATCCCGGACTCGAGGAAAAAGCGGCTCAGCTCTTATATTATATTGTTAAAAATCATCCTTTCGTGGACGGTAACAAAAGGAGCGGAGCTTTTGCTTTTGTCTGGTTTTTGCGGCGCGTAAGACTGCTGGATGAACGCCAGATCACGCCGGCAGCTTTGACGGCCATCACTCTGTTGATCGCTGAAAGCCGACCGAAAGAAAAGGACAAGTTGACGGCTTTGGTGGTTAGATTGTTGAGAGGGGGATAAAAAAGATTTTTGGCCGAAGGGAATATCGAAGAATTTGAGGCTTATTATAGGCTATTGATCGTATCCTTGCTCAGATCCGGCAGCAAAACCACGTCTGTATTGAACTGAAACCAGGTTCTAACCGATTTCCAACAGGCGTGCAGATAAAATCACAGCTAAAATTAGCTGTGATTTTTGGTACGGGAGTTTGCAGGTTCGAACCTAAATTTGGTATAATAGTATTGTATGAAAATAAAAGAATTAAATCAAAATATAAAAAAGATTGTAAGAGAAACGGGTTTTAATATAGATAAAGAGATTTATCGGGGTGTTTATTATTCAAAAGATAATTTGAGGAATATAATATATTCTGGTGTTTATCAAAACAAATTAGCTATTTTAAAATTTTATGACGACCCACGAATTACCGATGAACCAACTTCCCTGTATAGTTTTCTAAAGAGTAATAAAAGTAAAATAATCACAGCTCCAAAAATATACAAAAAAGAAATATTATCAGCTAGTAGAGGTTGGTTTATAGCGGAGAAAATTCCAGTTGATTTTTCAAATTATAATACCCCCTTGGATAAAAAAGAAAGAAAAGAATTTTTAAATGTATATTTAGAGTATAGAAAAAATTTTCCCAAAAAACCCACAAGAAAATTATTGCATCTTGAAAAATTATCTCCAGACAATTTTCACGTTTTCAGGATTAACAGATGGTTTGAATTAACACAAAAAGTTGAGGCTGAGAGGATGGTTCAGAAAAAAAGTTTATTCCTTGATGATGGTTTTATTGTTTTGTATGAGAAAGCAATTGAAGCAATTAGAAAAGAGTTTAAAAACAGGAAAATGATTTGGTGTCACGGGCATTTTAAGCCACATGAAATTTTTACTGACAAAAAAAGGAGTAAGTATTATCTAATTGATTTTGCACACACGGCCATGTTTCCAGAAGGCTATGAACTTGCTTTTATAATTTGGTCCGATTATTTAATGGCGGATAAAAAATGGAACCTGTCATACAATAAATGGAAGGGTGGCGTTGATGATTGGTTAATTGATTTAGAAAAAGTTGCCAATTCTCTTGGGCTGAAAAAATATAAAAGCTTGTTAAGGGTTAGTTTAATGGAAAGGGTCTTAGGCACAATTTTAACTGACATAACAGCTTCGGACAGGACAGATGTAAAAAAGAAGAATGGAATAAAATTGATGAAAAAATTATTGGAAGAAATCTTATAGATAATTTATTAATATTTAATTTCTGTTCTGCTCAGTACAGGCAATACAATCACATCATCAGTCTCCTTAAAATAGTTTCGCACTGAGAGGCAACATCCGTGCATATTCAAAAATACAGCTAATGTTAGCTATATTTTTGTTTTATTTTAAAATTACCAAGGCAGTAATTAGTATATAACTGCCTTTTTGTATTGTATAAGTTCAGATACATATTGGACTGCGAAGCAGGACAATAAGTATGCAAATGGGGTTTAAATATAAATATTGCAAT
>MFGN01000016.1 GCA_001780285.1 Candidatus Falkowbacteria bacterium RIFOXYD12_FULL_34_57 | reverse complement strand
AAACGTTTCCATTGGGGGCTAAATTTAGAGACTCCTGTGGATTATTTAATCAATAATGGCTATGTTGTCCAATATGTGGTGAACTAATACAATAAATTTATTAAACCCAAAATTTGTGATATAATATAATTATAAATTTAAACTTATTTAGTAACTTTAAAAATTTTTATATAACTAATAAAATATTTCTATTTTAATTAGTTTATTCAGTAAAAAGTTCAAAAGCTATAAAGTCAAAAGTTAATATAATTTTTAAATAACTTTATAAACTTTCAACTTTACAAACTTTTGACTAAATTACTATGCCTAAAGAAAAAAAATCTACAAAAATTGTAGACATTAAAGAGCAAGACGTGGAAGAAAACAAAACAGTTGCCGCCCTATCTTATGCATGGATTCTTTGCCTGGTTCCTCTTCTTGGAAAACGCAATTCAAAATTCGCGCAATTCCACGCTAAACAGGGGCTTGTTTTATTTGCAATTGAGCTTGGGGCTAGTCTTGTTGTGTGGTTTCCGTTTTTTGGACAACTTTTAATGTTAATGCTCACGGTCGTGGCGGTAATGGGCATTATCAAGGCCTTAAATGGTGAGTGGTGGAAAATTCCATACATTTACGAGTGGAGTAAAAAAATTAATTTATAAACTAAAACCGTTTAAAACGGGTCAATCCCTTATTTTTAATTTGGGTTGAAAATAAACTTAAAATTATAAAGTTTTAAACTTTAAACTTTGAATTTTTAGTTATTATCATTATGTCTAAATTTATCAAATTTTTTAATGAATTAGGTATTCAAGATGTGCCGCAAGTCGGAGGAAAAAATGCATCACTTGGCGAAATGTATTGTAAGCTAACGGGTAAAGGGGTTTTAATTCCTAACGGTTTTGCAACCACTGCCTATGCTTATAATTATTTTTTAGAAAAAAGTGGACTAAAGCAAGAAATTAGGGATATTTTAAAAACATTAGATACTAAAAATGTAACCAACTTAATGAAACACGGCGATTTAGTCAGAAAAGCAATTATAAGGGCAGAGTTTCCAGAAGATTTGGCGGAGGAGATAAGAATAAGTTATAAAAAATTATCCGATAAATACGGCGTGAAAAATGTAGATGTGGCAGTTAGATCATCGGCTACAGCGGAAGATTTACCAGATGCTTCTTTTGCCGGACAACAAGAAACATTTTTAAATGTATCTGGGGAAAAAGATATCATAAAAGCTGTACGTAAATGTATTGCCTCTCTTTTTACCAACAGGGCTATTTCGTATCGCGAAGATAAAGGATTTGATCATTTTGACATTGCACTTTCAGTCGGAATTCAAAAAATGGTCAGATCAGATATTGCCTCATCTGGCGTGATGTTCTCTATTGACACTGAATCAGGATTCAAAAACGCAGTACTCATCAATTCTATTTATGGACTTGGCGAAAATATTGTTCAGGGAAAAGTAAATCCTGATGAATTCTATGTATTCAAGCCAACTAGTGCTATTATTTCCAGATCTATTGGCAAGAAAAGATTGCGCATGGTTTATAACAATGCTAAAAATGCTACTAAACCAGTAAAGGATATTAAGGTTTCAACAGCTGAACAGGACAAACAATCCATAACCGACAAACAAGTAAAAGAGTTGGCTAAGTGGGCTATGATTATAGAAGACCATTACAAAAAACCAATGGACATGGAATGGGCTTTGGATGGAAGAGATAATAAGCTATATATTACCCAAGCTAGACCAGAAACCGTACAAAGTATGCGCGATTATAATGTAGTGGAAAAATACAAACTTGAAAAACGCGGCAAATTAATAATTTCCGGGCAAAGTGTAGGAAATAAAATAGGAGCGGGAATTGTAAATAAAATCATGGACATTAAAGATATAGAAAAATTCAAGCCAGGTCAAGTTTTGCTTACCGATATGACCGATCCTGATTGGGAACCTATAATGAAAATTGCTTCTGCTATTATAACCGATAAAGGCGGACGAACTTGTCATGCTGCGATTATTTCTCGCGAGATGGGAATACCTTGTGTAGTTGGAACCAATGATGGCAGTAGAAAAGTTAAAGCCGGCACTAAAGTAACGGTTAGTTGTGCTGAGGGAGAAGAGGGGTTTATATATGAAGGAATTCAACCATTTAAAGTAACGAAAACCAATATTAAAAATTTAAAACGGCCAAAAACTAAAATCATGATGAATGTAGGGGAACCGGACCAAGCCTTTTCTGATTCTTTCATCCCCAATGACGGGGTAGGGCTTGCTCGCATGGAATTTATAATCAACAATTATATCAAAGCACACCCCCTGGCTTTAATTAATTTTTCAAAGCTCAAAGATCAAAAAATAAAAAAAGAAA
This sequence comes from Candidatus Falkowbacteria bacterium RIFOXYD12_FULL_34_57, assembly GCA_001780285.1. Classification (GTDB taxonomy): domain Bacteria; phylum Patescibacteriota; class Patescibacteriia; order Patescibacteriales; family UBA12075; genus XYC2-34-220. The sequence continues at coordinate 55,783 of MFGN01000016.1, read as the reverse complement.
TATCTGAAATCACTAAAGGATACTCCGACAAAAAACAATTTTTTATTGACAAGATGGCTGAAGGAGTGGCTACGATTGCAGCTGCTTTTTATCCCAAAGATGTAATTATTCGCCTTTCTGATTTTAAGTCTAATGAATATGCTAATCTTTTAGGTGGCAGGGACTATGAACCAACAGAATCAAACCCCATGATTGGATGGCGTGGCGCTTCAAGATACTATTCTCCAAAATTTTTACCGGCTTTTGAATTAGAGTGTAAAGCTCTTGCTAAAGTACGGGACAAAATGGGGCTCACTAATTTAAAAATAATGATTCCGTTTTGTAGAACGGTAGAAGAGGGGATAAGAGTAAAGGAGATTATGGCTAAACACAACCTTAAACGCGGCAAAAATGGGCTTGAAATTTATGTTATGGCAGAAATTCCAACGAACATAGTGCTTGCTCATGAATTTGCTAAAGAGTTTGATGGATTTTCTATCGGCTCCAATGATTTAACACAGCTCACCCTTGGAATTGATCGCGATGCCGGAGGAACACTGGAAGTAGCTGGAGTTTCTAATGAAAAAAATGAATCTGTAAAAACTTTAATTAAATATTTAATTCAGGTTGGAAAAGAAACCAAAACCAAGGTTGGTATTTGCGGTCAAGCGCCAAGCGACTTTCCTGACTTTGCTACTTTTCTTGTGGGGTGTGGAATAGATAGTATTTCCCTAATTCCAGACACGGTAATCAAAACCACTATTGCGGTAAACAAAAAAGAGGCCAGTTTGAAAAGTAAAAAGAAATAATTCATCACAAAGATATCTAAAAAGGTACCCCGAGGGGTACCTTTTTTGTTGTAGACTAGTATTATTTTTTAAATTTCAGCATATTGCCCTGTGGCAAATAGATAAGCGTTAATTCACTTTCTGATATGCTATCAATTTTGTATTCAAAAACATCCTCGCCATCAACAACTCTTAAATATTTTCCGTTTTTATCTTGTACGGACTCCGTGGTTATAGGATAATGATTATAAATTTCTAAAATATTTTCCGATGTTTTTTTGTTATCATAAAACTCTATTCTCTTGTCGTTTAAAAACGCAACAATATATTTTGTATCATCAATTGATGTCCAAATCCCCTGAATCTGTTCAAGGTTATTTTTATTTGTCGTTTCAATGAATTCAATTGTCTCTATTATTCGGTCAAAGGTGTTAAACCAATTTTGCGCCTCTGGGGAGCCTTGACCCGACTTTAAAGTATTATAAAAATCTTCTTGTTTTTCCAAATCCCAAACCAATTCTTCTCCGCAATCCTCCTTATTAGTAGTAAAATAATTTGGCATACTGTTTTTTATAATTTTAGGATCTATTTTAAGCGTTATCACAACTTGATAATTATTATTAAAAAAATATAATTTTCTCCCAAAATTAACATCACAAACCTCAAAACGGTTCAACACCATAAACTCTTGTGCATTTTTATTCTTGATTTTTCTTATTTTTTTAGAAGCTCCAAACGGCCAATCTACATCTTGGCCATATTCTCCATTTTCTAGGCTTTCTTTATTTTTTAAAGCAGTTTCGGAATCAAAACCAAGCGTATCTTCTAGGGTTTCTATCTTTTTACTGGTAATAATTAGTTGTAATGACAAATCTTCATTTTTTCCATTTAAACTAACACTATGCGGATATTTTAAGGAAAAGAGAGAGAAAATATTTTCATAAAATTGCCATAAATCCTCTTCCTTTTCTATGGCTTTAGCTCTGCCGCTTTCATTAAACTCTTTTTCCATGGGGTCTATATCTTCATTTACGCGTTGTTCCTGTTTATCGGTAGAATAGTTATGGTTTTTATTAACTATAGATAGTGAACATCCTGATAATATAAAAAATACGCATAATAAAATCAATACTTTTTTGATCATAGCTTTATTAAAATAAAATTATTTAATCTATACTAATTTTAATCTAATAAACATTAACGGTCAAATTATTAATATTTAATTAAACTAAAAATGCTGAACACAGTGTTCAGTATTTTTTATATTATCAACAATTCTTATTAGTATTTTGTATATTTACCCGCAGCAGGCATCACCCCTTATTCACAACATTCTATTTCTTCGTTGTTGGGCCGAGCCTTAATTAATATACTTAATATAAAAGTTAAAAATCCTGAAAATATCAAAGCGCCGATAAACACTTGTCTTACCGGAAAATAGAATAATAAAATAATTAAAATAAAGACTAAAAATGCCCGTCCGAGATTCATGTATATTTCACGGCACATAATCGCATTAGCCATGTCTTTGTGGGAATTTCTGAAAAAATCAGCATCAATGGCAATATGCACCAACCCGCCAAAAAATCCGCCCATGGTCTGGAATGCTGTCATAGCCAAAATGGTGGTAGACAAAGCACGAAATATCATAGAAAACCCGTGTCCAACAGCACCAACCCTGCCTATTAGATTAGAGTGGTCATTGTCTGTTTTCTTTCCGCCGAAATAACTAATAGCCGCATAAACAATATTGGAAAACAAATATAAAAATCCCATAGAAATAAGTTCTATGGAGAACAAAAACAAAAGTATCGGCCAAATAAATCCGACTGCCGCATAACCAAGTCCCTGAATAAAAAATATTATATTTGTTCTAGGATTATGGAAATTAAAACTTTTTTTCAGGGACATATCTATTTCTGTTTTTATATCTCTGGAAAAAAACAAAGCGCTGGAAGCAATAATCATTAAAATAGCACTTACTAAAAAAGTGGTATGAAAAGAAAAATTATCAATCAAAATACTGCCTAAAAACGGACTGGATATTCCGGCAATGGTCGGCACGCTTAAAAGAATGCCTAATTTTTTACCGGCATTTCTTGATTTAGTTGATTTAAAAAAGTAAACATGGTGAGTTGTCCAGTAAAAACAAGATGCGGAAACATCTAAAACAGCAATAATAATCAAAAAAATTACCTTACCAAAACCAGCCACTAAAAAATCAGTATAACGCAAAGCTAAATACATTAAAATATATATTACATAACTCCAAATCATCACCCTTTTTACCCCCCCGAAAGCATTTAAAAATTTTAAAGTTAAAAAATGAAATAAGATTGCCCCAACAAAAACTCCTAACTCCATAAAAGCAACTTCTAAAATAGAAAAGGAGCTGTTTAATAAAAAAATTGGAATAAATAATGACACCATGGAAATGGCCAACAAACGAAAAGTGTCAGCAATAACCAGATCGTTATACTCATTATGCAAAAAATTTCTTAAATGGAGATGTTTGGTAATATGAAAATGATTGTGATATTTGTCCATAGATTTTATTTAAAACACCGGATCGTCAAATAAATTTGATTTTATTACTTCGACATTAATATTATATTTTTTAACCAAAGACTGAACAAGTTCTTTTATCCACTCTTCTGCCGTCGGTGCTACATATATTTTTTCTATTAAGGTCTTGATGTCTATTGGAATAAATATTCCCCTTTCCCTGCTTTCTTGTTTTTTATAAATCAGTGCTCGAAATTCTTTTTCATATTCAAAACTTTTTCTTTTATGAAAAAAGGGATAAAAAATATCCTTGTTGCAGATATTTTCTTTTTGATAATCGGTGTATTTTATCTCCCCTAGTTGGATGTTGTGTTTTTTGTTTTGAAAAGATTTTTCCATTCTAAGGCGTGTGGATTGAATAGCAATCCCTTCATTGCTTTGCAAATACACGCTCCACATAGCGGCTGATTCGTATTTATTGATATGCCAACAATTTAAATAAACTAAATTTTTTGTTTTTTTAAATTTTTTGTTTTTACAGCTAGCGGAAAGTTTTGAATCAGAATTAAAAATACCCTCATGACGGTCGATCATGGTATTGGCTTTGGCAAAATACAATGAATCAGTCTCAAGCAGGGAGACAAATTTAGTAAAATCCAAATATTTCCAAATTTTAAAATTCTTATTTTGTATATGTTTTCTTTTCATTTTATTCAAATTTAATAGTTATGTTTGAATTATCACCAAGATCAACAATTCTCTTTGTCCGCCAATTTAATTTAAATTCATAAAGTCCGGGTCTAACTGGCATAATTACTCTGCCATCTTCATCTGTTTTTGTTTCGGCCTCTAGGTCTAAAGATTTGTACCAATCTTCTACCACTAAAAAACCAAGGTTCTTGTTTTTTTCCTTGTTTATTAGCTTATAATCAAAATCTTCCCAATCGCCCACACCATCTTTTTCTAAATAATTTATACCAACAACATCTGGGTGATGGTTTATATATTTTAAAACCCTGCTTAAAAATTTAGCTCGATAATCCTGAGACCAACCATTATCAGGTTTATTTTTTATAAATCCTGCCATGGGTTCCGCGCCCGGAATAAAAAATTCTTCAATGTAAATTTTCTTACCGGTCCCGATTAAATCGTCAAACATTTTTTCAAAGTCTATAAATAAAGATGAGTGATCTAGCGCAGGAAAATATTTATATCCAACTATCTCATAAGAAACATTTTTATTATTTATTTTCTCTATAAAATCCCACTGATTTATAAACTTTCCAGATTTTAAGTCACCACTACATCTTTGATCGGATGCTTGCAGGGCATATTCATTATAACAAAGCATTTCTCCTACGCTAATAATAATTTTTGCATCTGGAAACAACTTTCTTGTTCTTGCGGCATAAACCTCTACAAAGTCCAAGCTTTCATCTAACGCAAAATTAAATTCTGCCTGCATTCTCTGATTAAAGCCTCCGAGGATTTGCACAAAATCAACTTGAATGTTATTTTTTTCAAAAACCTCCGCATAGGTTTCTAATATTTTTATTTGAAAAGTGCTAAATTTTCCCAAAGAAATATCTTTGTTATTTTCTGTCGGCCAAGCCAAAGGAATAATCAAAAGGTTGTATTTTTCTTTTTGTGAATATTGTTCTTTGTTTTTTTTATCTATTTTTAATGCTTTTATAATTTCATCCGCCGTTATGTTTTCCTGAACATCAAACAAAATAGCACCTGAGTCTGTCTGCAACAAATTAATATTAGAAAAACCTTCGCCAAAATTCATTAAAAGATTATCTCTAACTTTCTCTATGGATATTTTTTTGTTTTTAAGTAGTCCACCGTATTGATTTTGGAACAAAATATTATAATGGTTTATTCCATTAATGCTTTCATTTTCTTTTTCTTGATTTTCTGCACCACGAGAACATCCACACAATATAAAAACAATTAATGCTGTAAATAAAATTTTTCTCATATATTAAATATTTTTTCTTTTTTCCATTAAAACAAAAAGGGTGTGATAGTTATTTTTTCTTTACAAAAATATGGGAATTGGACTAGGGTGTTTTTAAAAATTACAAAATCCAGAAAATTCTTGTAATCTATACATTATAATTTTAAAAACAGATTCGTCTTTGTATATTGGGTAGCTAACTGTATAATATTTTCCATCTTTATTATACCAAATTTTTTCAAAATAATTATTTATGTCTTGAATCACAACACTATTTGAATTGGCTTGAAGTTCAACATCGGTTTCTAAATTATAGTTTTCTAAATTGCGCCTAGTTAAATTAGCTGAACCCAAAACAACAAAAGACTCTTTTCCCTTCGTAATCATCGTAAGCTTGGAATGAAATTGTTCTCCATGCGTATCATACCAACGAATCTGAATTTTTTTATTTGATTTTTTTGTTAATTCATAAGCGACTGACCTGTTTGGTATACCATTTTTTTTATAACCAAAGGCATCTTTATTAGGATCAAGTACAATGCGTATGTCCACTTCTCGATCCGATGCTCTAATTAAAGATTTAATAATATTACGATCAGACAAATAAAACATAGTTATTAAAATTTTATCTCCCTTGGTGGTAGAATCTATTAACCCTATTAAAGATTTTTCTATTTGATTTTCATTAATTAGGCGCACCACCATGGTGGAGGTTGCTTCTTTTTCAGTTTTTAATCCTAGTGGTGTTTCTTGTAGGGTGTTTCCGGACATATTTGCCGTAAACAGCTCTGACTTATAAATTTCTTTCCAAAAATCTCCATTAATACTCAAGGCAACATTAGAGTGGGCGGAGCTTCCGTCGTGAGGATTGGCAGAAGTAATAATTGACTTCATTTCTTCCCCCGCGTCTGCCATAATCACTTTTCTGTGATTAGCTTTAAAATTCAACATAGATAAATAGCTTCTCAAGCTTACTCTTTGCCCATAACCATCAAATGGGTGTTTAATAAAACCTGCTCTTGTAGAATTACCAAGCCAGGCCACAAAAATTCTCCAAAAAGAAGAATAAATAGGGTTGCTATCTCGAAGGTTTTGAATGTTAGTAATAATAACATTAGCACCGCCCCCGCTCAACATATCCAATTCTTTGGCGCGATCTCCGCCATAAATAGTATTTATTGGATCGGTAATTACATCTATTTTAATATTTTTCTCTCTGTCTCGAGCTTCAAGTAGCTTAGCTGTTAATTCTCCGGATAACTCTTTATAAGGCTCTTCTTTGTCTTTAGAAAAAGAATTAAACAAAAACATGTCCATTAAAATATATTTTTGAGCATTATCTATTAAATTAAAAATGGATTTAAAAATCATCTGTTCGGAAACAATCTTTCCATCCGAATTCTCAAAAGTAAGATCATATAAAAACTTCACATCTTCTTCCGCAACCTCAATGGGCTCACTGGTATAATTAACGCCCCTGGGTAGCTTCTTGGTAACCTGATAAACTCCCAACAAACAATAAATTACAAATAATAAAATTAAAAATTTCTTCATATTTAGTAGGTATCGCATCAGCGACTCCAAGTTTTATACTTTATAAACTTTCAACTTTTTCTACTTTATATTATACCACAATTTTATAATATTTGTTTTTTATCTATTATTACAATATCTGCCTGTTTGGCAAAAAACAAAAAATCGTACATTTTTCTTGTAACGATTTTTATCTTAACATTATAATTCAAAGTTACAATCAGCAGACACTTTCCTCCAATCACTTATATCTCCGGATATAAAATGAAAAAGTCCGGCCATAGCCACCATGGCGGCGTTGTCCGTAGTATATGCAAATTGCGGGGTGAAAAATTCAACTTTATCCAAATCCCGGCAGACGCTTTCTTCCAGCTGCCGGCGCAGCTCTTGATTGGCGGATACTCCTCCGGTCAAAATAACGGATTTGGCTTTGAATTTCTTGGCGGCTTTTATAGTTTTATAAACCAGCACATCTATTACCGCCTGCTGGAATTCATGGCAGTAATCCGGAACTTTTTTCTTCCAATCCTTATCCTTCCGCAATTCATACAAAAGGGCTGTTTTTAATCCGGAAAAGGAAAAATCAAAATCCTTGGTATGCATCATCGGACGAGGCAAACTAATATTGGATATTGGATATTGGATATTGGATATTTTTTCCGCCTCAGCGGAAACCACCGGTCCTCCCGGATAGCCGATATTCATAAGCTTGGCCGCCTTGTCAAAGGCTTCTCCGGCTGCATCATCCCTGGTCTCTCCCGCTTTTTCATATTTTCCGTGACGGCGCATAAAAACTAAATTAGTATGCCCGCCGGACACCGTCAGGACCAAGGCCGGAAATTTTATTTTTTTATAATTATCAATAAACCCCGAATAAATATGCGCCTCGACATGATTTACCGGAATAATCGGCTTGTTCCAGGCAAAAGCCAGGGATTTTGCCGTTTCCACTCCGGTTTGCAGCGATGTAATCAGTCCGGGGCCGGAAGCAACGGCAATCGCATCCAGCTTTTTATGGTTAATCCCGGCTTTGTTTAAAGCTTTATCAATAATCGGCAAAATCTGCAACACATGCTCGCGCGCGGCTATCTCCGGAATGACTCCTCCGTATTTTTTGTGTATATCAATTTGCGATGAAACAATATTGGATAATACTTTTATATTATCCCTTTCTTTAGATACAACCGCCGCCGCGGTTTCATCACAGCTTGTTTCTATTCCCAGTATTTTCATAAAACTTTTTGCTAAATTTATATTTACTCGCTCAATACTGCTCAATTATTGTGTCATCCTGAGAAGCGAAGCGCTTGAAGGATCCCGTCGTAATTGCACTATTCACGGGATTCTTCCTTCCAGAAGCAGGCAAGGCGCTAAAGCTCAGAATGACAAAGTGAAAAGAATAATATCAATAAAAGATTAAATAAACAATCACTTAAACATCAAAAAATTGAAATTTCTACGGACGAAAGACGGCTCGAAACCTGAAGCTGAAGTCGATATCAAAGTAATTCACGTAAGAGCAGGCTTCGCTACCGGCTATTTGCGCAACACTGCTGCCGAACTGTTCGGAGAGCCATTCAAAGTTTCCAGTATCTGACAAATCCAGGCACTCATCGGTCCGTCCGACCATCTGCCCGTAATAGCCCAAAGTCTCATCCGAAGAACACCCGGTCTCATAATTGGATCCACCGTCCTTGTACCCGCAAAATCCGTAAAAATCCTGTGCTGTAGGCAATTTAGTGCCTTTCCAATTCTTCAGCACTTCCGGCGTCAGCGGCCCTTCATAACAGTCTTCGTTGGAAGTACAAGTATTGTCAGGAGCGGTATAACCGCCCTGGTCCGGCAAGTCCTTGCGGCCGTCATAGCAGTCCGCCTGGCACAGGGCGCAGTCCCCGTCATCCCAGGCGTCGTCGGCAATGCCGCTCGAATCTATCCCTGAATAGCTGGCAACCGTTCCGTTCGGGAAAGAGCCGGAACAGGTATAGGCGGCGATATAGCTATTGTCAGTATTGGAAGAATAATCATCTCCATTCCAGCACAAAACTCCGGAACTGACCGCCGTAGTCTGGACGCAGATGCCATCTTCGTCGTCGATCGTGTCGCCGTCGCCGTTCCCATCCTCGAACCATTCCCAGCCGTTCGCCTCTTCACAAGCTTTATGCGTTAACGAAGTAGTGGCATTGCTTCCGGTAGAGCTGGCAATCCAACCCCGGCCGTAAGTGTAGTCATTCCTGTCCCGCGCCGCCATATAATCCGCAAAACCCTCCAGCCGCTCGATAATCGATCCGTCCGCATCAGGCGTTACCGCATTGGAAGAAAAATCATTATCCGCGTTATTCGCGCCTAGGATGTTCTGCGCGAAATCCTGATCGCTTGATGCCGGCCCGGCAGTCGGCTCGATAAAAGCCGCCCGCGCCCACAAAAAAGAGGCGCTGATAACCGCGGCAGCCAAAACAAATCCCAGCAAATAAAACTGCCGGCGGGTAAATGAAATTGTAATATGATCTTTTTGCATATATTTATATAATAAACTTAAAAGCGATTTACACGAATATTTTTAAAAAATTACTCCATCTCCCCCTCTTCAATCTCTTCCAAATCTTCATTGGTGATGCCCAGACTTAAAAACCTCATGATCTCATAGGCGCTGTCGCCGTCCTTCATGTAATATCTCTTGCCGTCATCGGGATTGACATACCATGCTTCGCCGCGCGACTGGACCTGCAGCAATATGTTACCTTTCATTTTTTCCAACAAACCCTGGTCAAAATCTTTTTTTCCGGAACCGTTCGGATTATAACCGTTTCTGATTTCCGTATAATCAGAATAACCGTCGCCGTCCGTATCTGTTTTTTTCGGATCGCTGCCTACAGCCTCTTCCATTTTATCAGGCACGCCGTCGCCGTCGGTATCTTTTTCTTTAAAACGGTCGTCCAGTCCTACCGGTATCTTTTCCAGATTGGCGTTAGTAATTCCCAATCCGAACTTGCGCATCATCTCATAGGCCGTAAAACCGTTCTTCATATAATATCTTTTATTTGATTTCAGATCCACATACCAGGCTTCTCCGTGCTCTTCTACTTGTAATAGTATCCGTCCTTTCAACCTCTTTCCCAGAGTGCTGGTTGTGGATATTTGGGGCTTGGTTAATTTAAATTTTTGATTGAAGCTTATTTCGTAATTTTTATTCAAATAAATACTTAAATCTTGTTGAATACCATTCTGCGTATAAAGCGCTTGACCATAATCTTTTTTATCATATTGCACAACAAATAAATAAGCATCCGGGCGGAGAGAAATTTCGGAATAACCAAGGTTGTTTGGCTTTATAGTTCCTGCCTTCTTTCCAATATAAAACAAACCATTTTCATCCTCTGTCATACTATAAATAGAGATAGAGATTTTTTCTGTTTCCAGCTTGTTATTTTGATTAAAAACTTTTACCCTTGTTAAATTTGGTGTTATTTGTTTTTCAATTCTTTGTTGATTTTTGATTACAGTGTCCCAAAAAATATTATCATTTTTAATACCATCTTGAACAACTATTGCATATTTTCCCTCTGGGTATTCAAAGTGTACTTCTCCGTTTTCATCTGTTTTTATACTTTTAATTTTTTTTCCTAGCGCGTTTCCACCCCGTAAATCTTTCCCCTGATCATATACATCCAAAGAAACTTCCGCCTTGGGTAAGTTATTTGGGTCTCGGAGCTTAATAATTGCATCGCTAAAAATATAATTAAAATCTATATTTCCATAACTTGCAATCTGTATACCATATTCTATAAAATCTCCATCCATCTCCCCCTTGCTAGAAAAAACATAGGTTCCATATTTTCCCTGGGTATACGGTTGATACGGAGATATATAAACCGTAGCTATACCCTCTTCACTGGTTGTAAAGGAGGAGCTAACTAAATCTTCTTTCTCTTTGATTGGGTTATTATCCGCATCGTATTTTTGAGTATATAATGAAAATTTATGATTTTTTACAAGTTCTCCATCACCATTTCGAAGAACTATGTTAATGGCTGGTATTTTTTTGGTTATTTCTTTGTCTTGTCCACAAATAAATTTTACTTCATCAAAAAACCAAAGATCCCCCACACTGGAATTTTGATCATAAACCTTGAGGGCATATACCTTTCTAGAGTCGGGCTTTAATGTTTTTACTGCTTTTCCGTTTTCATCTATAGTTCCACTTAATACTTTCTTACCAGCTGCCGGCACTCCGTCAGCATTTTCAATTTGTTCGTATAATTCATACTTAAGATCTGGAACAAAGTTACTGTTATAATTTCTGGTAATCAGCGTAAAAACAGAGCTTTCCTCACAAACCCCATCTTCAACCTCCCACTGTTCATTCGCTTTTAATTCATATTTTCTTCTTTTCTGATCGCTGATTTGTAAATTAAAATAATATTGATATTGTCCGGATGCATTTTTTACTCTAGCCGCATATCTTCCTTCCGGATATTCAAAGACCACCTTTCCTTTTCCATCCGTATAAAGTGTTTTTAGTTTTTCATCAAGCTTCTCTTCGTCGGCACTTCCCTCTTTTTCGACAAATATTTCCACTTGGGTATCGGCCGGAAAAACAATCCCAGAAGCATCTTTAAACTCTAGTTCCATATCACTAAACACATAACGGATATTGGTTGTGTTTTCATCACTAACATTAATATCATATTTGGTATAAACACCATTGTTGCTGTTTTTGGACTCAAAAACAAAACGATCAACGCTTTTTCCATCTATGCTTCTGGAGCTATCTGGCACATAAATAACAACTTCTCCTGTTTCTCCTGAATTTAAAGATGCAATTAAATCGCTTTTTTCCCTAATGGGGTTGCTATCAGCATCTAGTCCCTGGGTATAAACTGAAAATTTTGTATTTTTTCTAAGAACCCCGTTTGAATCGCGCAATGTAAATTTAATACTACTTAATATTTTAGTAATCTCTATGTGCGCCCCGCATATTCCATCAAAAGCGTCATAAAAATAAAAGGTAGCTAGATCACTACTGAGATAACTAAAGGTTAAAACATATTTTTCCGCTTTCGGTTCAAATTCTGCAACCCCCTTCCCTAAAACAACATCAATTTTTCCTGAATCAACTTTTGTGCCAGGCTTACTATTGTTATCTACATCCTTGGTTTGTTCATAAACAGCAAAAGAAAGATCGCGAATAACCTCCCTTTCTTCATTTCGAGCAATAATATCAACAATCATATTTGCACATTCAACCTCTTGGGCATTGGCGCTCAAAGAAGTAAGAATAAAAAATATTACTGCCAAAAAAATATTAAAAAAAATCTTTTTAAACATAATTTTATTAAAATTTATTTAATTATATTAACAATCCATCACCATTTGGGTTATAACCACCCCGAACCTCATCTCCATCAATATACCCATCTCCATCAGTATCCGGATTATTGGGATCTGTTTTATAAAAAAGCTCTTCTATATCCAAAAGCCCATCTTGGTCTGAATCTATCTTTTCAGCACTGGTGGTAGAAATTTTCTCTTCTTGTATCTTCATATCCTCTATGGTGCTGGTAGAAATATTATTATCTTGCTTGCAGTCCTTATAAACAACCTTGTTTTTAATGCGATTAGACAAAATGCTCGGAGAAGCAATATTAATGCCCGAAGGAGTATTTTCTATTTCTTTTTCTAAACAATATATTAGACTATAATCTTTTTTTGTAACACCCACTTTATAATCATACTCTTCTGCCTCTGGACACATCAGTGGTTCACTTTGATTAAACGGTGTAGATAAATAAATAGTGCTTCCTGTAGCAATATCGGGATAAATATTTTCTGGATAAACACCATTGTCTAAATAATACATGTCTAATGCTGTCTGAATTTTTTTTATATTAGAAATTGTTTTTTTCTGAACCAATTCAATTTCTGCTTTCTCTAAACTAACATCTTCAAGTGCGCTTAAATAAGCATCAACCTTCCACTCGCCGTCAATGTTAATAAAATATAATTTTTTATCTTCAGAAAAAACATATTCATATTCTTGTGTTGCGTAAAAAATTCTATACTCAAATTTTATCTTATCTTTATCAACTTCTTCTTTGTTGATAATAGCTATTTTTTTTATATCATTTACCAAAATATTTGATTCTAACCAATTATTTATTTCATTATTAAAATTTTCAACAGAACTGGCTATACTTAAATCTGAAAAATCTTCTGGTTCTAAATATTTTTTTAATATTTCTACTGTTAAATAATAAATTTTATTTTTATATAATAATCCCTCGCAGTTGTGTCGCGCTCGTTCTATTGTTTTTAACAAAAAAATGGGTGAGTTGGTAGCCAATCTTCCTTCGCCTAATGGATTATATCCCCCGTCTACCTCTTCATGATCGTTAAATCCATCACCGTCCGTATCTGGATTTAAATAATCGGTGCCAAAAACTGCCATCTCCTCATAATCATAAAGTGTATCACCGTCCGTGTCTTTAAGTATCCCATAAACCACTTCCGCATCGTAGGTGGTTATGGTATTTATAATATCGTTGGTAGTTGTAGCTCCAACCAATTCCACATCTTCAACAGTAGAAGTAGCGACTTCCTGAGAACTTGTTGCTATATTTATTTTTATATCTTTATATTGATTCACATTTGGGGTTTGTGGGATTTTTTGAGCAATAGGACCCTGATTCAAATCTTTGTCTTTTCCTTTTTTTATATTAATAATCCAATCTTTTAAAAATAAAACTTTGTCTTGAAAAACAAATACTGCCCCGCTTATACTTAAAATAATAAGAATAAATAAAATAATAAATAAAACTTTATTGTTTATCTTCATAAAAATAGCTAAAATTAGTAAAGAATACTATTATAATTATATCATATATTGTGTTTTTAGTAAAAACTTTGTTATAATACATTTGAATAAAGATTTCATCTTACGCACCATACACACAAACCGTAAACCCAAAAAAGAGATTCTAAAAAAACAACGGTGCGTAACACAAATAAAGACTTTAAATTAAGTTATGAACGAAATTATAATTATAGATTTACCAAAACCTCATGGAGAAGTAGGGGGTTGTTGGTATAATGGGTACCCCGTCCATAAGGGAACAACAAAAACCAGTTTAAACTATGCCACTTTATACGCTGATCAAAAAAAAATAATTCCAGATCAAGCAGTTATAAAAAAGGATTACAAAAATTTTATTAACTTAATTAAAAAAACCGGATTCAAACTCCACATTCTTCCTTTTCCCAAAGAATTAAACCAACAAAACTGTCTCCACCATGATGCTGTTTTTATCAGAGATGCGGGTCTTATGTATAAAGATTATTGGATTAAAGCCAACTTTAGTGTTTCTGATAGAAAAATAGAAGCCGATATACACGCCAAATATATTTCTAAAAAATTTAATAAAAAAATTATAAAACTTCCCGCTGATGCGTATATAGAATTTGGGGAAGTTTTTTTTATTCATACAAAAAATGAAACTTTTTATTTGGGGGGTTTATCTAGATCAAATAAAAAAGGTCATGACTTTGTACGAAAAATATTAAACCCTGATCATTACTGTTTAATAAAATCTAGTGGATACCACCTAGATACGGTACTTAGTCCGGTAATTAATAAATCTGGTGAATTAATTGCTTTTATTTTAAACAAAGAAAATATTTCCGAAAATGGTTTTAAAAAAATTAAAAAATTAAACAAAAAAATAATATTAATCAAAAAGCAAGATTCTTTTGGTGACAATAACCGTTTGGGCGACTACACAGTTAATGCCTTAACTGCTCCCGGAATCTTCCTAAACTGCGGAAAATTTTCTACTCTTAATGTAGAAGAAAAATTAAAAAAAATGGAAATAAAACACCAATACTCTCCTTTGACATATTTTCGTTTTGCCGGCGGTTCTTTTCATTGTCTAACCAATGAAATTTATAAATAAAACTTTTTTCGTATTGCCACCAACAAAAATTAAGTGCTTGCAGATAGACACACTCATATTATTATCTTAACAAACCAAAAACAGGCATCAACCTGTTTTTTTATGTATCAAAAAATAATATTTATTGCACAGCATCTTCAAGTCCCGTAAACACAAAAGCGGTAATAGCATATGCAGCTACAATAATTATCAAGCCAATAATTGCTCTCTGGATTATATTCTTGGCTGCCTCAACCTCCTGTTCACTGCCACGAGCCATCATCCATTTATACCCACCGTAAATTACTAGGATTAAAAAAATAATACCCAAAATACTTAAAAATGCTTTTATTAATGAAGCTATTATACCACCAATAGCATCTCCCCCCCCCACACCAGAATCAAACCCTGCAGTTTCAGCTGTTTTATTTGCCTGTCCTCCCATTCCCGAATAATCTTTTAACTGGGCATTACAAAAATTTGTAAAAAAAAGAATATTTATAAAAAAAACAAACAAAGATAATTTAAAATATTTGTAAAACATATTCTTATATAACTTTATAAAACACAAAATCCCATATAGCATAGGCGCTAATTGTAATTATCAAACCAATAACGGCATTTTGAATTACCTCCTTGGCTTTATTTACTTTTGCTTCGTCTCCTCTGGCTGTCATCCAATTATATCCACCATAAATTACAAGCCCAATAAAAATAATTCCCAACAGACTTAAAAAAGCTTTTACAACAGTACCAACTAAAACAGCGAAAGAATATTGATCTGCTTCAACAAATGGCCCCTTTGTGGTACCAACTTCTTTAAGCTTTGTCAGTGGCGCACTTTCAGCAAACACAAAAAATGGTAAAACTAGAACAACAATGAGGCATGATAGGGTTATTATTTGTTTTAATTTTGTTTTTCCACTCAAAACAAATCCGTTTTGAGTGAATATTTTTTTAGACATAATTTAAATTATTTTTGCAAAGTGCTTTCTCCTAAATTTTGTAAAATAAACCAACTAAAGGCGTATGCCCCAACTATAACAACCAGTCCGATTGTAGCTGTTTTTATAGTATTTTTTGCTTTTTCTACCTCTTGTTCATTACCACGAGCCATCATCCATGTATATCCGCCATACATTATTAGAAGCAAAAATATTACTCCCAAAAAAGAAAGGATGGTGTTTATAACCGAAGCGATTGTATCTTCTATGGTAGTAGTTTGCTGTATATTATATCCGGCTGATTTTGCCGCGGCATCTAGTGGGTCTGTGTCGGTTCCATCATTGGCCTTAAAAGCATCACTTAAATTCAAGGCAAAACAAAATTGAACATTCACGATCAATAAAAAAGTAAACACTAAAAATATTTTTAATATATTTTTAAGCTCAAACATAAATAAATAATTATTTTATTATTTTTCCAATTAAGATTGTGGCGGTGTATGCTGACAAAACTATAATCATGCCAATTACGGCCATTTGAATTATTTTTTGAGCCTTGTTGACCTCCTGTTCATTGCCGCGAGCCATCATCCAAACATATCCGCCATAAATCATAAGAATTAAAAAAATTACCCCGATAAATGACAAAAATATTTTAACTATTTTTCCGACAGTTTCTGGGAGTAAAGAGCCTGACTGGACAGTAGAGTGTCCGGTTCCCTGAGCTGTTTCTAAAAGGCTTTTATTAAAAGATTCTTTAGCGGTATCTGCCTGTACGCAACTAATGTTTCCCAAAACAAACAGGCCGCACACCAAACAAGCACTAAAAATTATTAATTTATAAAACTTTAACATCTTTTAAAAATAATTAAGTTATCGCCCCTCCAATATATGCGGTAATAGCATAGGCGCTCATCACAATAACAAGGCCAATAACTGCAGCTTCAATTAAATTTTTTGCCTTTTCCACCTCTTGTTCATTTCCACGGGCTATCATCCAAACAAAACCACCATAAATCATAAGCACCAAAAAAACAACCCCTATGAAAGCAAGTCCGGCTCCAACAAACTTTCCAATTGCTGATGGAAGACTGGTAATTATTCCTCCGCTTTGCAAATCCTTTTCTCGTGCCTGTGGATTTCCTATAAAAGCTTGACCGGCTGTTTCATTTAACCCATAGTCTCCGGCCAAAATTACGGTAGGTAAAAATATTACAAACAAAGAAATAAAAATAATACAAAAAGTTTTTATATTTTTAGGCATATAGCTTCATTCACAAACCATGAATATAATCTTTTATATTCATGGTTTGTGAGATCTGAAAAATTCAGATCCCACTTTATTTTATGCAATAAAAAACCTGTTATTATGAAGCTCCCGTGGCTGTATATAGCTTGTCGATTATGAACAATGCAAGTCCGTATGCGGAAAGAATAACAACCAAACCAATCACACCAGCGCCGATTAATTTCTTTGCTTCATCCACCTTTCCTTCATCGCCGGCAGCAGTCATCCATTTAAATCCACCAAGTAAGATGATTAATACAGCAATAATACCCAAAAATCCAAGCAAAATATTGATAACGGCTGATGCCATTACTCTTGGATCTTCATTTCCTAAACCGGTGTTAGCCTGTATGTTTCCAGCTTGCCCTCCCCACAACAACGCATTAGCGTCAGCTGAAACTGGCAAAGCAAAGGTAAACATAGGTAAAACTACTAAAGTAAAAATTGCTAAAGTACTTATTATTTTTTTCATATTTCACCTCTTTTCTAGTTTTTATATAGATTTTTAATAAAAATCCACTTTATTTAATAATTTCCAAGTCTATAAATATAAAAATTATTTTTATATTTATAGACTTGGAGATCCAAAAAAATTTGGACCTCCTTGATATATACTAGATCTAGCAATAAATATTATTATGAAGCTCCCGTGGCTGTATATAGCTTGTCGATTATGAACAATGCAAGTCCGTATGCGGAAAGAATGATAATTAAACCAATCACACCAGCGCCGATTAATTTCTTTGCTTCATCTACCTTTGCTTCATCGCCGGCAGCAGTCATCCATTTAAATCCACCAAGTAAGATAATCACAACGGCGATAATACCTAAGAATCCAAGCATAATATTGATAACGGCTGATGCCATTACTCTTGGATCTTCGTTTCCTAAACCGGTGTTAGCTTGTACATTTCCGGCTTGCCCTCCCCACAACAACGCATTAGCGTCAGCTGAAACTGGCAAAGCAAAGGTAAACATAGGTAAAACTACTAAAGTAAAAATTGCTAAAGTACTTATTATTTTTTTCATATTTCACCCCCTTTCTTTTGAGTATTTAACATAAAAGTTATTAATTTTATTTTAACATATTTCACAAAAATTTACAAAAAAATTCTGCTGAAAAATATTTTAACCCTAACTTACCTTTTAAAATTCGTAAATTTCAACATATTTTTAAAAACTATATTAAAATTTAGGAATTTTATACTGTTGCCAAACAGCGGTTAAGAATAAAATTTAAATCATTTTTCTAATGCAGAATCTCTAATTTATATTTTTATAAATTTTAAAATTTAAAATTAATATTTTTATTATTATTTAATTATATCATAAATTTATAATTTTGTCAATATTATTTCCATAAAATATTTAATATTAGTTAAAATAAAACATAAAAATAAACAACTACTTGTTCTTAATTTAATATAATTTGTAGCATTTTATTACTAGTGGACGATACAAGATTTGAACTTGTGACCTCTACGATGTCAACGTAGCGCTCTAACCAACTGAGCTAACCGTCCGATGTTAATAATAATGTATCACATTTTCAAAATTTTGCAAAATCTTTTTTTTGTTTGCTTTTTGTTTTGATTTTTTACAAAAAGTATGATAAAAATCTAATATATTTATAATCTTGATCATTAAAAATTTTATAGCTTTTCAGATATCTGTGGGGGTTATTTATGAAAAAGAAAAAAATTGGTTTGATAGAAAAATTTAGATTGTTGTTTTGGTGGTTAAAAATAAATTTTATTTATTTAATATCAAAAAAACAGAAAAATCACAAAGAAAAAACAACAGATTTAGCTGATTTTTCTCCAATAAAAACATTATTGCGCATAATACGTATTTTCTTTGTTCTTTGGGTGTGTTTATGGCTTTTTTCGGGTATAGTTTCTGTTTTTCATAAAAGCCAGAAAACTAATAATCCCGTCCAGAAAATGGAGTTTGTTTTTTATACAGATTTTATAGAAATAATAAAAAAATTTAATCCCGGTGCGGCCCAAGGCGAACTAATACACAATCCTTATCAAAAAACTTTCATTTTCATTGAACACCCCAAATTAGTTGAAGAAAATATAAAAATTTATCAAACTACACTTTCCAAAGAAACTTCCGGAAAGGAAATTGAGACATTGATAGAGCTGGCTAAAAACAAAAATATAGCTATTGGGGAGACCCCAAAACCACAGGAGGGCAATTTTTTGTTAAGCCTATTTATATCCTGGATACCTATGCTTATATTAATAGCGGTGTGGATTTTTTTTATGAAAAAAGGGATGGGTGGTGGCAGTGGCGGAGTATCGTCGTTTGGAAAAAGCCAGGCAAATATAAAGAACAATAATCAGGATATAAAAAAATTTAAGGATGTAGCCGGAATTGAAGAAGTAAAAGAAGAGGTGGAAGAGGTGGTAAAATTTTTAAAAGATCCTTATAAATTTTCAAAATTAGGCGCCAGAATTCCTAAGGGAATACTACTGGTAGGAAAACCGGGGACGGGGAAAACATTGTTGGCTCAAGCCGTAGCTGGCGAAGCTGGGGTTCCCTTTTTTTCTATAAGCGGTTCTAGTTTTGTAGAAATGTTTGTCGGCGTTGGCGCCTCTCGGGTCAGAGACCTGTTCGCTCATGGTAAAAAACATGCTCCCTGTATCATTTTTATTGATGAAATAGATGCGGTCGGCAGACAAAGAGGAGCTGGACTCGGAGGCGGTCATGACGAAAGAGAACAAACCCTCAATCAATTACTGGTCGAGATGGACGGCTTTTCTAAACATACCAACATTATTATCATGGCCGCTACTAACCGTGCTGATATTTTAGATCCGGCCCTGCTTCGTCCCGGAAGATTTGACCGAAAAATATATGTACCTATGCCCAATGTATCAGGCAGGGAATTTATTCTCAAAGTGCACACCCAGGACAAGCTTCTTTCTTCCGACGTGAATTTTAAAGAACTAGCTAAGGGGACCCCGGGTTTTTCAGGCGCTGATCTGGAAAATCTAGCTAATGAAGCGGCTTTGATTGCGACCAAAAAAGATCATAAAAAAATAACCATGAAAGATTTTGAAGATGCTAAGGATAAAGTTTACATGGGGCTTGAAAAAAAAGATAAAGCTATAAAGCCGGAAGAAAGAAAAATCACGGCTTATCATGAAGCCGGACACGCCTTGGTTGCCAGACTTCTTCCATTTACAGACACGGTAAACAAAATCTCTATTGTGCCCCGCGGCCAAGCTGCCGGGGTTACCTGGTTTTTGCCAGAAGAGAGCATGTTCAAGTATAAAGACCAACTAGAAAATGAGTTGTCCGTAGCTTATGGCGGCAGAGCAGCAGAAGAAATAATATTCAAGCGCATAAGCACCGGCGCATCAAATGACATTAAACAAGCTACCAAGGTAGCCGAACAAATGGTCTGCAGCTTGGGCATGAGCGAAAAACTGGGATTAAGGTCATATTCCAAAGATCAAAATCAAATATTTTTAGGAAAAGAAATTGGACAAAACAAAGAATACTCTGAAGCAACCGCTCAAATAATTGACGAGGAAATAAAAAATATTTTAGATAAAGCTTACGAACAGGCAAAAAAAATATTAAACGACAATCTGGATGTTCTGCATGCCCTTGCCGAACTATTACTTGAAAAAGAAACTATTATGGGGCATGAAATGGATGAATTGATAAAAAAAACCAACATACAATCGAGGTTATACGGCGATGAAAAAGAAAAAGAATAAAAATGAAACGTGGAAAAAATTTTATTTCAACGGCAAACTGGCCTGGGGAAAAATAAATTCTAAAAATGACTGGATTAAAATTGTAAAAACATACAATGGCAACATTAACTTGTTGCGCAACACAAGACTACAAGCCAGCGCTTCTAGAAATTGCCCGTTTTTCAACTATTATAAAAACTCTGGATCTATTACACTGGGAGAATGGGCTGATAAAAACGGCATCAATTTAACGATATAAAACAAAAACCCAATCTTCAAAGACTGGGTTTTTTATGTTGTGCCCTCAGGGGGATTTGAACCCTCGACCGTCTCCTTAAGAGGGAGCTGCTCTACCAACTGAGCTATAAGGGCTAAATGTGGCTGGGGAGAGGCTTGAACTCTCGACCTCGGCGTTATGAGTGCCGCGCTCTAACCAGCTGAGCTACCCAGCCATCATAATATATTATATTTGTGCACCCGGCAGGACTTGAACCCGCAACCCCTTGGTCCGAAGCCAAGTGCTCTATCCAATTGAGCTACAGGTGCAATTAATTAACCCCAAATAAGCTAAACAAATATTATTATAAAAACTCCCAAACCAGCAGGAGTTCTTAAAATATCCTAACACAAAAAAAAACAAAAATCAAGGGTTTATTTTTCTAAAACTAAATAGTAGTTAAAACCATCTTTTTTAAAAAATTTAACTTTTAAGCCGGCTTTCTTGCAAATTTTTTTAAGTTCTTGTTTTCGAAAAACATGATAATATCTTTGGCTAACCTCCAACCCCTCTTTATTTTTCCAATCAAATAAAATATCCCCGAAATCCATTTTATTTTTTTTAATTAATTTTAATAGCGTAAATTTTAAAATTAATTTTTTAAAATTTTGTTTCTGCCACTTACTGCTCCACATATTCCACACCGTAAGAACTATCTTGCCACGAGGACTAATTTTGTTTTTTAGCTGCTTTAAGGCGTCAATTTGTAATTTTTTTCCGGGAATATGCTGAAGAACCGCGATACAAAAAACATAATCAAAGTCTATTTGTGGTATTTCGCCTAATTTTAAAATATCTCCTTCCACAAAATTATATCCTATATTTAACCCTTGTGCGTTATGTATTAATTTTTTTGAAGCATCAACACCAAGATATATTATTTTTTTCTTACGAAAAGCGTTCAATAGTCTTCCGCTCCCGCATCCCACATCTAAAACCCTGTCTCCATCTTTTATTTTTTCAGTCAATTTTAATAATTCTGGCCAAAGATGTTTCTTTCTTGTTTCGCTATAATGATCGGCTATATCATCATAATTCTTTCTAACAATCCGTATTAAATTTTTTTCAGTTTGTTTGTCCATTTGTTTATTTTTTTATTATTAGCTTTTTCGACAAAAGCAGATGAATCGTCTTATTTTTAAAAAATAATTACAGTTCAACAAAATAATATATATTTACACCTAATTCAAAAATATCAAAATTCTTCAAAAAAGAAAAGGGCGTATTCTGCGCCCTTTGAATTTTATTTTCTACCATATTTATCTTCGTATCTAATTTCGTCCTTTTCATCAAAATCCCCAAAGGATACTTCTAGTATTCTACCTTTCTTGTTAGGCGCGGAAAGACGATGTTTGGATTTTCTAGGAATAAATACAATATCCTCTCTTTTTGGAAAAATCTCTCTTCCATCAAGTTCAACTTTTAAATCATTATCAATAGCCACCCACAATTCATCACGATTTTCATGAGACTGGAGACTTAATTCTTCCCCCTTTTTTACAGTAATTATTTTCACTGTACATTTCTCATTAAACACATATTGCACAAACTCTCCCCATGGCCGGGTTTCTTTTTTTATTTCATGTTCCACTTTCTGCCCCCTATTTCGTTTTTATTGTTTTATTCTTTTAATTAATGGTTGGGTGTGTTTCTCTGTTAAGCAGTTCTTCCACATCACGAAGCTCATCATCTTGGCAACTCTGGCAATAAAAGTTTTTATCTATCATTTTAAATCCATTTGGATTAAAAATGCACGGTTGTCCGCAACAAAAACATCTCTTTGCCTGAGCAATGTAAGCTTGCTTAAATATAATTAGATCAACTTTATCCATTTTAGCCTCCTTTAATAAAAATAGGCAAATTATTAAAGATCTTGTTTTTTATAAAAAGCTCTGCGGGCTTTTTGGAATCCGCCCTGAATAGGATTAATAAACCAAATTATTATTTAAATAACAATTTAAATATGGGACAAAAAATAAAAACTCCCATATGATAAATCTAGTTTAAAACTTTTTAAAATGCTTGTAAATCAAAAAGTCAAATTTTTTAAATAATTATAAATAATTTTTTGTCACGCAAATGTCGCATTTATGGCAGATCCCTGAATCATTATCGCCAAAATAATCCAATAAATATTTTTGCCGACAATCTATATGGTAAATATAGTTTTCCATTTTTTTAAGCTTTTGATAAGCATTCTTTCTTTTTTTTTCCAAGCTGTTTGTGTCTATATTTAATTTGTTAACATCAACCCTTTTTAAAATACGAATTTCCGTTCCCTTGAATGGCGGCCTGTATTCAACCTTTTCTTCGCTTACTAATTGGCGAACTAATCTAACTAAAGCATCTTTTTTTACCCCCAAGACATCTGCTATTTCTTCAAAATTTAAATCCCATCCGTTGTTTAGTTCATCTTCATATTTTTCATAAAGTTTAGAAAATATTTCTTTTCCCTTTTTGGCTCTTTTGCCAAATTTGCTTAATATATCCTCATAATTATAAAGTAGCTTTAAAAAAGCATTTCCATTTTTTTCTCGTGATCTAGAAATATAACCACCCGTCTCTAATATTTTTAAACTAGTACCAATCGCCATATCGGGTACTTTATCTGTTAATGTTTCTGCAAGCTCAGCATAAGTAATTAACACTGAATCTGTTTCATAACTAAGCAGAGTATCATATATTTCATAAATAATTTCCGTTGGCGGATTATCTCCCTTAATAAAAAATTCCTGCAAATATCTATCTCGAGAATTATAAAGCAAGAGACACATACTTGGTTTGCCATCACGCCCAGCCCTTCCAGCTTCTTGATAATAAGCCTCTATAGTTCCCGGCATATCATAGTGGACAACAAAACGAACATCTGATTTATCAATACCCAAACCAAAAGCGTTGGTGGCTACTATTACTCTGGCCTTATTATTTAAAAAATCATTTTGTACCCATTTTCTGTCTTCCGCTTCCATGCCGGCATGATAACCAACCGCCTCAATGTTATGCTCTAAAAGAGTCTGAAGAAGTTGATCAGCTCTGGCGCGAGTACTAACATATACAATCCCTGCTCCCTCTGGCATACTAGAAACAACATCTAATACATATTGCGGTTTTCTGCTTTCGCTAGCCTGCACAACTCCGAATTCTAAATTTGGTCGACTAAATCCAGTAATTATTAATTCTGGATTTTGCAGACCAAGTTGTTTTATTATATCTTTTCTGACTTCTGGCGTGGCGGTAGCAGTCAAAGCGACAACTGTTGGATTTCCAACCAAATTAATAGCTTCTCTTAGTTTTACATAACTAGGACGAAAATCGTGACCCCACTCTGATATACAATGGGCCTCATCTACAGCAAACAGGCTTACCTTGATCCTTTTTAAACTTTTTATAAACTCTATATTATAAAATCTTTCCGGAGCAATATAAATAATTTTATAAAAACCCCTCTCTACGGCCCCCAATCTACTTGTTGTTTCTGCAAATGATATAGAAGAGTTAATAAAAGTAGCAGGAATGCCTATTTGTCCTAAACGGTCAACTTGGTCTTTCATAAGGGCAATCAGGGGAGATATAACAATAGTTACCCCCTCTAAAACCAGGCTTGGCAGCTGATAACAAAGAGATTTTCCTCCGCCGGTGGGCATAATTACTATAGTAGATTTATTGTTTAAAATATTATCAATAACTTTCTCTTGTCCTAAGCGAAATTCTTCAAATCCATAATGAATTTTTAAAAGCTCTTTTATTTGTTGTTTTTTTTCTTGAGTATTCATGAAGTTGAATATTAAAAAGTATTTTAATAATATCAAATCAAACACTATTGGGCAACAAATTTTAACAAATTAAAATTTGTTGTTTTAAATATGTTGTTATGTTATAATATATTATAATAGACTTGTTTGTTATAGAGTCTATAACACTAATTAAACATAAAGGGTTTTTATATGAAATACACAAACATCTTAAAACAATCATGGGATATAACTTGGAAAAATAAATATTTATGGTTTTTTGGTTTATTTGCCGCCCTGCTTGGAAACGGGGGAGATTTAGATATTATTGTTAGGGGGTTTGATCATGATAATAAATTTTTTATGTTTGGGTGGCAACAATTCTCTCAAACTGGTATTTTTAATAAAAATATTTTTGCAAACATCGCCCTTCTTTCCGTTAAAGAACCTTTAACCCTCTTTCTTAGTTTGGGAACATTATTAATTTTTACTTTTATGGTTGGATTTTTGATTTGGATGATTATATCTTCTCAAATCGCTATTGTTAGTAATTCTGTAAGAATAATAACCGGCAAAAAACATAATATAAAAGAAGGAATAAAAAAAGGTGAAGAAAATTTTTGGAAAGTGTTTATTTTAAATATGCTCTTAAAACTATCTATATTTTTTATATTTTCTTTTATATTATTTGCTCTTTTTATAAAAGAAGCTATGTTACAAAGTGTTATATATGTTGTATTATTTATTTTGTTCTTAATATTAGCTGTTATTTTGTCATTTATTATAAAATATGCAATATGTTTTGTGATTATTAAAGGTTATACCGTAATTAACTCTTTGCGGGCTGGTTGGTGTTTGTTTGTAAAAAACTGGTTAATTAGTTTGGAAATGGCTTTTTTGTTGTTTGTACTTAACTTTTTAGTGGTGTTTTTACTTGCCCCCTTCTTTTTTGTGTTTTTAATATTTTCTAAAGTTGTTCTTTATTTCGGTGTTTGGTTTTTATTTGTATCCTCTGCTTGTTTATTTTTATTAATAGTTGCCTTGGTGGGAGCGATTCTTTCTACATTTCAAATATCTTCATGGACATCTCTCTTTGTGGAACTTATAAGCCGTGGCGGGGTAAGTAAGCTAATAAGACTATTTGAAAAAAATAAAAATTAATCTATTTTATAAACTTGTTTGATGCATTGTTAAATTGTTATATTGTTAAATTGTTAACTTTTTTAAAGTTTTTTAATAATTTAACCATTTAGCAATTTAACAATTTTTATTTTAAATTTAACAAAAATTATATAAAAATATGCCCCAAGGAATAACATCAATTGAAGATTTAATTATACCCCCAGATGAACAGATGGATGAAGAAAGTGTAGCTGGTAAATTCAAGAAAAAACAAGAGGAAATTCAAATAAAAGAGCTGGAGAGAAGCACCCAGTTAAACGCTAGTGCTCAAGGACTGCCCTACATGTCTTTGTTTAGATTTCCAATAAGCCCAGAAGCTATATCTTTAATCCCAGAAAAAGAGGCTGAAAAAAACAGTGTGGTTTGTTTTTACTATGATGGAGAAAATATAAGAGTTGGCACCACGGAATTTAACCAAAAAATACAAAAAATATTAGATGGATTAATAAAAAGATATCATTGTCCGGGAAAAATTTATTTAATATCCCCTTTTAGTTTAAAGTATGCGCTAGATTTTTATAAATCATTGCCAAAAATAATTCGCATTGAGGGAGGAGTAGAAATTAAAGCGGATGATTTATTAAAATTTAAACAGGAAATAAAAAATTTCAAAAATTTAAACCAAAAAATTAAAGAAGTTAATATTTCCGACATTGTAACCCTAATCCTTGCAACCGCTATGCATGTTAATGCTAGTGATATCCATATTGAAGCCGAAGAACATGGTATTGTGGTTAGACTTAGAATTGATGGGGTATTGCAAGAGGCAGCTATTATCGACAAAGAAAACTGGCGCAAGGTAGTATCTAGAATGAAGCTCCTCGCAAAAGTAAAAATAAACATTGCTGATAAACCCCAAGATGGAAGATACACAATATTTTTAAAAGACGACAAAATTGATGTTAGATCATCGTTCCTGCCAACGGCCTATGGAGAAAGCGTGGTTATGAGATTATTACAGTCTAGCACGCTGGGTCTAGGTCTTTATGATTTAGGAATTAGAGAAAATGCTTTGAATACTTTAAAAAAAGAAATAAAGAAACCAAATGGCATGATATTAACCACTGGCCCCACCGGATCAGGAAAAACGACTACTCTTTATGCTATTTTAAATAGATTAAATAATTCTGAAGTAAAAATAATAACCCTAGAAGACCCTATTGAATATAAACTAAAGGGAATAAACCAAAGCCAAGTCGATCTTAAAAAAAATTATGACTTTGCTAATGGTCTAAGATCAATTTTAAGACAAGACCCGGATATTGTAATGGTGGGGGAAATTCGTGATTTAGAGACAGCAAAAATTGCCACCCAGGCAAGTCTCACGGGACACTTAGTATTATCTACTCTACATACCAATGATGCATCGGGTGTTATTCCTAGACTTCTTGATATCGGCATCAAGCCATATTTTCTTATTCCATCAATTAACGCCGTGGTTGGCCAAAGATTAATCCGCAAACTCTGTCCTCATTGTAAAATTGAACACAAGCTTACAAAAGAAGAAGAAGACCTGGTAAAAAAAATATTAGCTGTTATTTCTCCTAAGGCGGAAATAAATATTCCTAATAAACTACCAACCATTTATAGGGTTGGAGAAGGTTGTGTGCACTGTAATCACATTGGATATAAGGGCCGCCTAGGAATATATGAAATATTCACCATGAGCTATAAAATTAAAGAGTTAACACTAAAACAAGAACCTTCTTTTAAAATACTACAACAAGCAATAGAAGACGGAATGATTACTATGTTGCAAGACGGAGTTTTAAAATGTCTTGAGGGAATATCTAGCTTAGAAGAGGTTTATCGTGTTATTGGTAAATTTAACTACATTGACGCTCTTTATGATGTTGCTATTTCTAAAACAATAGACCGTGGCTTAACCATTTCTGAAGAAATTACCAAAGAAAGCAAGGAACTTTCCAAAAACATCTTTAATATGAGTGAGAAATTGGTGAGCATTCCAACCAAAGATATTATAAATTTAATGCTTGGAACTGCAATAGAATTTAATACCGGGGATGTTCATATTGAACCCAGTGACGATGGTGTAAAAATTAGATTTAGAATAGATGGTATACTTCATGATGTTGCCACCCTGCCAAAAAATAATTACTTACCCCTTCTTTCTGAAATAAAAATACTGTCCGGTTTTCCTACGAATATAAAAAGGGCTACTTGGGATGGAAGATTTAGTGTTAAATTGCCAAAAGAAAAGATAGATTGCCGTATATCTATTATTTCCGGTGGTTACGGAGAAACAGTAGTAATCCGACTATTAAACAACCAAGCATCTGCGCTTAATATGGAAAAGTTAGGTTTAGAGCCCTATGCCCTGATTCCAATTAAAAAATCAATCAGTGCTACCAAGGGTATGATTATTACCACCGGACCAACAGGATCCGGAAAAACAACCACCCTATATAGTTTATTAAACGCTATAAACAATTCTAATATAAAAATAATAACCATTGAAGATCCAATAGAATACCACATGGATGGGGTTATGCAAACT
The DNA here is from genome assembly GCA_001780285.1 of Candidatus Falkowbacteria bacterium RIFOXYD12_FULL_34_57. Lineage (GTDB taxonomy): Bacteria > Patescibacteriota > Patescibacteriia > Patescibacteriales > UBA12075 > XYC2-34-220. The sequence continues at coordinate 27,434 of MFGN01000016.1, read as the reverse complement.
CAAATTGACACCGATAAGGGCTATACTTTTGCAGAAGCTCTGAGATCACTTCTTAGACAAAATCCAAATGTAATTATGGTTGGTGAAATAAGAGACAAGGAAACAGCTTCTGTGGCTATCGAATCTTCCATGACGGGTCATTTAGTTTTTTCAACAATTCATGCCAATAGTGCTGCCGGAGCAATACCAAGGTTTATTGGTTTGGGAATAGATAAAGAAATGCTTATAAACGCCATAAACTGCACTATTAGCCAAAGGTTAGTACGAAAAATTTGTCCAAGGTGTAGACAAGAAACCAAAATTGATTCAGAAACACTAAATGAGATAAAAATTATTTTAAATTCAATTCATTCAAAAGCAAACATAAAAATACCAGAGAGGCTCAAATTTTACAAAGGCGCGGGGTGTGAATATTGCGGTGGAATAGGTTATAGGGGCCGAATAGGTGTTTATGAAGTAATAGAAATGTTGCCGGAAATACAAAAAATCATCCAAAACCCATCTGTTACAAATTATGATATTGAACAAGCCGCCGTTGCTCAGGGAACTGTTTTAATGCTCCAAGACGGAATACTAAAAGCTTTAAAGGGAGAAACCACCATTGAAGAGGTTTTTAGAGTAGCGAAGTAGGCTTTTAATTAAGCGCGGAAAACTTAAAAAATTATAAAAAATTAAATCAAAAACCGATTACCTGTTGCTTTTAACATAATAATTTATGTTATTTGTTGCCCGTTATCTGTTATCTAACTATGATTAATAAAAATTTCGCAAACAAACTAAAAAAAGAGTATCAAGAAAATAATAGTGAAAGAAGACAAATTATTAGTTTATCAAATATTGTCTTACATGATTCTAAAAGAATAATTTTTGCTCTTCATCGCGGTGATATAAAAATAGCTGAACAGCAATTTTTAGAAATCGAAAAAATTATTCAAAAGCTTGAAAAAAAATTCGGCTTTAAAAGGGTTTATGAGGAGGGTTCTTATAAAGCTGGCGTGGAAGAATATGTTGAAGCTAAAATGTTTTATTTGGTCTTAACCGGAAAGAGTATTAATAAAGTCCAAGAAATTAAACTGACTTTTGAGTCTTATTTGGGGGGGATATGCGATACTACCGGAGAACTGGTTCGTTTTGCAGTTAACGAAGCTGCTCGAGGCAACACTGAAGAGGTTAAAAAAATAAAAAAAATCATTAGCGATATATTGTCTGTACTGGTGGAATTTGACATGACCGGATATCTTCGAACAAAATACGACCAAGCCCGCGGAAACTTAAGAAAAATAGAACAAGTAAACTACGAGGTAAGCTTAAGAAAATAACTCTTATCATCTTCCTCTTTCGACGGAGTGGATTATTAATAAATATATGAAAAGATCAAAAAACTATTATCGTGCCATAGCGGTCATGGTTGGTTATATAGTTGGCGTGGGAATGTTTGGTCTTCCGTTTTTAACAGTAAAGGCGGGGGTCTTTTCTTTTTTTATTTTTTTAGTGTCTTTGGGTCTTGTACAATACTTACTTCATATTGTTTATGCTAACTTAATTATAGAGACCCCCGGATTTCACAGAATGCCAGGATATGTTGGGATATACATGGGAAAAGGTGGAAAAATTTCCGTTTTTATTGCCAAGCTTATCGGAAACTATGGCGCCCTACTTGCTTATATTATTGTTTCAGGAAACTTCCTTTATCAATTATTAAATAAATTTTGGGGTGGAACCCCATTTATTTATGCAACAATTGTTTTTGGGCTAGAATCTATAATTGTTTTTTTTGGTATAAAAGCAATCGCCAGAGCCGAATTATATATATCAACGTTATTACTGTTAGTTGTTGGTCTCATGGCTGTCCGCGGATGGGGGGTTATTGATATAGAAAACTTTACATCTTTAAATATAAAAAATATTATTTTACCTTACGGCGCCATGTTGATGGCGCTAGACGGCGCCGGGTCGCTTCCTATAGTCGCCAAATTAGTTAACAAAAATAAAACCGAAATCAAATCTATTATCCGGGTTAGCATGATAATTTCTATAATTATCACAACTGTTTTCACTTTGACTATTGTTGGAATATCCGGCGCACAAACATCAGAAGATGCTCTAACTGGAGTTAGGTCAGTACTTGATGACGGAGTTATTGTGCTAGCCTTAATCTTTGGTGTATTTAGTATGATGACATCTGTGTTTGGCGTAGCTGAATCCGTAAAAGAAACCCTGTGGTGGGATTTTAAAGTTAATGAGAAACTCTCCTGGTTCTTGGCAGTTTCTGTTCCTTATCTTCTTTATTGTTTAGGGCTTACTAGTCTAGTTAGAGTAATAAGCTTTATTGGGGCAGTTGGCGGAGGGTTTGCCGCTATAATGCTTATTCTGGTATTTAAAAAACTAAAAAAACAAGATAAGTTGTCATTGTTTACCATTAAACCCCACAAGTTTTTATTATACCTGTTAATATTTTTATTTACTTGTGGAATGTTGTATGAATTATATTTCTTTTTTAAATAAAGATATATGAAAATCGCTATTATATCAGATATTCACGACAACCTTGTTAATCTAAATAAATTTTTAAATTGGATAAAGAAAAATAAAATAGAAAGTGTAATTTGCTGCGGAGACATAACTAATAATGAAACCTTAAACGAATTAGCAAAATTTTCCGGAGCAATTTATATGGTTAGCGGAAACATAAAATTATTTGATGATGAACATGTTCCGCAACACAAAAACATTAAATATTTTGATAAAATCGGCATATTTGAAATAGAAAATAAAATTATCGGCCTTTGTCACGAACCTTTTTATATTGATAAAATTTTAAAAGAAAAAAAATGTGATATTGTTTTTTACGGGCACACCCACAGGCCATGGGAAGATAATAAAAACAACGTTAAGTGTATTAACCCCGGAACACTAAGCGCAACATTTCAAAGGGCAACATTTGCCGTATGGAATACTAAAACCGAAATAATAGAATTAAAAATTTTAGATATATTGTGAAATATCAAAAATAATGTTAAACCAAGAAGAACAACAAAAATTATTAAATATCTGCAAGCAAACAGTTGAAGAATATATTAAAAACAATAATATATTAGATTGGCAAATAGACGACCAAAATTTAAATGCGCACATGGGTGCGTTTGTAAGTATTTATAACAAAAAAGAACTCCGCGGATGTGTTGGTATGATTAAACCCCAAAAACCATTATGGCAAACTATATGCGACATAGCTATTGCGGCCGCAACCGAAGATAATCGCTTTATTTCCATTCAAAAAGATGAGCTTATCGATTTAACTTATGAAATTAATGTTTTATCTGTTCCGAAAAAAATAAATAATTGGCAGGATATTATTTTGGGCATACATGGAGTAATAATTAAAAAGGGCTTTCGTAGCGGAGTATTCTTGCCGGGAGTAGCGGCAGATACCGGATGGGGTCTGGAAGAATTTTTATCTCAACTTTGTTACCAAAAAGCCGACCTTCCGCCCGATGCTTACAAGAACGACCCCGAGGTAGAGATTTCTATATTCACAACTCAAATTATAAAATAAAAACGACATTAATTTAATAAGGTCGTTTTTAAAAATCAATATTATTTTTTAATTACATCCAACAACTTTCTTTTTTTGCATTTAGGACAATGCCCGAATTCCTTCTTTTTCTTTGAATTTGCGCCGAATCTGATTCCACCCCTATCCCAAATTGATTTAAAATAGTCACAATCAGGACATTTTAAAAACCACTCTTTTGATTCCTTTTTTATTTTTTTAAATTGTTTTTTAGAAAGAATGATTTGTAATATTCTTCTTAACATAAAAATTAATTTATTTATTATAAGTATTATACCATTTTTAAACAATTTTAAAAACTAATCAAATCAATTCTCACCCCACAGCCTTAATAATTCGTCATTAATTTTTTTTATATCTTCTTTATTTAAATCTTCACCCCATCTTCCCTGTATTGCATTTTGTCCAACTTTATCCAAAGCAAAATTTACTGAAATATTTTCTCTTATTTTTTTTACAAAATCACTAGCTTTTATAATACGGATATCAATATTAGTCTTTATTTCTTTTATTATATTGATTATTTCCAAATCATCAGTAACCAATATTACATTTTCTTTATTCTTAATATTTCTCTCCACCAGCTCCACAATCTTATCATCAGCAGACTTATAAAAATTATCCCGTGGAGCATAAATCACGGTAAGATATTTATCAATTTTCTCTTTATCTCCCATTGGTTCTAAACTATCAAAAACCAAAATAATATTTCTTTTCCGTCTTTTGTTGAACTTTTTTAAAATACGAATTAATCGTTCACAAAAACTATCTTCAAATAAAATATCAAATTTACCGGCCAAATTGTTTCCATCAATAATATAAGGCATATAAAAATATAAAGGCTATTAATAACTATTAATAGCCTTACTATATTTGTTTGTATAAATTTAAATAAAACTTATTCCACAATATTCCATTCTTTAAGCTTGTCTACCACCTTTTGACTGGTTAATACGTTTAATATATAGGCTTGATATTCTGGTGAATTTAGTTGTATTACGGCTTCCTTATTGTCTTTATATTTTTTTTTCATTTCTTCAATATTTTTTTGAACATCTTCTTTTGTGGCTTCAATCTTTTCTTTTATAGATACCTCTCGAATCAAAAGAGATGCTTTCACTCTTCTTACAGCATCCGGTAAAAGCTCTAACACCATTTGATCATGGGTTTTTTTTATACTGGACAAATAGTCTTCAAATTTACCACCCTGCTCCAACACGCCTTGTTCTATTTCTCTCATCATGTTTTGCGCCTCATTTTTAATTAAATTTTCCGGAATATCACCAAATTTGGTTTTGTTAATAATTTTTTCAAACATTTCTTTTTCTGTTATTTTATCCATCTCTTGTTGCTTGTGCATTACAATATTTTGTTCAATATTCTTTTTTAATTCATCAAGTTTTTTTATTCCCATGCTTTCCGCAAATTTATCATCAATCTCCGGCATCTCTCTTTTAAATACTCCCTTTATAATCACTTTAAACTCTACCATTTTTCCAGCTAGATTTTTCATATAGTGTTCTTTTGGATAAGGCAGACTAAACTCCTTTTTGTCTCCTTTTTTAGCTCCGAGTAATTGCTTATCAAAACCAGGAACAACATAATCTTTTCCTATCATTATTGCTGTATCTTTACTTTGACCATCTTCAAGCGGAATTCCGTCTGAAAACATTTGAATATCAACCAATGCTTTATCTGTGTCTTTTATTTCTCGCTCTACTGCTTTTTCTGATGCTCTCATGCTTTGTAAATCTGTAAGCATTTTTTCAATATCTTGTTTTGTTACTTCTATTTTTTTTCTCTTAATTTTTAAATCTTTATATACCCCCAAAACAACTTCCGGTAATATATCCAGTGTTACCTTAAATTCCATTGGATTATTTGGAGCAATTTTAGTAATATCAATTTTTGGCTGACCCACGGGCTGGCCTTCCACATGTTTAGCGATTACCTCTCCCAATGTTTTGTTAATAGCGATTCGCGCTGATTCTTCTAAAATACTCATCTCACCAATTTTCTTTTTTAATACTTCATAAGGAACCTTCCCTGGTCTAAATCCGTCAATCTTAACCTCTTTAGATATCACCTCTGCTCCTTTTTGAATATATGGTTTGAATTCTTCTACTGATAACTCTACAATTAATTCAATTTGTGATTTTTTTAAATCTTTTTTTTCAACTTTCATATTTATTATTTTAACATGTTAACATAAATTAATTTTAATTTGGTGTAACAACAATGGAAACAAAGAGCCAAGAACTTAATATTTAATTTCTTAATTTTTTAATGTAAGGAGGAGTGTTGATTACTCCTCCTTATTCTTAATTACCTATAAATTTTATTATAACAATCTTCACAAAGCTGTCCACAGCCTTCAACATACCATGTCCGTAAATCAATATCTGTTTTGGTTTTATACTGCGTTTTTTTCTTACAACACACACAAAGATCATACCCATCTTCGCTTACAAAAATATTTTGACCAAGCTCTCTTGCTTTCTTTAAATCCTCGCTTAAAGTACCCAATAACCCCTCCTTTTTAATTAAAATACAATTAATTATTATTGCTTATCGTGTCTTTCTGAACTTAATTCAAAATCCATGCCGCCAATCAACCCAATAGACCCTGAATAAAATTCAGAATAACACAGGGAGTATAAAAAATTTAATTGTTAAATTTTTCTGTTAACACCGGTACTACTTGTTTTTTACGAGACATAAGTCCGTTAATATAGGCTTTATTATCTTTTAATTTTATATTAAACGCTTCTGCAATTTTTTCTGCTTCACGCGACGCTACTAAAATTTTAGAACCACCTTTTATAATATCTGTAACAAATAAAAGCACTGAATGATAATTATTCTCTTTTTTTATTTTTTCCATCTCTATTAATAAACTATCTAGACGATTAGAAAATTCATTCAAATCAACAGTCTCCACTTGCCCAACCCCAAACTTGCCGGCCATAAAATCAAAATCTTTAAAATCACTTTTTATTACTTCTATATCTCTCATTTTTGATACTCCGGATTTTGCTTTAAAAATTTCCATTCCAAAATTTTCCCAATCATTTATTTCAGCAATTTCTGATAATTTTTTTATCATGTCTTTATCTGTTTTTGTGCAAGTTGGCGATTTGGTTATTACCGTATCATCAAGTATAGCAGACAATATTAGTCCGGCTGTGCTTTTGCTGATATTTAAATTATTAGACAAAAATAACTCTGCAACAATTGTTGCGCTAGATCCCCACGGCTTAATATTTACATAAATAGGTTCACTGTATTTAAAATCTAATTTATGATGATCAAGTATTTCTATAATTTTCGCGCTTTCAATTCCGGTTAAGCTTTGTGCAGCTTCATTATGATCAACTAAAATTACATTTTTATTTTCTAAAGTATTAAGAATCTCTGGTTTTTCTATATTAAACTTATTAAAAATAAACTCTGTGGCCTTATTTATTTCTCCGGCAACAACCGGTATATAAATATTAGTGTTTTCAATTTTGTTTTTAAATTCTGCATAACTAATCGCAGCTACCACAGAATCTGTATCAGGACTAGTATGCCCAATAATATAAACTTTATCCATATATTTAAAAATTAATTATTTTTTCTCCTTTTATTTCTTCTTGTCCTCCTTCTTTTTTTCTTCTTTTTTTATTTCTTTTTCGGCGGTTTCGGTTTTCTTTTTTTCTTCTTTTTTGTTTTTTTCCTTGCTTTCAGTTTTTAATTTTTTATTTTCATCCTGTGCTTCAGCGCCCTCTTTCTCTTTTAATTCCTCTGGATTATTTTTTTTATCGCTTTCCATAATATCAATCTTCCAACCGGTAAGACGGGCTGCTAGTCTGGCATTCTGTCCGCCCTTTCCAATGGCGAGTGATAGCTGATTATTACTCACATAAACTTTAGATGTTTTTTCTTTTTCATTTATTTTAATGCTTTCAATTTTAGCCGGAGCTAAAGCATTAGAAATATAATTTTTAGGATTTTCATCATACTGAATAATATCAACCTTTTCTCCTCCTAATTCACTAATAATAGTTTGAATTCGTCCTCCGCGCTGGCCCACGCAAGATCCAATCGGATCTACATTCTCTGAATCAGTCCACACAGCCACTTTAGACCTAAAACCTGCTTCACGAGCCACGCTTTTAAGTTCAATTAGTCCGTTTGATATTTCCGGAATTTCTAAATAAAAAACTTTTTTCAAAATCTCTTCAGATTTCCTAGATAAAATAATTTCCGGACCTTTAGATCTAAGCGCCACTTCTTTTACATAAACTTTTATTCTTTCTCCGGGATTGTATTTTTCTCCTGGAATTTGTTCATCATATGGAATAATACCGATAGACTTTCCAAGATCAACTAAAACAATTTTTCCTTCTCTTCTTTGAATCACACCGCCAACCACTTCGTGTTCCTTGTCTTTAAAATCATTAAACACCATTTCTCTTTCTGCTTCTCTGAGCCTTTGAATAATAACTTGTTTAGCGGTTTGCGCTGCCATTCTTCCATATTCTTCAGCAATTTCTAATTTGATTTTTATCTCATCACCAATCTTAGCAGTCTTTTTTATTTTTTTAGCATCACTAAGTTGAATTTCCATTTTTGGATTAAATCTTTTCTTTTCTTCTTCCTCCTCTTCTGTTTTTTCATCTTTTACTCCATTTTCCTTGTTTTCAGTTTTTTGTTTTTGATTTTTAACTTGTGTGTCAACAGCTTCTCTAGGCAAATATTCACCGGCCTCTCTTGCCTCTTCTCTTCTTCTCATCTCTTCAAGCTCTTCTTCCGGTAAATCTTCTACCACTGTTTTCACATCAAAAACTTTGGACTTGGTTATATCTTCTGCAAACTCCACTTTAATATTTTGATTTCTTTTTCCAAAATCTTTTCTATAGGCTGCAGCGAGTGCTGACTCAATGGTTTCCACCACAGCTTCATAACTTAAATTTTTTTCATCACAAATTTGCTTAATAGCACTTGTTATATCCGACATATTATTTATTTATTCCAAACCCTACTTCTATCTATCATCCCGGACTTGATCCGGAATTCACTTAATAACACTATTTTATTTTAAATAAAACAGTGTGTTATAAAAAGTATAAGTTCTAATATTATTAAATTATTAATTTTTTAAAAAATAAAGCTAGTATATTCTTTATACTAGCCTATTCGCAGTATATCACACGAAACACATTATGTCAATATCAATTTCATAAAAGCTATTGACATCAGTAATTACTCATGTTAACATCCTTTGAAGGCTTTGTAACCTTAGTGTTTTTACTAAAAGATACAAAAAAGCACATTTACAATCGATTAAAGTTATTTTTTAGGGCGCATGACCCTTGCAAAGTCCAAAGAAATGCAGGAAATACCCAAACATTTTCTTTTTTCTAAAAAGGAGATTAACATGAAAGTCGTATTATCAACAACTAAACACAATTACATTTATGGCCATTGTTTTGGACAAGCTTTCACTAATTTATCATTTGGTAACCCTGGCTTTTACGAACGTTTTAAAGCATTACTTGAAGAAAAACCTGATTTTGATACAAAACATTTTGAAAAGTCACAACTTATAGATAATATATTTGGAAAAGTAAAAAATATTGATGGAATCATTGATCCTGAAGTACAATTTGCTCTAACAACTAACTGTGGTTGTGACGAAATTAGAAAAGATTTCAACCTTCCTAAAAACTGGTATTATTCATTTTTACATAATATCAATTATAAAAAAAATTCTACTATGTTTTATGGTTACTTTTATGTAAAACATAATATAGATAAAAAAACTTTAATGGATAAATCCACATTATTAGAGCTCCTAAGCGGTATTATGCAACTTGGAGAAAAATGTTGTTTGCGTAATGTTCGTAACTATGAACATTCTAGAAAATTAAAATATCTTCCTTTTACAATAAGCCCTGAATATGTCTATTATTTTCCCCTTCTTTCTACAGAAGGAATTAAACAAGGAATAGAAATTTTTCAAAAAGTACTTGATAAGTTACTTCCTCTAATGTATAAAATTCCGGAAATTTTAGAAAAAATGGAAACCGCTATTAAAATAGAAGAAAAAATTAAAAAGCTTGAAAAAGAATCAAATGAACTTAAAGAAATATTTGGAATAGATAAGCCGGAAGACTCTTTCCAATTTCAAAAAAATATACTTATAAAGAAGCAGCAAGAACTAGAAATATTACTAAAGCCATTCAAAAAGAAATTTGCTTTTGTCTATAAAGGCTTTAAAGGTCCTAAAGATGTAATGTATTTTCAACCTTCTTATTAAAATAAAATCTAAAAGAGACTATTTATTAGTCTCTTTTTTAAATATTTATCCACCGTTATCCCCAGCTTATCCACTAAAATTTTTTATTTAATATTAGATAAAAAAATAAGATAAGTCCACATTTTTGTGGACTTATCCCCTTTTTTATAAAGTTATTTTTTTGTTCTATATAGAACAATTCTTTACATACAAAACAATCTAAATACAGAAGATTTTATTACTTTCCAATACTCTTTTTGACATTTTTTACAAATATCTTTATCAGAATCATAAGTATTATAAACTTTATCACTTTCACATAAACATAAAGATTTATTATTTACTCCTTTTATAGGAATAATATGAAATTTCTTTCCTGTTTTTGTTTTACAAAATTTAAAATTATCTTTATTAAAGAACATTAATTTTCCTCCTTTTATTTGTTCTACATAGAACATTCTTCTAGTATATATTTTATTACATCTATAAAGTTTTTTTCTCGATAAGACCAAGGTATAGATTCTTCTGGACTTATCTCAGCCAAGGTTTTATTCCAACCATTGGGAATAAAAATTGCATTATAACCCCCTCCAAAATGATGAGTATATGGAGATATCCAAGAAGGAAATTTATCAAATTTTTCTTCTTTAGATATTTTACCTTTTATAGTATTTAAAAAGATTTTATTTTTACCATCTGGAGCACTAAAAGCAACTGCTGAATTAATACTAGCAGACCTATTATCTATATTATTTAATTTCCTTAATATTTCTACTCGACCGTATTTTTTTAAAAAATACCCTGCTCGAGTCCCGGGCTCTTCGTTTAAACTGTTTACTCTAAAATCTGTATCTTCTGTAATAACCGGTAAGTTAATTTTTTTAGAAATATCAATAGCGCCATTTTTTGCAATTTCTGATACAGTATTCCCTATCTCCTTATAATTATTTTTTTCTCCATATATTTCCTTACCAACGATTATTTTAATTGGAAATTTAAAATATTGTACTATAAAGTTTATTTGATCTACTTTAGCTTTATTACTTGTAGCAAACACAATCTCCTTCATGTTTTTATAATTTAAAAATAATTATATAAGTATAGTATCACAAAATTGTTCTATATGGAACAATTTAAATTTTATATAAATGTTCTACATAGAACAGTCTTCTCTATTTAAAAACCACTTATGTTTTTAAGTGGTTGGTTATTAATTTTTGTTTAACTATATTTTTAAAAATGTTCTATTGTTCTATATAGAACAATAGTTTTCGTTGTTTAATTTTAGATTTTTAAATTAAACAAATTAAATTTCCAATTAGTGTTCCGATTCCATAAGATACAATCATTTTTAGCGCTATAGTATATGGTTTGGTATTTTTACTATATTTTGAAATATTAACATAATAAAAAGAAACAATAATTATAATCAGTAGCTGTATCCAAATGTTTAAAAAATAACCACTAAAAATTCCAATAATTCCAAAAAATAGCAAACCAAAAGAAACAAGAAACATGTTTTCTCCTTTTTAAGTTTTAAGTTGTTAATGTTTTATGTGGACCATAAGGGATTCGAACCCTTGACCTCTTGCATGCCATGCAAGCACTCTAGCCAACTGAGCTAATGGCCCATTTATTTAATTTTCTTATTCTTAATACAAATTAATATCTTCTAGCCTCAGCCGGGGGCTGATCCGCCTCGGGCGGAAACTGAGCTAATGGCCCATATTGTTCTACGTAGAACATTTTTCCGAATTAATTATAAAATAATAATATTTCTATTTCATCCGTTTTAAATATAACAAATTTTCTTTTACTTTTTGTTTTAAAATATTATATCTTTTTTTAGTATTTTTATTTCTAGTATTTTTTTTAGTATATTTAAATTCATTTTTTAGCTAATTTTAGCTAAATATTTAGTCTCCCCAGCAGGACTTGAACCTACATTTATCCCTTAGGAGAGGATTGTTCTATCCTGTTGAACTATGGGGAGTTAAAAAAATAAACTTAAAGCTTAACTTCAAGTCTATTATTATATTAAACTAAAAAAATATTTTTGGCAATAGAAAATTATTCTTCCACACCCCTCATAGTTTTACAGGTTTTAGTATATAAATTCCTAAAAATATTATTTGGGTCGGTTTGTTTTTTTAATTTATCATAATAATCTTTGTTCCAAATTTTCCAAAAATCTTCTTCTTTATAATAGTTTGTAGAAATTAATGTTTTAATCGCACCGATTTCTATTAGTTTATCTTCGATTAATTTATAATAATTTTTTCTATCTTTCTTTTTCATACCATAAATAGCAATATCTAAAAATAATTCATCTTTAATTTTTTCTCTAAAATTTTTGTCCAGCCATTCATACTGTCGAACTAGTTTATATGGTACGCACCACAGTGGGAAAAAGTTAATTTCTTTTTTATACCATTCCATGAAATCAGTTATACGAGAAAAGGGAATAAATGTGTCTACTGTAATTGGAATTTTTTTTGCCGAAATAATTTTTTGAAATTTATTAACTAAACTTAACACTCTTGCTGAATCAATAAATTTACCAAAAAATAAACGACCTAAAAATGATTTTGGGGTTACATTAGTTACTCCTTTATCATAGCGAAAAAAATAATCAATCGTTTTTAAATAATCTTCTTTGCGCGTCTTTGTGCTTTTATAATAAACTCTCATCCAATCGTAATTATGATTGTATGGTGCTTTATTTATAAAATTTGCCACACTGAGCACATATTCTGTGTGGGAGTGGATAATTCCATCCATAAAATCCACATCTTGTTTTTGAAAATGTTTCCAAACAGCTTTTTTATAATCTTCTAATGTTTGATATTTTTCATAAACAACCTTCACAAACTTTTCAGCCGGTACTAATTTAAATTTTAATTTACTGATAATCCCCAATGTCCCAAAAGTACCATGAATCATTTGAAATAATAAACTATTTTTATTATTTGGTGTGCACACCAAAACTTCGCCATTTGCAGTAATTATTTCATACTCTAAACAAGTATCATGAAATCCACCATATTTATATGACATTGATTCTAAAGAACATCCGGCCACAGCGCCGCCAATAGTAATAGTTTTTAACTCTGGTACAATTATCGGCACTAAATTATGTTTCATGGTTTCTTTAACTAAATCTATAAAAGTAACACCTGATTCTGCCTCACAAATTCTTTTATCCGGATTAATATATAAAATCGCTGTTAGGTCGCTCACATCTATCTTTTGATCATAGTACCGCTTGTCGCCAGGTTTTGGTACTTCATGGGAAACAGTTTTTTTCTTTAATGATGCTGGTTTATTGATATTATGTTCTTTTAATTGTTGAATAATTCTATTAATTTTTTCTTTATGGGTTAACATAAGCTTTTATTTTGAATCATGTATTAATTTTTTAAGGGGGTTTTTAAATAATCTACGGATAAAAGTTACTTTTCCAGTAGTGATGCTTCTATAAATCTATATAATATTTATTATAAAAAATTATTGTATATTAAAGTCTGGATTAATTATTTTAAACCATGGGCATTCCCAACAATATTTAAAACCTCTTCTTACTCTTGGTGCTCCTGGTTTACCTTGATTAACCCTTGGACAATTATGTGACGCTATATTAAAACATTCTTTTCCCGATTCTGTTTTATAAGCCGGGCAAATTTTTTTAATTTTACAATCCCAATATTCCCAACAATTTTGTATTTTTTTGTGTAGTATATAACTTATTTTTAATTAAAAGTTGTTTTTATTATATCATGTTTTTATTATAATAAGCAAAGAAATCTTTAAATAAATTAGCTAATAATAAATTAATTTTATATTTAATTTTTTGTTTACTTGTATATTTTAATATAATATACTAATCTTAAATAAAGGTAAATAATTATTTAATTTTAAAAAAATATGTTTAACAACAAAGAAGATGTTAATGTAAGTGTGAAGGATGCCGAAACTATTATTGGCCCTTCTATTAAAATTAAAGGTAATTTTCATGGCCAGGGGAATATGATTATTGAGGGGATTGTAGAGGGTAGTGTGAAAACTATGAATAGGCTTCTAATTCGTGATAAAGCAAAAATTACAGCAAGTATTGAAGCTAAAGAGGTGCGTGTCGGCGGAGAGGTACAGGGTCATATAAAAGTAGGTGGCTATTTAGAAATTACTTCTACTGCTAAAATCTTTGGAGATATTGAAACATCTGAAATTTCAATTGAACGAGGGGCGATAATAAACGGGAAGATAAATATGATAAAAGAAGTAAAAAATTCTGAAAAAAAACAATAAAGCCTTATTAATTATATTATTTTTTTATATTTGAAATAATATTTATTTTAAAATATGAATATATATATTTATGATTCTTATGTTGGTCATAAAAAATATCAATCTAAAATAGCAAAAATAGAAACTAGAATTACAGATCTTGGTTTAAATGGAAAAATAATTAGACTTGGTGTGATGAGTTCTATTTATAACTCTATAGAGGGGGAGGTGCAAAAGGGTGCAAAAAACATAATTATTGTTGGAAATAATAATTTATTTGCTCAGGCTATAAATTCTGTTGCTAAATTAAAATCTCTACATACTACAGTAGGGGATATTCCTCTTGGTTTAATTCCTATTGGTAAAAAATATAATTCTATAGCGGAATATTTAGGAATAGATTATGAAGAAAATGCTTGTGATATTATTGCTGCCAGAAGAATAAAAGAGTTAGACTTAGGAATGATTAATAAATATTATTTTTTAACTCAAGCTACAATTCCCACAAAAGAAACAATAATTGAAATTGATAAAAATTATTCTATAAACATTACTGAACCAGGAGAAATAATAATTGTAAATCTTCCCATGGGAATTGAGTTGCCAAATGAAATAAAAGCTAATGCACAAGATGGTACTTTAGAACTTTTTATTAAAACTAAAAAATTAAATAAATTGTTATTAAATAAAAATAAAGAAAATAAAAGTGTTTTTTCTTTTAAAGAGCTACAAATTACAAACCCAAAATATCCAGTAATAATAGATAATTCTTTAAAAATTAATACTCCTGTTATTATAAAAATTGCTAAAGAAAAAATTAATTTAATTGTGGGAAAAGGGAGAAATTTTTAAATTAAAAATTTACTATCAAAAAAACAACTAGGTTAATAGTTGTGTTTTTATTTATATTATTTTTTATATTTAAATTATTAAATTTTCTATTTTCTCTTCTTTTTTAAATGTATATAGTTGTTGCAATGCTTGAAATAAAGTGCTTACAAGCCAATATAGTGCAAGTCCTGCGGAAAACTGATAACCAATCATCACGGTCATAATCGGCATAAAAATTTTCATTTGTTTATTCATTATCGCGGTCATATCCTCATCTTTTGCGCCAAGTGTTTTAACTTCCGGCCTTTTAGACATCATCATCTGTGTTTGCCAAAACTGAGCAAGTCCCGCTAACCCCGCAAGTACTATATTATGGGTTAAAGAAAGATCTATAATTCCTAAAAAATTATAATCTATTGCTTCTGGGTGTGTTATAAATGGATATAATAAATCTAAATGACTACCAAAACCATCTCTAAACACTCTAAAAACAGCTATTAAAAAGGGGAATTGAATCAGTAGTGGTAAACATGATGAGAATGGGTTTACTTTATTATCTTTATAAAGCTGCATCATAGCTTTGCCCATTTCCTCTTTTTTGTCTTTATATTTCTTTTTTATTTCCTCTATTTTTGGCTGTATTTCCTGTAGGGCTTTTTGAGATTTTAAAGCTTTTCGGGATAGGGGCCATAAAATTAATTTTATAATAATAGTTAAAATAATAATAGCAATTCCTAAATCGTGTCCGGGTACTATATTATAAATAAAAATTAATAAATTTAATATTGGTTGATAAAAAAAGGTTTGAAACATTATTTTTTAATTTATTATAATTTTTTTATTATTTTAACGGATCCCACCCACCTTTATTCCATGGATTACATCTTAACACTCGCCATAAACCCTTAAAACCACCTTTTATTAATCCATATTTTTCTATTGCTTTTATTGTATATTCTGAACAAGTTGGTCTAAATTTACAACATCCAAAGGGATAAAATATTTTTAATACCCCATGATCAGGGGATAATATTTTTTGATATATTTTTATTATTTTAATCGCTACTAATTTTGGTAAATAAAAAAAATAATTCATATTAAAATAAATTAAGTTTTTTAAAATGGTTTTGTAGTGATATTTGAATATCTTTATAGTTACTTGTTTTTATTTGAGGTAATGAAATAATAATACAATCTATACTTTGTTTAATTTTAGAAATTTCTTTAACTAATACTGTCTTTATCCGTCTTTTTATTCTATTTCTCTCTACTGCTTTTTTACTTACTTTAGTACCCACAATAATACCAAAGCGTTTATTATTTAAATTATTTTTTATAACCCTTACTCCAATTATATTATCAAAACTAGATTTTCCTTTTTTAAAAATAAAATCAAATTCTTTTTTTTTTGTTATTTTATTATCCTTTTTAAGCATAATAAAACTATTAACTTTATTTAGTTAATACCTTTCTCCCTTTGGCTCGTCTTCTTTTTATTACATCTCGACCATCTTTTGTTTCCATCCTATTTTGAAAACCATGTTTCTTTTGAGCTTTTCTATTGTTTGGTTGGAATGTTCTTTTTGGCATATTTTTTATGTTTTAGACTTGGGTATATGATATATAAAGTCTTTTATATTTAATTAAATAATATAGACAACATATCATATGAATTATAATTAGTCAACAAAAAAACAAATAAACAATATTTTAATATCTATATTTTAAGGTGTATTTTTTGTTTTTTTATAAATTATTATTTCACAAAAAAATTACCATACCTTAAATATAAAATCAATAAACTATATTTTTAACCCACCACTCTTGTTGATTTATTTGTGGGTTAGTGTGTGTACCGACTTGCAATTAATGTTGAAAAAAAATGAAAAGTTTTTTATTATTAACATTATATAAAACTAAAACACAATTTATGTTTTAGTTTTGCACATATTATTACAACGGTTTATTTCCTAATCTCAAATAATAATTCAATTTTAAAAAAACTATCCACTCCTTTATTATTATTATTATCTTTTTATTATATTAAATTAATAAAGAAAAGTGTTTAAAAATATTTCTTAAAGAAAAATTTTAAAAAATAATTTTAAAAAATACAAAAAATATCTATCCACTAATTATTAACAGATTATAAACATACAGAGGGGTTTCTAATTTTTTATTTTGTTGATATAATTTTAATTACTTATAAATAATCCATCTAAATTATGAATAATGATCAACTATGGCAAGCTGTTTTAGGTGAAATAGAGTTAAATCTATCAAAAGCAAATTTTACCACATGGTTTAAAAACACATTTGTTTCTTCTTATGAAAATAATGAAGTAATAGTTTGTGTACCAAATACTTTCACAAAGGCGTGGTTAGAAAAAAAATATCATAACCAAATAAGTGAAGCGTTAGGAAATATAGTAAATGAAAAGATACAAAAAATTTTTTACAAAGTGGAAGTTAGAAAAACAAACCCTGTTGGAGATTTGCTTAAAAAAATAAAAATAAAAAAAGATGAGAATGGAAATGATCAAAAACTTATATCTATAAATAGGTTTGGTTTAAATAATAAATATATATTTGAAAATTTTATAGTTGGGAAAGGGAACGAACTTGCGCACGCTGCTTGTCAGGCAGTTTCTGCAAATCCTGGAAATGCTTATAATCCTCTTTTTATTTATGGAGGAGTTGGACTTGGTAAAACTCATTTATTACAAGCTATTGGACATGAAGTTTTAAAAACTACCGATAAAATAAAATATATAACTTGTGAAAATTTTACAAACGAGTATGTTCAATCTATAAAAACAGGAAAAGCGAAAGATTTTAAAGATAGATATCGTAATGTAGATTTATTATTAATTGACGATATTCAGTTTATGGCTGGTAAAGATGGTACTCAGGAAGAATTTTTTCATACCTTTAATGAATTACATCAAAGCAACAAACAAATAATTATGACTTCTGATAGGCCGCCAAAATCTATCCCAGCTCTTGAAAAAAGATTAATTTCTAGATTTGAGTGGGGAATGATTGTGGATATAGTTCAACCAGATATAGAAACTAGAGTGGCTATACTTGAGGCAAAATGCAAGGAAAAAAATTATTCTCTTGGTCCAGAAATTTTATATTATATTTCTAATAATATTTCTAGTAATATAAGAGAATTAGAGGGAGCTTTAAATCGTTTAATAGCTTACCATGAATTTAATAATTCTACCCCAACCATAGATAGTACTAAAAATGTACTTTCCAGTTTAATTACTAATATTCAATCAAAATCAATAACTTGTAAAGATATTTTAGAATCAGTTTCTAAATTTTTTGATGTGGCACATAAAGAAATAATTGGAAAAAGCAGAAAAAAAGAACTTGTTTATCCTAGGCAAATTACTATGTATTTAATGAGAAATGAGATAAATACATCATATCCAACTATTGGACACGAGCTTGGAGGAAGAGATCATACTACTGCTATGCATGCTTTTAATAAAATATCAAAAGAATTAGATGGTAATGAAAAAATAAAACAAGATATAGAATCAATAAAACAGCGTATTTATTCAATAAATTAATATGAAAATATCCATACTACAAGAAAATTTAAAAAATGGATTATTTACAGTGGCTCATATTGCTAGTAAAAATGTAAATTTACCAATTCTTAATAATATAATGATAGAGGCTAGTAATGGAAATATAAAACTTGTGAGCACTAATTTAGAAGTTGGGATTACTAGTTTGGTTCGTGGTAAAATTGAAAAAGAAGGTGGATTTACCGTAGAATCAAAAGTGTTTTTTGATTTTATATCATTATTACCTAATCAAAAAGTAGATATAGAATTAAAAGATAATAAATTATTAATTCAAAGCGGTGATTATAAAACAACTATTAAAGGTCAATCAACAGAAGACTTTCCATTAATTCCTATAATTAATGATAATGATTTTTTTGAAGCTAATTTAGAAGATTTTAGAAAAGCTTTAACACAGGTTGTGTTTGCTGTTTCTACTTCTGAGTCCAGGATTGAGCTTTCAGGGGTTTTGTTTCAATTTTTAAATAATAAATTAATAATGGCTGCTACTGATAGTTTTCGATTAGCTGAAAAAGAAATTATAATAAAAACAAAAAAACAAGAAGATAAAAATATTATAATTCCAGCAAAAACACTACAAGAATTAATTAGAATTTTATCGTCAGTAAAACTAGAAAATTTAGAAGAAAGTAATAAAATTAAATTTTTTGTATCTGATAATCAAATTATGTTTAAAATAGGAAATACAGAAATGATGTCTCGTTTAATAGAGGGGCAATATCCTGATTATAAACAAATAATACCAAACGGCACAGAAACAACAGTTATAGTAGATAGAAATGAATTAATAAGAGCAATAAAAGCTGCATCTATTTTTTCTAAAGCAGGAATTAATGATGTGAACCTTGATTTCCCTTTAGGAAAAAATAAAATGGTAATATCTTCAACCTCTAGCCAAATGGGTGACAATATTACTAATTTAGATGCACAAGTTTCAGGTAAAGATAATGGTGTTACTGTAAACTTTCGTTATTTAATTGATGGACTAAATAATATTAACAGTGAAAATATAAAATTAGAAATAATAAATAATAATACTCCTTGTATTTTAAAAGCAGAAAATGATTATACTTATTTTTATATAATAATGCCAATAAAAAAATAAAATTTTTTGAATAAAAAAACAACCTTATTAATTTAAGATTGTTTTTTATTTTTTTATTCATTATCTTCTTTTATTGAATTTGAAATATTATTAATTATTACAAAAATATCCTCGGTTTTTATTTTTTTCTTACCCCAAGTATTTATTTCACTATATATTTTATAGGTTCCTGAAGCTGGTGGATTATCCCAGATAGTGGCTGTGATACTTTCTGTGATTGGTTGAATATTTTTTATTAAAACGGGGTTATTATCTTCTCCTATATAATATAAATTAATATTCGCAACTTGTTTTGGATTATCAATATCAAATTTAACAGTTAGTGGAAAATCAATATTAGATAATGCAAGACCGGAAACCGGATTTATTATTTTTACTGTTATATCTTTGTTTTGTATATTATTATTTAAAACTAAATTAAATTCAACCTCTTTAGTTGTACAGTTATCAACATCATCACAAACTTTAACCTTTAAATTATGAAAACCATTATTTAAAAAATCAATTGTTTTTTCTATACCAAAAGGATAAGAAGTATTTATAAAAAATAAATTATCATTAATATAGTATTCAACTCTATTAATGCCTCTTTTAGCACTCGCCTCTATTGTGGATATAAGTAGGGGGGTAAGAATAGTTTTATTATTAATTGGTGAAATAATTTTTACTTCCGGTAGGTTTTCTATAGTATGAGTATTATCATACTCTGTTGGCGGGAGTTGATCTATAATTTCTACATTAGGTGATGATGATGCTAATTTTTTTTCAAGCCATAAAGCAACACCCTTTTCCCACTCTTTAAATTGAGGATCTTTTTCAGGATTTTCTGGTTTTGGACCAAGAGGATCATTTTTGTCCACATAATAAAGAATAGAGTGTGGTTGTATGAATATTTTTTCTTCAATTTTATCTGGGGGTGTGTTTTCTGTGGCTAAAAGACCGGAAGATTTGTCAATTTTTATTACAGTTTCCATCCCCGCCTCTCCATCTAGAACTGGTTTTCCTGTTTTTTCTATCTCTATTTTTTTAAACCCTTCTATAGGAGTGTTTCCTAATACTTTTTTCATATAATTATGCCAGATTGGTGCCGCCACAACTCCGCCAGCCGCTCCTTTTTTCATTTCTGAATTATTATTATTTCCTACCCACACCCCAGTAACAATAGACGGGGTATAACCAATAGTCCAAGCATCTCGATAATCATTAGTAGTGCCTGTTTTGGCGGCCACAGGCCTATCACTAAGCGTGAGCCAGTTTCTTTCTCCAAAAGCATAAGCACGAGCAGCATTATCTGATAAAACATCATTTATTAATCGAGCAATTTTTGGATCTAATACCTTTTTTTCTTTTGTTTCTGCCTCTTCAATTAAGTTTCCGTCCTTATCTTCTATTTTTAAAATAGTGGTTATAGGATGAAATATTCCCTCCCTAGCAAAAACCCCATAAGCATTTACATGTTCTATTAATTTTACTTCAGCACCACCTAAAACCAAGGAAAGACCGAAACGATTTTTATCTGTAAGAGTCGTGTATCCCATATCTGTTGCAAGCTCTAAAACCTTATCAATATCAGCTAAATAAATCGCTTTTACCGCTGGAATATTTAATGATCCAGCTAGTGCTTTGCGGATGGTTACAGGACCATGTTCTTTGTTGTCATAATTATGTGGTTCGTAGGGCTCATCTTTATTAGTGGAAAAACTCGTAATCACATCATAAAGTATGGTGTTTGGAGTATAACCCTTTAAAAACATAGTGGCATATACTAATGGTTTTAAAGAAGAGCCTGGTTGGCGGTTGCTAGTAGTAATATTTACTTGTCCATCAATATCGTTATTAAAATAATCACGACTTCCTACCATAGCAAGTACTTGTCCTGTTTTTGGATCAATAGAGATAAGAGAGGCATTTGTGGCATTATAATCTTTTTCATTTTTTTCAGCTAACTCATTAATAACATCTTCAGCAATTTTTTGTTTATATATATCCAGGGTTGTATATATTTTTAATCCGCCCTGTTCAACCATTTTTTCTCCATATTTATTTGAAAGAATTTCTTTGATATACATTACAAAATGAGGAGCTTTAATATTTGAACCCTGTTCTTTAAATTCTATTTTAAATTCTTTGGCATCTTTTGCTTCTTCTTCCGTGATATATCCTTGTTCTAACATTAAATCAATAATATATTGTTGGCGTCCTAAAAGTATTTCAATATTTGAACCATAAGGAGAATATCTACTTGGTGCTTGTGGTAGGGCGGCAAGTATTGCGGCTTCAGCAATATTAATATTCCGCGCACTTTTTCCAAAATATTTTTGGCTAGCTGCTTCTACCCCATAAGCCGTGGAGCCGTAAGGAATTTCATTAAAATACATTTGTAGAATTTCATCTTTAGAGTATTTTTTTTCAATTTTATAAGCCAGTATCCACTCTTTTAATTTACGCGTAACAGTTCTTTCATTGGTAAGAATAGCGTTTTTTACAAACTGTTGTGTAAGCGTAGAGCCGCCTTGCATGGTTCCATATCGAATATAATGTAGTACAGTCCCTCTAAATATTCCCCATAAACTTATACCACCATGAGAATAAAAGTTTTTATCCTCTATAGCAATAGTGGCATATTTTACATAATTAGGTATTTCATTTAATTTTACTAATGTTCTTTTTTCTTCTCCATGTATTTCATAAAGAATCTCTTCTCCGGTACGATCCATTATTTTAGTGCTTTGCGCTAATTCTCGTTCTATAAGACCACCGGGATTTGGTAGATTTCTGGAAAGCCAAGCTATGAAAATTACCCCAATCATTAAACATACTACAAAAGACCCTAATAAAAATAAAAATACTTTTTGTTTAAAATTATTAGAAAAATCAAAAATACTAAGATTTAAATTCAGTCTTTTTGTTTTTTTTATTGGAGTTTTTGTTTTTCTGGTTAAATAGTATTTTTTCTTATTTATTCTCCAGCTTTGGTTGTTTTTTTGTTGATAAGGCATTATTTTCGATAAAACTCCGCGGCAATTTCCGGAGATATAGAATTAATTACTAAATGAGAACCAATTTCAATACCAGCCCAAATACTATCCCTTGGTTGTATTTTAAGGTAAAAGTGTTGATCTTTGTTTGATATTAATTGGTGCATAAAAAAATTAAAAGAAAGATTTAATTTTTGCAGCTTGGTTAATATTTTTTTTAAAACATGGGCAAAAGATTTAAATTCATCATCATTGAGCATGGTTATATTGTCCAGGTGTCTTTTGGTGAATATCCAGGCTTCGTAGTGATATTCACTGGCATAAGGGGCAAAAGCGGCAATATACCCATCTTCAAAAATTTTTCTTTCAGTTTTTATTTCTTTTTTTATAATATCACAATATGGACAAGTGCCGTGTTTTATTTTATAAGATTGCGCTTTTACCATTTCTTTACTTATATCTGGTGGAATAATGTGGGTGGCAAAAACCTGAGAATGAGCATGAACAATAGATGCTCCGGCTTTTGATCCTTGATTTTTAAAACAAAGAATATAGTCTATTTTTTCATTTTCGCCAATATTTTTTGTACGTTTAGCATACATTCTAAGCACAGATTCTATTTCGTCTTCACTTAAATCCGCCAACTCTTTGGTGTGGTCCCTGGTTTCAATAATTACTTCTTGGGCACCATAAGCTTTTTCATTATCCAGTGTCACGGCTGGAAAAATATTTTTTATACTTACAACTTGCCATTTTTCAAGATTGTACTTATCCATTATTTTGTCTACTATATTCTTTTGGTTTAAATTTTTAAAACAAAAAGGACAATCCCCAGTTCTTTTTATAATTGTTTCTTCTTTTATATCTCTAGGGCGCTCTGCGCGGCCAGGAGTAATAATTACATATTTATCAAGCAAATAAGCCTTTCTTATTTCTGATTTTATTTGTTTATTTGGCATAAAGTAGAATTTTTTACTAATATTAAAAAAATAAAATTTTAAAATTTATAAAGTTTTTAAATTTGAAAATTTAATAAAATAATAATTATACACAACTTGTACACTATTTATTATAACCTATTATATTGATTTATATCAATAAAATAAAGTAACAATAATTTACTGAGTAGCATAATTGATAAATAATCAATTTTTTATTGAAAAATTTAAAAAAAGAAAACCCCATAAAATAATATATATTATGCATTAAAAAACAGGCAAACAAGTTACCTGTTTTTTATATAAAATAATTATGATGATTATTTTTTTAGATTATTCGGTCTAGGATTTTGTGGTTTAAAATTAGAATTTGGTCTTCTGTCTCGGAAATTTCCCCTACCTCCGCCTCTGTCATTTCCTCTAAATCCTCCTCCAAACCCACCGCCTTCTTGTTTTCCTTTTTGATTTTTCCATAATTCTTCATTCTCAACTATACCAACCATAGAAAGATTTGTTCTTCCTTGTTCATCTATCTCTTCTATTTTTACACAAACCTCATCGCCAATATTTAATAAGTCTCCCGGTCTACCAACTCGATAAGGAGCCATTTTAGATACATGGACCATACCGTCACGTCCGGGGAGTATTTCTATAAAGGCGCCAAAATCCATTAGACGAACCACTTTTCCTTTGAATTTTTCACCAGCTTGCAGCTCTCTTGTGATATCTTTTATTTTTTTAACAGCTTCTTTTGTGATTTCTTGGTCCGCGCCACACACCATTACAAGACCGTCATCTTCAATATCAATTGTAATTTCAGAATCTCCAATAATAGCGTTAATAATTTTTCCACCGGGACCAATTACTTCTCTAATTTTTTCCGGATCAATATAGAAACTGGTAATTCGAGGAGCATAAGGAGATAATTCTTTGTTTGGCTCCGGAATAGTGGTTTTTATTGCTTCTAGGATTTTAATTCTTCCTTCATATCCTTGTTTCAAAGCCTCTTTTATTATTTCATTATTAAGACCAAGAGTTTTAGTGTCTAATTGAATTGCGGTTATTCCATCGCTGGTTCCTGTGATTTTGAAATCCATGCCACCTTTTCCATCTTCTAAGTCTTGGATATCAGTAATAACTTGCCAGGCGCTCATATCATTATAAGAAGCAAGACCAACAGCAACACCGGCTACGGCTTTTTTGATTGGCACACCAGCCTGCATTAAGGCAAGCGTTGATCCGCATGTAGCACCCATAGAGGATGAGCCATTTGATCCCAGTGTTTCACTCACCACCCTGATGGTGTAGGGAAAATCCTCTTTAGATGGTAAAACCGGAGCAAGGGCCTTTTCAGCTAAAGCTCCATGACCTATTTCTCTTCTTCCTGGTCCGCGCATAAATCCTGTTTCTCCAACAGAAAAAGAAGCAAAATTATAATGATGCATATATCTTTTTTCACCGCTTCCACCTAAACCCTCAAGCGATTGAGCTAGTCCTGGGCCTGCAAGGGTTACTACGGACATAATCTGGGTTTCACCGCGAGAAAATAAACCACTACCATGAACGCGAGGCAAAACATTAATATCTGCTGAAAGCGCCCTAATATCCGTAATTCCTCTTCCGTCTACACGGCGTTTATTCTCAATTAATTCTTTGGTGATTTCTGAATCTACCGCCTCATCTATTGTTTTATTTATTATATCTTGGATTAGGGTTGGGTTGATTTTTTGATTAACTAAATATTTTTTTAATTGTTCTTTTATTTCTGAAACAGCGGCCTTTCTTTCTTGTTTTAAATAAAAAGTTTTATCAAAAAGAATTTTGTTTACATTTTCTTTTAGCCATTTTTTAGCTACTTCTATTCCTTGTTTGCGTTTTTCTTCTAGTTCTTTTTCTTCGGAGGTTTTTAAAATATTTTCTTTTTCTTCTCTTTTTGTGGTAGGCACTTCTTTTTTAAGCTTGTTTATTAAATCAATAACCGGCGCCATTTTTTCTTTAGCACTAACAATAGCCTGATACATATCTTCTTCTTTTACCTCGTTTGCTCCAGCCTCAATTTGAATAATGGTTTCTGTGTTTCCGGCCACCACCAAATCTAAATCACTTTCTTTTTTTTCATTGATTGTCGGGTTATAAATTAATTGTCCGTTTATGCGTCCAATACGTATTCCGGCAATTGGACCATTCCACTTTACACCAGAAATAGAAAGCGCGGCAGAAGCACCAATCAACGCCACTATATCATGGTCATTTTCTTTATCAGTAGCCAGAATAGTAACAACCACCTGAACCTCTCTTCTGCTAGAATCATCAAATAATGGCCTAATAGATCTGTCTATCATTCTACCGGCAAGAATTGCTTCATCCGTAGGCCGGCCCTCTCTTTTTATCCACTGAGAGCCCTTTATAATACCACCAGCATAAAGTCTTTCTTCAAAGTCAACCATTAAAGGAAACCAAGATGCATCCTTTTCTTCTTTAGATTCTACCACGGTAGCCAAAACAACCGTATCTCCATATTGTACGATTACGGCAGCACTAGCCTGCAAGGCTAATTTACCAGTTTTAAATGTGAGAGTTCGGCCAAGCCAATTTGTAGAAAAAATTTTTTCTTTTTCCATAATTTGTTGATTTGGCCAACAAGCTAAAGGACTATGGTAAACCACAGTACTAAGTGTCTGTCGGCCAAATAATTATTTAAATTAATATATTAATAAATAAAGCGGCGTATTCGCGCCGCTTTATTTTATAATAAGAATTTTTTATCGTCGCTTAAATTTATAAAATCATCACACTCCTCTACTAATCTAGAAGAAGCTGTTTGTTTAAAGGCAATCACCTCTACTAAACAACCTTTTGTATTTTGTAGATATTCTACTAGCGGCAGGAAGTCCCCATCACCGGTTACAAGCACTATTACATCAAGTTTATTTCCTAATTTAATAGCGTCAACAGTAATTCCCACATCCCAGTCTGCTTTTTTGTTTCCTCCGGCAAAAATTTGCAGGTCTTTCATGTTTACCTCGAATCCTTGCTGGGATAGAGCTTCAAAAAACGGCAATTCCTCTTCGGTTTCGGTTTTTACTACATAGGCAGTGGCGCGAATTAATTTTCTGTCAGCTACAGCTCTCTTTAAAACCTCTTTAAAGTTTACCCTTTTCTTATATAAATTCTTTGCTGAGTGGTACATGTTTGATACATCAACCAACACCCCAACCCTTTGTTCTTTATGTTTAATCATTATTTTTTTCTTCGTTATTTTCTTCTTCTATTTCTTCTTCTTCAACAATATCCTCTGCCAACAGCTCCTCTTCGGCTCTTTTTCTTTCCTCTTCATCCTCAACCATTTTTTTAGATATTTTTAATTTTAATTTTTTTGATAATTCAATAAATGCTTTTTCATCTTCTTTTTGTAAGTATTTAAGAAGTCTTCTTCTTTCTCCTACTTTTTTAAGTAAACCGCGCCTTGAAGAATGATCTTGTTTGTGTTGTTTAAGATGTTCTGCAAGCTCTTTGATTTCTTCAGAAAGAATTGCGATTTGGATTTGTGTAGAACCAGTATCATTTTTATGAACCTTAAATTTTTGAATGATTTGCTGCTTCTTTTTTTTGTCTAACATGACTTTTGTGTCCCTAACCGAGAAAAGGTGGATAAAGTTAATCCCCATATCCAAGAAAGGGTAATTAATTATTTATTTTTATTAGTCTAACCATAGCATAATAATTTAAAAAAAGCAAGCCCCGCGAATTGAGCCATCTATTTTCTAACTTTGCTACTATCGGTTGAGTCATATAAAATCTAACTCAAATTAATTAATAATTTGGGTTAAATAATA
>MFGN01000015.1 GCA_001780285.1 Candidatus Falkowbacteria bacterium RIFOXYD12_FULL_34_57 | reverse complement strand
TTCTGCCAAAACCATTGCAATATTTATATTTAAACCCCATTTGCATACTTATTGTCCTGCTTCGCAGTCCAATATGTATCTGAACTTATACATTTGCTTTCCTTCTTAAAATAATAAAAATATCTTAAATTACAAACAAACTATAATTCATGATATAATAAAGATATATTATGAAAAATCCTCAACTAATAGACAAAATAAAGCAGTTAGAGAAAGAATTTCAAGCAGAACCTAATTGCCTAAAGAAAATGATCATAATCCATAAATATATGGATTTTTTAAAGACGGAAAAAACACTAAAAGCAATGTTTGAAGAAGAAAATAGTAAAACAGCTAAAACATTAAATTCTCTCATGACAGGCTCGACCAGTCTTGCCGATTTTGATATCCAAACAGGCAAAACCAATTTTGATAATAACTCAATATTTTTCTATACTTTTCTAGACGCCATGTATAAAACTATGGAGGAATACAAAGTTCTAACGGATAAAAATAAAATAGCTGAATTTAAAAATAATGTAGAATTAGCCTTTAAAGACCCAAACCAAATTATGGTTTACAACATGTCTTTTACCGTTCTAAATAAAAAGATAATAGACGAACTAAGCACTGAGGATTTTATCAAAGGACATAAAGACAATATATTTTTTAATAATCAAAAAAGCATTTTGCATATCAAAGGTAAAAAAGTAAAAATCAAAAGAAAAGCCGATTTGCCGATAGAACACTATATTTTGGAATATCTGTTTGAACAAGAAGATAAAACCGAAGAAGCATACTACCAAGATATAGCCACTGAAAAATTAAAAGAATTGGAATATGACAACGCCAAAGACTGGAAAAAATACTATAATGCTTGCGAAAGACTACAAGAAAAAATTAGAATTGCGACTAATATCAACGACTTTTTAATATTCACCACCAATAAAACTGGTAATGTTAAGATAAACAAAAAATATCTTGAAAAATTAGATTAAAGTTCCTGTAAACCACCGCCCAAACTTTGCTAAAATAACAATAATAAAAAAGTTCCTCAATTTCTTCCATGTATAATCGTGGAAGTCTTTTTTTATAGAATAACCGCATAATTATTTAAGCGGTTTTTTTGTGTTTACTTATTCCGAACAATTAAGAAAAGAATGTAAGACATATTTTAAAGAAATATGTAATGTTGATATTTCAGACGAAACCGCTGATATATATTTGGATAGTTTTGCAGATTTATATGAGGGTATGGAAAATCTTTTAAGCGATAATTAACTTAATTTTATTTAAAAAGGTAATTTGCTTTTTTGGGATAGCCCGACAGGGCAGACCAAAAAACAAATACTTTTAAAAATTAAGTGGCAATTAAAATGTTTTCTTTCTCGCCAAAACTTTGCCCATTTTGGCGAGAAAAAAGAAAACATATTCATTAACTGGATTATATGCACACATCTGCACATAAAAATGGCAAGTTTTTTAAATCTTAATCATATATGCTAGAAGTTTACAATTTTAAAATTATACAATCGGGGAAAGAAATTGAAGTCTATGATTATCAGACTAAAGATATTGTTCGTGGATATAAAAGAAGAAAAAGACAAACAAAGCAACAGATTAAACAAAGAATAGCCAATCAAACCAAAACCGAACAATTAGATATGTATAGGTATAAAAAAGAAAAAGAAGCGGAAGAAAAGAAACAAAAAGAGAAAACGAAGTTTTCTATTCAAAGAACAAGATCAAGTATTAGACGACTGACAAACGCTAATCCCCAGCTAGATAAATTTTTAACCTTAACTTTTGCCGAAAGCACAACTGATTTAGTGGAAGCTAATAAACTGTTTCACCTAGCCATGAAAAGAATAATCCACGCCAAACCAGATTTTGAATATATCGCCGTAGTTGAATTTCAAAAAGATGTTGACTATCACGGCAATAAGAAAGAAAACGGCGGATCAGTCCATTATCATTTGCTCTGCAATATCAAAACAATAATCAAAAGAGATAGATTTGAATGGGAAAGGTGGTTTCAAAATAGATATTGGAAATATGGTTTTGTAAAAATAAAAGATGTTAATCGGGTGGATAATATGGGTGCTTATCTTTGTAAATATTTAAGCAAAGAAATGTTTGATAAAAGAATGTTTAGAAAAAAGAAATTTTTTTGTTCAAGAAATCTAAATAAACCAGTTGAATTGACAGGAATAAAAGCAATAATGTTTTTTGATAAATTTGTGAAAGAACTACCGCTTAAATTTGAAAAGATTTTTGAAAGCGAATGGGTGGGAAAAGTTAAATATACTGCCTATACCCTAAAATCCGATTTGCCAAGTAATAAATAGCTATGTTAATATATAAATGCTAAACCAATTCAAAATATATTCAAGGATTTTATTTTTTTGTCCCCAAAAAGGGGCGGTTTCTGTCCGACAAAAATATTCCTTGAATATTGAGTTGGTTTAGCCAGAACCGTCCCTTTTTGTTATTAAATTTTAAAAAATATGAAATATATTCTATATTGTAGAAAATCAAGCGAAGACAAAGGTAAACAGGTTTTATCTTTGGAAAGCCAAGTTAATGAAATGAAAAAATTAGCTTCTAATTTGGGTTTAGAAATTATTAATATCTACACTGAAAGCAAATCAGCGAAGAAGCCCGAAAATCGTCCGTTGTTTACAGAAATGATAAAATTTATCAAACGAAACAAAAAAGAAAATTTGGGTATTTTGTGTTGGAAAATTGACCGACTATCTCGCAACCCGATTGACAGTGCGACAATTCAGTGGTTACTTCAACAAGACAAGTTAAAAATTATTCAAACGATTGATAAACAATATTTACCGTCAGATAATGTCTTACTTTTTAATGTAGAAAGCGGAATGGCTAATCAATATATTTTAGATCTATCAAAAAATGTTAAGCGTGGAATATTAACTAAATTAGAAAAAGGCGGTTGGCCTAATTTAGCACCGCTGGGATATTTAAACGACGGGAAAGGCGGAATTATTCAAGACAAAGCAAGAGCAAAATATATTAAGAAAATATTTACTCTTTACAGCACAGGTAATAAAAGTGTTAAAGAAATAGCCGACATATTATTCAAACAAGGTTTTAGAAGTCGCCAAGGATATAAATATCACAAAAGTAAAATACATGCTATTTTAAGCAATCCTTTTTATTATGGAGTAATGCAAAAGAACGACAAACAATATTTAGGAAATCATAAACCAATAATATCTAAAAAACTATTTGATAGCGTTCAAGAAGTATTAAATAAAAAAGCCAATACAAAAAAGCAAAAGCTATATTTTACCTATCGAGGAGTTTTGAAGTGTGATACTTGCGGTTGTGTTTTAACTGCTACCAAAAAGAAAGGCAAACACACGTACTATTATTGCACTAACGGCAAAGGAATATGCGACGAACATAAAACATATTTAAAAGAAGACGATGTTTCAAAAGAATTAACTAAAATGTTTGACGAAGTAGTTATTAGTGAAAGATTGATCAATATGTGTTATCAAGCCAACAAAGCAAAATTAGGGCAAACAGATGAATACTTAGAACAAGCCAAGCAAAATACCCAAGGCTCTATTTCAAAGGCAGAGGAACGCAAAAACAAACTCTTAGACCTATTTTTAGACGAAAGTATAACAAAAGAAGTTTATAACCAAAAAGAAAAAACACTTAACAACGAAATAGTAAGACTTAAAAAAGACTTAGAAGAATTAAACAAGCAAAAAAAACAAAATAGTGATTTTACTTTGGAACGCATTAAGAATGTCTTTTTATACCCAATACAAGCCAAAAAAGAATTTGAAATTAGAAAAAACAACAAACAAGAAATAATCACAAAAACTTTACTTTGGAACGCTTCTTTTGAAAAACAAAAAATCGCTAATCTTAGTTTTAAAGAGCCATATAATATACTCTCTAAAATCGAAAATAAAAGCGATTTTTTATCAGTGCGGAGAGAGTGGGATTTGAACCCACGGTCCGCTTTTGGCGGACATCGCTTTTCGAGAGCGACGCCTTCAACCACTCGAGCCATCTCTCCATTTTGTATTTATACATATTATAATAGTTGTTAATTTAATTTTGGTCAATAAAAAAGAGTGAATTTTTTCACTCTTTTAACTATTTTAAATAAATGTTCCGTTTTCTATTTGTCCCAATAAATTTAGAACTTTTTCTGTACCCTTTTTAGTATTAAGCATTTCACTGGGTTTTTTGTTTCCCAATCCTAGAGCGGGGCTATTTATCCATCGAATTATTATTTCATCGGAACATTCAAAAACTTCTTTAGCTCTTTTAAAAATTTTTTGATAATTTTCTTTGTATTTACTTTTTTTAGTCATTATATACCCTCCCTTTTTTGTAAAAATGACAACTTTAATAAATATTTTTTAGGCTTATATGTTTATATTTTCCTTCCGGTAAATTTTTTAGTTCCAATTTTCCCATAGCGATTCTGACCAAATCTTCAATCTTGTATCCTAGTACTGTGAACATTCTCCTGATTTGTCTTTTTTTACCTTCAGTTAATATAATTAAGAATGTATTATTTTTTATATACATTATATTTTTTACTTTGACTGTACCGTCACCATCACCGATATCAATCCCACTTTTCATATTATTAATAATTAAATTGATATTAATTTTAGCTTCTTTAATTTTTACTTTATATTTTTTTTCATGTTCGTATTTAGGGTGGGTTAATTTTTGGGTTAGTTCCCCGTCATTTGTTAAGAGCAGCAGTCCGCGGCTGTTTTTATCCAGTCGCCCGACCGCATGTAGTGAGGGATAAGCGGGGACTAGTTCAAAAATATTTTTTTCTCCTTTAAATTTGCGGTTAGTGCAAGTGTAGCCGGCGGGCTTATTAAGAATAATATATATTTTTTCTGCTAAGGGTTGAATTTTTGTTTTACCAATATATACACCATCATTTTCATTTATTTTCATGCCTAATTCAGCCAATTTGTCATTGACCGTCACCATTTTTTCGCGAATCAATTGTTCTGCCTTGCGACGGGAGCAATGTCCCGATTGGCTAATAAATTTTTGTAATATTATTGACATATTGTGTGTTTGTGGTAATATAAAATTGGATTTTGGGTTCAATGCGATATGGAACTATGGCGTCTACCAAGCCGGAGAGCAGTATGAACGCGCATTACAGGGTTATTATCCTTAAAATGTTACCAGTTCTTTTTGAGCTCAAGATCCTCAACCAAAAATTAAAGGTCATTACAATAATGACCTTTTTATTATATATAAAATAATAAAAATCTACAAATAAAAAAAATAAACCATCTTGATTAAATTTTTTGACACGAACCTTGTTTTTGTGTTAAGATATTTTTGTTATTTGGTCTTTAAAAAGAAATGTATTTTGTATTTTTATCAATCGTAACAAAATAAGGAGAGAGTATTGTGATAGAAATAAAAAGAAAGGAAAAAGTTCAAAAGAGGGTTTGTGAGACCGGGGCTTGTTTTATCTTGGGCGGAATGCTTTTGTTTCTTTGGAGTTTAATGGGGATGTGCTTTGAAATTCAAAGCGCTATATTTATGAATTTTATCTTGGTTTTTAGTCTCGTACTTGTTGTGGTTGGTTTATTTTTATTTTTTTCTATGTTTTTTATAGATCCGTATGTCAGTGGATTTAAAACAACAGAAGAAAAAGAAGAAAAGATTCATGAGAGAATCAAAAGATTGCAGGAATTGTTGAGCATGGATGAAGTTACCCTTAACGGCTGGGGGCGAGTTAATGCCAAACACAAAGATTTGTCCGGGCCAATCCCTATATTCCTTGTAAATGTCGGCGGGCTTCGTGATGATATTAATAAAGATATCAAGATGCTCAAGGCAGAGTTGGAAAAAATAGAATACCCAGAAGAACCCCGAGTATATAATTTTTTTGAAAAGTTGTTTACAAAATTACATTTGATATAAATTATATTTACATCAAAAGGAGATGGTTGTGGAAGATCTGAAAAAAATGAAAAGAATAGTGAATTTAATTAACTTTATCCCTTTAGTGTTTTTGTTATTTTTTTTGTTTAGCGTTTTATTTTTTAAAAATACTGTCTTACTTATTCTTGTTTGGGCATTTGTTGGTTTGACTTTGCTTGTCCCCATGTTATTTTGTTTTTCTGGTTTGGAGCGCTATATCAAAGATTATATGTTAACGGCTATGGCGGAAAAGGGGATTAATGAGCATATAGAATCTTTAGAAAAAGCCTCTCGATTTTCTGATAAAGAACTAAATGGTTGGTTAAATGAAAATATAAAATATAAAGATCTTTATGATTTTAGTTCTTTTTATACTTTGAGTTATGATGCACTTCGTGTTGAAATTGAGAATAGACTGAAAATTTATAAAGATAAGACTTTTAAATACCCACCCAAAAATTCAGTGTATAATTTTTTTGAAAAATTGTTTACAAAATTACATTTAATCTAAAATTTAAAGGATGGAATTGTGGAAAAATTGAAAAGTGTACAAAAAATTCAAGAAAGGATTTTAATAGCATCTAAAACTCTTTTGCTTTTAACTACGAGTTTTCTCGTTTTTTGTAGCTTAATAAAAACTTTTTTACTCCTTGGATTGGTAATAGGGTTTTCAGGTATAGTTATTTATATTATTTTTTTTAAATTAGCTAACTCCTTAGGTGGGTATATTAAAAAATATCAAGAAATAATGGTGGGCGAGCAGTTGGCACAGGGAAAATTGAATGATTTGAAGAAAGCGCAACAGATGGGGAACACGGAACTGTATCACTGGTTTCAGGATGGCTTATCTCATAAACACTTATCCAATTGTCCTAAATGTAGTCCGGCAATGGATGTTGTCCGTCATAGCATAGAACAGGACATCAAAGAATGGGAGAGGACACTTTCTCTGATTATATATCCGGAAGAGTCCAAAGTTTATGGCTGGTTTAAACCATTTTTTAAAGATATTTCCGTTTAATAAGAATAAAAGTTCACGTATAACGCGTGAACTTTTTTTATCGTATAGGAATTTCCCCCTAATCCCATATCTGTTATATGGCTTCATCTTGTGGGGGATCTCCCGAAGGGGGATTATTTTTTACTATTTATAAAGGGTAAAAGTGTTTAATATTAGATATTCCATTATTTATCACGCCCCCGTCCGAGGCGGGCATGGAAAGGCGCTGTCTCCGCCCAAGGCGGACACAGCGCCTTGGGTGGAGACTTTAAAAAGTCTTTTAGGCCTTTCTTGTTTCCTTTGAGTTGTTCTAAATCAAGTTCAGGAACAACAAAAAAAGGGGGGGGCGGTATTATTTTTTGGTTTTTGGTTTTGGCTCGTAGTTTGGATTATCGGGTTTAATGGAGTTGGATAATTTAATTAAGCTTATCAGGGCGATAATTACCCAAAATATAACCGAGAGATCGTTTTTAAAATAGGGAACATCTACAAGACCGTGGACTATAATTGTTACCATGGAACACGTTAAACCTAAATTTAAAAAATAGTTTGAATTTTGAATTTTGAATTTTGAATTTTGAATAGCTATTATGAAGAATTTGTCTACAATCCAGACGAAGACAAGCATTCCTAAGAATCCAATTTCTGTCCAGAAATTTAGAAGGATGTTATGCGGATACATGTAGATCTCCACTGGCTGCCAATGCTCGGCGCGGTATTTGTCATCAAAGATGACTATTTTTCGGCGGAAATCTGGATCATTGGAAAAATTAAAAAATATTCCCTCTTGGTGATAAGGCGCTATCTTATTTTGGTAATTTGACAAGCCAGAACCCAAAATTTTGTTACCGTCATGGAGCATGGTCCATGTCTCCCGCCATTGTTGTTTGCGGATTTCGCCTGATAAATCTTTTAGGGTAACTTTTTGCAGAGCGTAACTTTTTAATTTAGGGATGGTGAAAGTGGCACCGCTTAAAATAATTAAAATAATAATCGTGGTTATGCGGGATTTTTTGTTAGCTAGTATTCCGAAAGCAATCAATCCGGCCAACACTCCAACCAAAGCCCCTTCTGAACTCGCAAAATAAATTGCAGAAAGCGACAAAATAACAGAAGTAATTAAGAATAATATCAAATTATATTTTTGGCAAAGCTGGCAGGATTGTCCTTTATTTTTTTCAGCCGGAGGCTGATCCGCTCTGGGTGGAAAATTTGTAAGTTCTTGAATTAAAAATCCGATTAAAATTAAAATTATCGGCGCAAGAAATAGTCCTAGCGCATTGGGGTATGAAAAGACAGATGTGACGCGAGGCAGAAAATGTTCTACGACGAACAACCCGGTGAATTTTTGAAAGATAGCTATTAAGGAAAGCGCGCAAGTAGAGATAGCAAGTGGTAAAATAATCTTTTGAAAAGATTTTTGTCCGGGTTTGAAAATATTTATAATTAGAATGTAAACAAGTAGCGGTTCAAAAAAATAAGCTTTCCAGATGCCAAAAGAAGCATTACTAAAACCCGAGGGAATCATGGCGATGTAAGAGACAATTAGCCACAAGGCGATTTCTGGAGCAAAAAGATAAGAAGCTCTTTTTTTCTTATTAATAAAAAAATCTCTCCAACCATATTTTCCCCTAA
Source organism: Candidatus Falkowbacteria bacterium RIFOXYD12_FULL_34_57 (assembly GCA_001780285.1). Classification (GTDB taxonomy): domain Bacteria; phylum Patescibacteriota; class Patescibacteriia; order Patescibacteriales; family UBA12075; genus XYC2-34-220. The sequence goes on along the minus strand of MFGN01000015.1, from coordinate 37,210 downwards.
GAAAATTTTTAAATTCAGTTTTCTGCACAAACCAAACCGTAAAACAAATAAGAATCATCATTTCCAGCAAGGTAGCAGGAATACCAAAAACTGAAAAACGGATTAAATAGGAGGGGAGCATCGCCAAAAGAAGCATTAAGGCCCAATCAACTCGCTTGATAGCCAGAAATAGAAACAATAAATAAAAAGTGAAAATAAATATTAGCATATAATGACTTAAAAATCGGGTTAATTTGTGATATAATAAGAATAAGCTTTTGAGGATTTTATAATATAATTTTAGTTGGTTTTTTAAAATAAATCAACGAAGATTATATTTAGGTTTTATTGCTTCAAGTTCTTTTATTTAATACATTAATATAAACTACTATGATAAATAAAGAAATAATAAAAATGGCTGAAGATATAATGCATAATTTTGATACGATAATTAGCCTCTTTGATATGTCTTTTATTTATATTTCTGAGGAATCCGCAAAGATAAGCGGGTATTCTCCCGAGGAAATGATGGGCAAGCATATTTCTAATTTCATGACCACTGATTCAAAATCAGAGAAATTTAGCAAAGTCATCATGAATTCAATAAGCGGAAAAGCCGTTGTTCCTATAAAAACAAAGTTTGGCAAAAAAATTGAAATTCTCATGGAATTTATTACTATAAAAGTAAATGATGAGCCATTTTTGGTGACAAGAGCGGTCAAAGCAATAAAATAAATTTATAAAAAGTAAAAAGGATTATGACCGGGAAAATAATTGCTTTGATTCATAACAAGTTTATAATTTAAGGTTTATGAAATAGTTAAAATTTTCATTATATTCCACTCATAATTCCCATTAGAATATATATTATTTAGTAATTTTGTTTTACGATATTTAATAGGGAGTAAAAATTTTATATTATATTATGAAAGAAAATTCATTCAAACAAATTATTCACAAATTAAGCTTTGCGGGGAAAAATCGAAGAAGTCTTTTTTTGGAAATGCCGGACGAGAAAAGAGCCCAGGTTTTACTTCACTTATCCAAACACATTCAATATCATCTTATGTCCTCTTTGTCGGATGAAATATTGGTTGATATTTTAAATCAGCTTGATCCTGATGAAGCAACGGATTTAATTCAGCTTTTATCAAAACATCGACAAAATAAAATTATTCAGCAGTTTAATAATGAGTTAAAAAAATCAGTTGAAATATTAAATCAATTCGACCCTCGCTCCGCGGCAGGATTGATGAATCTTGATTATATTCAGGTTGGAATTGATGAAAAAATATCCGATGCAATAAAACAGTTTAGGGTGCATGAAAAAAGAACAGGGCATCTGCCCGTTATTCTTGCGCTTGATGAAGGAAAACTTAAAGGGTATCTACCCGGTCACAAACTAGGATTCGCGAAATTATCCGACAGAGTTCAAAAACATATACGGAAAATCCAGGTTATTAGATATAATGCCACCCATGACCAGGTTGTTGATTTATTCCGTACTCATCCTCATAATAAAATCGTTGTTATGGGGAATAAAAAAAATATCATTGGCGTGATATATGCCGATGATATTTTAAGGGCATTAAAAGAGGAAGAAACTTCCGCCCTGTATGATTTTGCCGGTGTGCATGACGAAGAAAGTGTTACGGATGGAGTGATGGTAAAAGTAAAGCACCGTTATAAATGGCTTATTATTAATCTTGGGACTGCTTTTTTGGCCGCATCTACAGTTGGGCTTTTTAATGAAGTGATATCAAAATATGTGCTACTGGCGATGTATATGCCGATTGTTGCTGGAATGGGCGGTAATGCCGGCACGCAAACATTGGCGGTTCTTGTCAGGGGAATAGCCCTGAATCAAATTGACCTAAAAACCGTGTGGCCGACACTTAGAAGAGAAGCAACAACCGGAATTATAAACGGACTAGTTAATGGGATATTGGTTGCATCAGTTGTGGTGATTTTTAACAAGAATTTTAAAGTTGCCTTTGTGCTTGGCGTGGCAATGGTTGTTAATTTGTTCGTTGCCGGATTTTTTGGTACGCTTGTTCCGGTAATTATGAAAAAACTTGGGAAAGATCCTGCTACCTCCGCCACAGTTTTTATTACCACCGCTACAGATGTGCTGGGATTTATGGTTTTTCTTGGTTTAGCCACAATGATTTTAGATTGATATAAATTATTTATTAAAGGTTATGTCATATACTTGGTTAATGTATGCTTTGTTGTCTGCTTTAATATTGTTGAAGGAATAATAAAATTTTAATATATAAGAATAATGAATAAATTTTTATGATTTTTGAAAATATTTTACAAACCATCGGGAATACGCCTCTTGTTAGAATAAACAAGTTAAATTCAAATAAAAAAGTTACTATTTATGCCAAAATTGAAGGAAGTAATCCAACTGGGAGCATTAAAGACAGGATAGCTTTGAAAATGGTTGAACAGGCCGAAACTGAAGGGAAATTAAAAAAGGGAAAAACGATTATTGAGCCAACATCCGGAAACACAGGGATTGGTTTGGCAATGGTGGGGGTTGTGAAGGGGTATAAAGTTGAAATAGTTATGAGTAGCGCGGTCTCCACGGAAAGAAGAAAAATGATTGAGGCATTTGGTGCAAAAGTAATTTTAACTGATGCAAAATTCGGCACTGACGGAGCAATTAAAAAAGCCAGAGATTTAGTGAGGAAATATCCGAAAAAATATTTTATGCCAAATCAGTTTTCAAATAAATATAATAAAATTGCACACTACAAAACAACCGGTGAAGAAATTTGGAAACAAACAAATGGAAAGATTGATTTTTTTGTTTCAGCTCTTGGGACATCGGGAACAATTATGGGTGTAGGAATGGCTCTAAAAGAAAATAATCCTAAAATAAAAGTAATTAGCGCACATCCCGTGGAGGGACATTATATTCAAGGGTTAAAGAATATGAAAGAAGCAATAGTTCCGGAGATATATGATTATACACAAATTGATAAGACGATTATGGTAAAGACTGAAGATGCATATAAAACAGCAAGGAAAATTATAAAAAAAGAAGGAATATTTGTCGGAATGAGCAGTGGAGCCGCTATGTATGCCGCGATTGAAGTCGCCAAAAAAATAAAGTCAGGAATAATTGTTGTTATTTTTCCAGATAGGGGAGAAAAATATTTAAGCACCAGTTTATTTGATGAGAAATAAAAACTTTAAAATATAGATAATTGAAATATTGTTTTAAAAACAAATCCCACCATTTTATTGGTGGTATTTTTTTTGCGAATATATTAAGTATGTTTAACACTATGTGATTAACATATAAAGTCCGGTAGTAATTAATGTGGCGCCGATTATTTTTTGTACGAGTACTCCCCCCCCAAGCTCTTCGCGCATTACATTGGGATATCTGGTTGAGAGGAATATTACAAGTATTAACAGGAATATATATTGTACTCCCTGTAGAGAGTTAGTAAGGGCTACATTGCCAAGACTGATTGCCCAGTTAATCATAATGAATGCCAGAGCAGCCAGAAGTCGGATAATTATAAAAAAAGAAAAACTGCCGGGAGTTTTTACGCCTTTGCGGTGTTTAACGATATTAGCTCTCCATGTCGGCACTAATAACATAATTAATACTCCAATAAAGGTTCCAAGCCTGGACCAGACGAATCCGCCGATAAATGGTTGTTCTAAATAAATAAATTTAATTAAAACATAATAAGCCGCAAAAAACATGGCCGAAATAGTGGAATTAAATATCAATCTTTTTGATGGTCTATATCCGGCGTGAATGCCGCCAAAAGCATTTCCAAAAATATTTTTTATTCTATCTTTGGTCTCTTCCCAGATATAAAGACGGGTGTGTTTAATGGAGACTAAAACTCCGCCATTAATTAATACAATGAAAGCCAAAAAATGTCTTTCCCTTAAACCCTCATTTAAAAATATAAAAGAGAATAAAAAGCTAAAAATAGGAACCAATGCTCCAACAATCGGCACTACGCGAGTTGCTTCGCTTTGGTGCAGGGCTTTGTACCAAAAAATCAGTGTAAATAAAAATAGCATGCCGGCCAAAAGATCAATGGCAAATTCTTTCATGTTTGGTACCCAGGGATCAATAATTAAAATAAAAAAATTAAAAATACTCCATATTCCCACAAAAAAAGCATAGGTGATGGATGAATGGATTTTTTTAGACAGTAAAAATTTATCAGCTACATATACCCCAGCATTGATCATGTATGCGCTAATTGTAATAAATAACCACATAACACTTTGTGAACTTAAATGAAAAATTAAAAGCTAAAAACCCAGGAATCGCTTCGCGACATTTATAAGATATTAAATTGGACATAAGGGGATGATTTAAATTACAACACTTACCTTATTGTTTTTGCAGATATCTGCGTATTTAAATGCACTGGGCCTGGGGCGCCTTTTGAATGTTTCCCGATCAACAGAGAAAAGTCCGAATTTTGGTTCCCAACCAAGAGACCATTCAAAATTGTCCAAAAGCGACCAGTATAAATAACCTTTGACTGGTACGCCCTCCTGTATGGCTTTATGAATATAATAAAGATGTTCTTTTATAAATACCTCCCTGTATTTATCCTCTTGGTCGGCTATTCCGTTTTCCATGATAATAATTGGTTTTTTGAGTTTTTGGAGTGATTTCAAGACATGGTATATTCCCTCTGGATAAATCTCCCATCCTGTATCCGTTACTTCTATATTTTTGTTTTTAATAAATGGTGGATACCAAACTATTCGATCATGAAAATAATAATCAATACCGACAAAGTCTAAATATTTTTTAGTTTTATTAATAAATAATTCGTTGGAAAAAAAATTCATAGTTCTTGAAATGATTTGTTCAACTGGATTCCACCTATTTGCCGGCTCAAAATAATTTCGTAATTTAGTGAAACCGACACGAGCCTTTGGAAAATGTTTGTGAATTAATTTATAAGCTTGGTTGTGGGCCTGAGCTAAATTATTTAATACTTTGTACCCCTTTATAATATTTTTATCTCCCGGGGGAAATTTCCCTATAACATAGCCATTAAAAGTATGAATCATCGGTTCATTAAGTGTAATCCAATAATCAATATAAGAGCCGTATTCTTTGATTATTAGATTTGTATAATTTAAAAAATGTTTGACGGTTTCTGGATTGGTCCAACCATTAATCCTTGATAGCCATATCGGATTAGTCCAGTGCCAGAGAGTAACTACAGTTTTAAGACCTCTTTCTTTTGCAGCCTTAAAAACATTGTGATAGTGTTGTATTTCTTTGACGCTCCAAGTACCTATTTTTGGCTCTATGCGCGACCACTCAATTCCGAAACGAACAATATTATTGTTGAGCGCCAGGGCAAGATCAAAATCCTCGGAGTATCTGTTATATGAATCACAAGCTTGACCGGCGGTAAAATCTTTTATATTTTTACCGTTTTTTTGTAGATTATTAATTCTTTTGTATGATTTTTCCCAAATACTCCAATCATTTCTAATGTTTCCCTCAATTTGATAGGCCGAAGTGGATGTGCCCCACAGAAAGCCATCTGGAAATTCTAGAATTTTTTCTTTTTTAGGCACTTCCCTAAAAATAGCCTTTCTTTTTTCTGTTTTTTTTTGTTTTTTATATAATGAAAAAGGCATCTTTTCTCTTTTTTCTCTTGATGATTCTGATGTTTTTAGATTAATGACCGGATTGTCCATTTTTCTTAAAGCCATATATAAATTTAAATATTAATATAGTAATATTATAACATTTTTAATCTGTTTTCATCAAATAAAAAAGTTGGGTTTTATACCCAACTTTTAACAATGTTTTTTAGAAAAATAATATCTTTGCCAGTAGAATTAAAAAAAGAATTCCAGAGAATTTATAGGCTGGATTAACTATCCTTAATTTTTTCTCAAATTTATTAATAGAATGAATTTTGTGTGTTATCACTTCAGAGTGGTTTGCGTATGCTAGACGATCTATTTTTAATACCTTCCTTAGTTCAATTAATTCATTTTCAAGGTTAATTTTAAAATAAATAGAAATTAAAAAAAGACCAGCCATAATTTGTGCTGAAAAAATATAAAAGATTCCAGCCTCTTTTACATATATTATTCCAAATAAGATAATAGAGTAGCAAATTATAGCACAAATAAATTTTTTAAAAGCACTATATGCTATAATTCTTTTATTTTCTAGTTCTTTAATTAATGTTGTGGCCATTTCTAATATTTCTTGTTTGGAGCAATTTTGAAATTCTTTTTTTTCGCTAATTTTTTTTATTATTTCCTCTTTTAGTGTTTCTTTTTTGGGGGGCGCGCAAGAGAATTGATTATTTTTTCCGTCGCCAAAAATTTCGTGTGAAAATAATACATATTTCCAATCATTATAGTAATAGTTTGCTGCAAAATAAAAAAATATAACAGTGACAATGTAAAAGAACAGCATAATTAGTTTCCTCCTTAAAAATAAAAACACCTATATCTATTTTTAATTTAATATAATAATCATTGGCAGTCAACATAAGTTATCAAGAAAAATTTTTTTAAAATAAAATTTTTTATTTTGTTAATTTCTTAAAATAAATCTTTAAAAGTAATAAAAAATTCTATATATATAATTGCTTATATTAAATGAAAAACATCAATAACTAATTGGTCTTTAGAAATCTTGAAAAAACTCTTGACACTTTTTTAAAAATCGTTTAATATACAATTACGTTAAATAAATAGAATATTTAACTTAAAAGTTTATAAAATCAGACAATTTTACGATTAAGTTTTTATTAATATTGTAAATGTCTGTTTTAGTTTATTCAAAAAGAGTACCTTAAAAAAATGGGCTTGAATATTCAAGTTTAATATATTTTTGGCGCTAACAGGCGCCAATTAGCAACCAATTGAGATTTCTTAAATCTTCAAATACCACTTGATATATTTCTCTTTTTAGAAATATATCACAAGGACAGTAAACCTTGTAAAAAACTTTTCGAGAGTTTGATCCTGGCTCAGGATGAACGCTGGCGGCATGGCTAAGGCATGCAAGTCGAATGGTTTAGCTTGCTAAACCATGGCAAACGGGAGAGTAACACATTGGTAATCTACCCCAAGGACGAGAATAACCCGGAGAAATTCGGGATAATACTCGATAATAGTGGAGAGCGCATGTTTTTCACTTAAAGTTCCGGCGCCTTGGGAGGAGCCTATGGCTTATCAGCTTGTTGGTGAGGTAAAAGCTCACCAAGGCTATGACGAGTAGCGGGTGTGAGAGCATGGCCCGTCTCACTGGGACTGAGATACTGCCCAGACTCCTACGGGAGGCTGCAGTCACGAATCTTCCACAATGGCCGAAAGGCTGATGGAGCAATGCCGCGTGTATGAAGAAGCCCCTCGGGGTGTAAAATACTTTTATTAGAGACGAAACAATGACGGTATCTAATGAATAAGGGGCTGCTAACCTCGTGCCAGCAGCAGCGGTAATACGAGGGCCCCGAGCGTTATCCGGATTTATTGGGCGTAAAGGGTCCGTAGGTGGTTTATCGCATCTCCTGTTAAATGCCGAAGCTCAACTTCGGAACTGCGGGAGAGATGGACAAACTAGAGGCCGGAAGAGGTAAGCGGAATTGCTGGTGTAGGGGTTAAATCCGTTAATATCAGCAGGAACACCAAATGCGAAGGCAGCTTACTAGGACGAGCCTGACACTAAGGGACGAAAGCGTGGGGAGCGAATGGGATTAGATACCCCAGTAGTCCACGCCGTAAACGATGGATGCTAAACATTGGCAGTATCGACCCTGCCAGTGTTGTTCAATTAAGCTAACGCCTTAAGCATCCCGCCTGGGGAGTACGAGCGCAAGCTTAAAACTCAAAGGAATAGACGGGGACCCGCACAAGCGGTGGAGCATGTGGTTTAATTCGACGATAAGCGAGGAACCTCACCCAGACTTGACATCTAGCTGCAGACCCTTAGAAATAAGGGAGCCTTCGAGGGTGCTAGACAGGTGCTGCATGGTTGTCGTCAGCTCGTGTCGTGAGATGTACCGTTAAGTCGGAAAACGAGCGCAACCCCTATCCTATGTTTTATTTGTCATAGGAAACTGCCCGCTTTAAGTGGGAGGAAGGCGGGGATGACGTCAAATCAGCATGGTCCTTACGTCTGGGGCGACACACGTGCTACAATGGGAAGTACAATGGGACGCCAAACCGCAAGGTGGAGCAAATCCCACAAAACTTTTCTCAGTTCGAATTGGGGTCTGCAACTCGACCCCATGAAGTCGGAATCGCTAGTAAACGCGCATCAGCCATGACGCGTTGAATACGTTCCCGGGTCTTGTACTCACCGCCCGTCACACCAAGAGAGTCGGCAATACCCGAATATCGATGTATGTCGGTAGAAGGTAGGGTTGGCAATAAGGGTGAAGTCGTAACAAGGCATCTGTAGCGGAAGCTGTGGATGGATCACCTCCTTTCTAGGGAGACATAGAAATTTTCGAATTCTATTTCGATATTTCTGGTCGCGCTTCTATCAAACTTGTTTAATCGTGTAGATATAAACAAGATGGAGTGCCGAAACAAGAATTCATCTTGGTTCGGGATAAAAAAGTCCTTAATTTCGCAAGAAGTTAAGGCTGCTAATTGGCACCTGTTAGTTCCAAACCATTTTGCGATTTTCGCAACCGGTTTATGGGACCGTTCCTTTTTCTTTAATATCTAAAAAAGATTGGTCCTTGTTGATTCAGTCTTTTTTTGTTATACTATAAACTAGTTTAAAGTCCATAAAGTCAAAAGCAAAAGTATAGCACTTTATAAACTTTGGACTTTGTGGATTTTTTGCTTTTTAAGGCAATTAGCTCATCCGTCAGATGGCGGAGGTTAAAGCGCTTCTTTAACAAGAAAGAGATCCATGGTTCGCCATGTCATCCGACATGGCGTCCCGTCGAATAACGGGGCGAATCCTAGTGTTTTTAAAAAATTAGCTTGCTACATATTTTTGGGCAATTAGCTCAGTTGGTTAGAGCGCTTCTCTGATAAGGAAGAGGTCGGAAGTTCGAATCTTCCATTGCCCACAAGACTCGCCATGGGCGAGTAAATAATAAAAAATAAATTACAAACAGGTTGATATTTAGTGCTTGTAATTTGTTGTTTATTACCCGAATGGTAATTGTAGCGGGGTAGAGCAGTTGGCAGCTCGCCAGGCCCATAACCTGGAGGTCATCGGTTCAAATCCGATCCCCGCAACTAAAAATAGTGAAAAGTCCATAAAGTCTATAAAGTCAAAAGTCATGTACTTTACAGACTTTAGACTTTATGGGCTTTTGACTAAGTATGCCGCGGTAGCTCAGTGGTAGAGCAAAGGACTGAAAATCCTTGTGTCGTCAGTTCAATCCTGACCCGCGGCACTGGACGCACTATTGGTGCGAAAACAACAAATAACAAAATTCAAATAACAAACAGTTTGAAATTTGGTGCTTGTATTTTGTTGTTTGCTGCCTTGGGCAGTTTTCGGAGTGTGGCCTAGCTGGCTAGGGCGCATGGTTTGGGACCATGAGATCCAGGGTTCGAATCCCTGCACTCCGACTTAGTGGTAAAGTTATTATTATCCTTGGCTTTATATACTTTTACTTTAAACTTTCTACTACATTGCGGGTATAGTATAATGGCTCTTATGTTGGCCTTCCAAGCCGAAGATACGGGTTCGATTCCCGTTACCCGCTCCAATGAAAAAATAACCCTGAAAAGGGTTATTTTTTCATTGGAATGGTGTAACAGGATGAGAACCCGTAAATGACCAAAGGTTTTTAAGATTAAAATATAATATTCATAGTAAAACAGAAACAATTTTGGGTATGTTGCTTACTGAGGATATAAGGATTTCGCCTTTTTGATTCCTGTTGCCCGCTCCAAATTAAAAATTTTAATAGAAATGTTTTATTGTTTTTTGCAATCATAAAGTAATCCAAAACACACGCCCCATTCTTGGTTTCCTTCTCCCCAGAAGGTCTCGTTTGGTTCCATTGTTTTTTTATAACCCACACAAGCACACTCCCTGCTTTTTCCATAAAATTCTTTGTATGTTGGTTTTGGGTTAAAGAAATATAAAATAAAAGAAATTATAAATAAGAAAATTACCACAAACAGAATATCCCCAAAATCAGCTATACTTTTTGAATCTTTATATTGATGAGTATTTTTTTGTTTAAAATTTTGTTTTAAAAAATTTTTTCTTAGGTTGTATAAAAATAAACGAGTTATCAAAAAAACAATATATGGAGTTAAAATTAAAATATAAACAAATATTTCAAAATTAAATAAAGCCCCTAAGGTGCTTTTTTCATAGTTAATAAGCCCCAACATCCTTCCCGCCCAAGGCATGGTTATATATCCTAAAATAAAAAAAGAAACAAGATAAAATATTTCCCGCATCAAGAAAGAATATATCTGTTGCCAGGGAAATTTAAAAGATTTTTTTAAATTAAAAATATTAATAAGCCGTACGATTATAAATATTATATACGGAATACTGATTAAAAAGCGGGTATTACAATTTCCTTTTATAGTTTCGGTAATTCCGCATTTTTCTCCAAAGTTAAGCCCCCCACCAAAGAGGGGTGCAGTTAGTACGCCTAAAAACAGCAAGGAAATAAAAAATATAAATTCTTTTATTATTTTAGTCTTCATTTTTATTTTTGGTGTTTATGTAATTATATTTTTAGTATGACGTTAGTTTGAAAAATGATAATTATTTTCAGTAAAAAAACAACCAATTTGATTGTTTTTTTGAAGTTTGTATTATATTAATTTATTTTTATTAAACTTTTACCGCCCTCTTCTTTTTTCATTCCTTCCTTTGGTATGGATACGAAAAATGTGGAACCCTCTCCTTTTTTGCTTTTGAACCAGATTTTACCACCAAATGCCCTTGTTATCATTTTAGCCAAGTAGAGCCCAAGACCTGATCCGGTGGATGTTATTTTTTGAGCGTTATCCGCTCTAAAGAATTTTTCAAAAATTCTTCCTTGTATTTCCCTCGGAATGCCTATACCTCTATCCTGAATACTAATTTGATAATTATCAATCTTTTCTTCTAGGTTGATTGTAATTTTATCTGTTGAATATCTTATAGCATTCATTAAAAGATTATGTATTACTTGTCTTACGAGAGTGGGGTCAATGAGGGCTGTAATAGAATTTTTTTCGGGTTTAATAAATAGTATTTTACATTTATGTTTTTTAGCTAAAGCATCAGTTTCTTCAATTATGTCTTGTATGAAAGTTATTAAGTTAACAGGGTTTGGTTCTATTTTAAGCTTTCCGGTTTCAAGTCTGGAAATATTTAATAACTCGTTTACAAGTTTTGCCATGCGATCCGTAGATTCATGCGCAGCTTTGATATATTCTTTTTGTTCTTCGCTTAATCGTTCAGTGTCTTTATTGGAAAGCATCTCGGTAAAAAGTTTGATAGCGGTAAGCGGAGTGCGTAATTGATGAGAGGCGAGAGATACAAATTCCGACTTCATTTTATCTACTTCGCGCGACTGGGATACATCACGGAAAACAACAGCGCAACCCATAATATTGCCGGCACTATCTTTAAGCGGAGCAGCACTATCTTCTACCGGTATTTCTATGCCGTCTTTTCTAACCAATAAGGTATGATTAGCCATAGATGTTAATTTTCCCCCTTCTATACATTCTCTAATAAATACATTGTTAATTTTTTTGGAATCTTCGTATATAAATTTTAATATTTTGTCATATTTTTGTCCTATTGCTTCTTTTGTTGTGTAACCCGATAATTCACAGGATGTTTTATTGAATACTATGATTCGATATTTATTATCAATTACAAAAACTGCGTCGCCGATATTATGTAAAATAGTTTCAACTTTTGTTTTAGCATCTACCAATGCATTAATTGAAGTATTAAAGCTTTGCGCCAATTGTCCAATTTCATCGTTTGATTTTACTACAGCCCTTTTGGATAAATCTCCGGCGGTGATATCTTGAGCTGTTTTTGTCAAGATTGTAAGTGGTTTGGAAATACTTCTAGATAATATAAATGCAATTATAAAGGTTAAGACCATGGCAATCATAATAAATCCTAAACTGGTAATTGTAAATTGATTAACAATTCGGTTTACAAGATATGTTTCTACACCCTCTGTTTTTAGTGTTTTTGTGAGAATGTTTTGAATGATTGTACTAATTCCTATTCCAAGTAATAGGATAACTAAAAAGAATGAAACAAATATTTTTGCCCCCAAGCTTGTTTTTTGATTTTCCTCATTAATTTTGTGCATATTATATTATTGATATTCCTAATAAAAATGTGACAATAGCAGCAAAAAAACCAACAAAAGACATTAGTAGAGCCTTAACTCCGTTATCACTTAACAGTGCCTGTATGTTAGCATTGAGTCCGATGGCAGCCATGGCAATTGACCAGAAAAGGACTTGAATTACTTCAAAGCTTGGTGTGAATATTTTAGCGACGACTGGAGCAAAGGAAAATAATAGGCCGGCACCTAAAAATGCCCACAAAAACCAGGGAAAATAAATTTTTTTTCTGATTAAACTGGCAAAAAGAGGAAGAGCAATTAGGAGTCCAAGATATCTAAATGTTTTTATAGATGTTGCTAAATTTAGGAATTCTTGGTCCAATCCTCCTGCCGCAGCTTTTACAAATCCGGAAAATTGTAAGATAGAACCAGCAAACAAGGCGTAAACCTGATCAGTCATATTAAAAAAATTAGCTAAAAACGGAAAAAGGATAAACAAACCAAAAATAGCAGTAATAAAAACAGATAATAGGCTAATAGAGATATCATCAGGATCGGCATTCACGCCGCGAGAAGTGATGGTAATGGCAGATGCTCCGCAAATTGCCGAACCAGTCGCCGTAAGGTAGGTTATTTGTTTTTTTTGTTTTAATATTTTTCCCAAAAGCAAGATAATCATAAAATATACAAAAATAATAGCAAGGAGTAGAATAGAGTATTTTATATCTATTTTGGAGAATTTTATAAAGTCTAAACTTATCGCCCCATAAAAGACTACGCCGATTGGAATAAAAATAGCAGATGCGAAATTGAATCCGGGAATAAGTCTAGAGTTGTTTCCGATTATTGACCTGATGATTATACCAATAATTAAGGCGATTAGCAGGGGATCAAGTAGCGGTGAACCTATGGCGGATTTAAGTTGATAAGATAATGAACCGATAATGATTGCCAGTAATAATCCCGGCCATGTTTTTTTAATGTTGGATTTTTGAATCATATTTATTAGATTATAATTAAATTATAACAATATCATTATATCATTTTTTTGTTTTTTTTGTAAGATTTCAAAAAATAAATAATTAAAATTTTTTATAATAAAAAATCACCCCTTTTATATAAAATTAGGTGATTTTTTGTGCCACGGGAGAGAATCGAACTCTCACGGTATCACTACCAAGGGATTTTAAGTCCCTCGCGTCTACCAATTCCGCCACCGCGGCCCAGGCTTGAATGCACAATTATTATACTCAAGTCTTAAATACATTATATAAAAACAAAAAATTATTTGCAAGATCAAACAAAATATAAATTTTTTCTATATTTTTATTTATCTATTAGTTATAGCAAATTCATCCCAGTACCACCACCTCAAATAAAACACAGTATTTTTTCAAAATACTATGTTTTATTTGTGGAGATGGCGAGAGTTGAACTCGCGTCTGACAATTATCTTTTAAACACTTGTACAAAGTTAGTTTAATCTGTTGTTTTATTATTGCTGTAAAGACTAAACAAAATCAGCAATAACTAGCGTTTTAAACTTCAATTTATAAGTAAACGCAACATATAAATCTAGTCTAATAATATGACACCCGTGGTTCAGCTATCAGACCATCGCTGATACGGATGGTTGCGGCAATTAAGCGGCAACAGGAGCAAAGATAGGCATGCTGAAAGCAGTCTTCACTTTGCTGGCAATTTTGTTTGCACTTATGTTTTCTAAAACGGATTTGCGTGGCGATTTAGATTGCACGCTTTGAGTGTTTATAGATTAAATCATCATCGATTCCCTGCATCCCCAACCTTAGTTAAAAGTTGAAAGTTTATAAAGTCGAAAGTCTAGGTGATAATTTTTTGTTTTGTTAAAGTTCTGATTTGGCGATCCACATCTCTCTTTTTTATGGTTTCTCGTTTATCTATTTTCTTTTTTCCGCGTCCGATTCCGAATTCTATTTTTATCAAATTATGCTTAGTGTACACTGAAATCGGCACCATTGTCAAGCCTTGTTCTTGTTTTTTTCCGATTAACCGTTTGATTTGGTTTTTATGCAAAAGTATTTTACGGGATCTTTCTGGGTCATAATTATCAATATTACTAGTTTTTTTATAGAGCGGTACATAGGCATTAATAAGATACAATTCCGGAGTGCCCGCGTTACTATTTTTGATAGTAATAAAAGCGCCCTTCAGGCTGATATTCCCCCCCCTTATAGATTTTACCTCATGCCCAAATAAAACCAGACCGGCTTCATATTTGTCGGATATTTCATAATCATAATTAGCTCTTTTGTTGTATGCAAGCGACGGCATAATTTTTTGTTATAATAATATATTTACTCTACAATAATTATTTACTATTTTCAACCATGAAATATAAAAAGCCTGAGTTTTTACCAGGCTTGTTTTTTTATTTCTTATTCATTATCTGTATAATGTGGTGCCGCAAGGCAGCATGAAATACTTTTCTTACATTTTCTTTTTCTTCGTCTATTTTTTCAGGGTCAATTTTTTGAATTTGGCCCAGTAGTGCGATTAAATCTTCAAATTGCGGGGTCATAATTTTTTGTATTATTGTGACTAATTCATCAATAAGATCATCATTTTGAAGACCATCATCTTGTTGTGTATTTTTTTGTCTCAGCTCTTTAAAAAGCCCTTTAATTCCCCAATCATAAGGTCTGTGTGGATGTAAGAGGAAAAATTCAATTCTGTCTATGTTTCTATCTATACTTTTTTTGTTTTCTTTAAGCATGATTAATTTCTCCCATTGGTTAAAAATTAAATTGTTAAAATATCCAAAAGTATCAATAAAGTATAACAAAAATTAATAACTTTGTCAACTTCTTGCCAAAAAAAATTTTATAATATATAATAGTTTTTAGTTGATTAATTGTTAAGCATTCGTTATGATTTTTGCGGGTATGGTATAGTGGCTATTACATCACCTTGCCAAGGTGGATAGACGGGTTCGATTCCCGTTACCCGCTCCAATGAAAAATAATCCTGAAAAGGGTTGTTTTTTGTTGGAATGGTGTAAAAAGATGAGAGTCCGTAAATGATTAAAGATTTTAAAAATTAAAAAAGCACCTTTTGGTGCTTTTTAGAAAGAAATTTCCTAATTCAAAACATATATCTTTGTTAAGCTAAATTTCATCATGAAAAATATTAAATTTAATTATTGGTATTCTTGAATGAAAATTTATACTATATATCCGTTATACTCCCCATTTTTAGTAGTAACTTTTTCAATTTTTCCTCTCATTTTTAATACAAATAAAACAGCTACAACTGCCCTATGTTTATCATTTGGTCCTGTCGCAAGTGATGCGGGAATAACAATCTCATTTTCAATTTCCAAAATAGTGTACATTTTATCAGAATTTTTTTGTAAAAAATTTTCAATTTCTTTTTGCGCTACTTTAACGATATCTTTTTCCCATTGTTCGTATTCTTTTGTTAATTGAGGAGCATCTTTTTTATTAATTGGCATTTTCCCTCCTTTATAGGTTATTAATGTTCAAATATATTTGATATTAGCATTAAATTTTGTTTTTTGTCAAATGTTATAAGATTTTTTCTATTTCTTTAATTAAAATATTCATATAAAAACAGGTCTGACTTTTATCCGGCTTGGTGCTCCAATGAAAAATAATCTTGAAAAGGGTTGTTTTTTGTTTAACTTAGTTGGATACTTGGGGGAATTGAACTGGTTTTGAGAGAGCAACGACCGGAGGTGCATGATGGTTACCGGTTTATTTTTTTATTAAGTATATATTTAAAATAAAATTTTAAAAATAATACCCGATACCCATATACAGCGTGTTACGATAATATTATTTTTAAGTTATATTTTATATAAGTTTTTTGATAATGTATTTTTATAATAGATATGATATTATTAAAATATAATTATTTTTAATTTTATAATTTTATGCAAAAAAATCAGAAGATAATTTTAAATATTTTGATTATTGTTTTTATAGCGGTTTTGGCTTTTTTAGCTTTTGTTTATTGGAATCAGCAAAAAGAAAAGCAAAACATTCTAACCATGGCTCAGGAGCAAAAAGATACAGAAAAAGATGGGGTAGAAATACAGGAATATAATTTGTGGAAATTTGATTTAGTCAGGCCGGCATTTGCGCAGATCAAAAAAGATGAAAATCAAGTCAGGCCATCAGTTCCTTTTTATGAAATCAGCGCTGATGAGCTTGAAAATTTGCAGAGTTTTATCAAAGAAGAAAATATTGATTTTTCAGAAGAGCAGATCAGGGCGCTGGAAGGCGATGGTTTTTTCCTCGCGGAAAACAATATCATCAATGACCAATCCAGCTGGGGCAATAAGGATGATTTCGTCGATGCTTATAATATTTTCGATGGAAATTCCAATCAGTATTATCGCCAGCCGAACAATGCTATTTTTATTACCAGCGACCTGGCTCTTCACTTGTATCATATTTTGATAGATCGCAGTTTTCAAAGGATGGAAGAAACAAGGTTTCAACCTATGCTGTTTGCTATGACCAAGGTTTTATTTATAGATTCTATCAATAAATACAATACTGCGACTGATTCAAGATTAAAAGATTCTTATAAAAGATTATCGGCTTATTACCTTGTTCCTTTGGTTGTTTTAGACGCAGGTACGAATTCTGCTGATGTGGATCTGAAGCCGGAAGATTTTGAAAATTTTGCGGAGTTTTTGGATGCGCAGGACCGCCAAAAAATAGCTGCTAGCGGAGAAAAGCTTATTTTCTCATTGCCGGAAAAAAAGTACGCCGACATGGATCTGGGTGAAGATATTTATGAATTGGCCAAGTCTGAATTGGAACTGATACAGGCTTCCAAGGGTATGGAAAAATCGTCCATATTTTCTCCACTCCGCCCGGATTTCATAAATGATTATTCCCAGTTCAAGCCCCGATCGCATTATACAAAAAATGATATTTTGAAAAGTTATTTTGTAGCTATGATGTGGTATGGCCGGATGGGCTTCACTCTTTCCAGCCCAGATCTTACCAGGGATGCACTGTTGATTACCGGACAGATAAACAATCTGCGGGTGGGTGACGAAAAATTATCAAAAATGTGGTCGGATATGTCGGAAGTGATAAATTTTTTTGTGGGCGAAGTGGATGATCTGACCGCTTATGAATATTCGGGAGTCATGAAAGAAATTTCCGGAGACAGCAATGTGTCTGAAGAAGAATTTACCAAAAATGATTTCATGGAACGATTCATCGCTAAAGCTAAATCTGATTTGCCGGCGCCAAGAATCGTTTCGGAGGCATTGGCGGTATATGATGACGGCGGACAAAGAGACAAGCTTTTGGCGGATATCAAGCAGTTTCGTTTTATGGGGCAGAGATTTACTCCGGATGCATATATTATCAATAATTTAACCCAGGGAGTGGGCGCTCCCGATCCGGAAACAGGGCAATTGCTGCCGACTATGCCGACAGCGCTTATGCCCCTGCATATTATTGCGCCAGAAAACAAAGCCGTCAAAAATTATCTGGATGAATGGATTAATAATCCTTTGAGGATAGAAAAGCAGGGAAGAGAATCGGAAAAAATAATCGCCAAAAAAACGAAAAAATTGATTGCGGAATTTGCCGGCTACCCCGCAGATGCGTGGAGTCAGAATATTTATTGGAGCTGGCTGGATTGTTTCCGATCTTTGCTTTCCGGATACGGCGCGGGATATCCCGTCTTTATGCAGAATGACAGCTGGATGAAAAAAAATATAAGCACAGTGCTCGGTTCTTTTACAGAATTAAAACATGATACCCTGCTTTACGCCAAGCAGTCTTATGCGGAATTGGGCGGCGGCGGAGATAATCCTGATAAGCTTCCGCCGGTGGTGAAGGGTTATGTAGAGCCTGATATTGATTTTTGGAATAAGATTATTGCCTTGGCAGAGGTCACGAAAAATGGACTTGAAAAACGGGATATTTTTCCGCAAGAGTTTAAATATAAATATGAGTCTTTTATTGATTCGGCGAAATTTTTTAGAGAAATTACAGAAAAGGAATTAGAGAATAAAAAGATAAGCGATGAGGATTTTGAAAAATTGCGCACCATTAATATTGTTTTATCCAGAATAGTGGAGCCGATCAATGGGCAAGAGCTGACCCAGAAAGAAAAGCGTGCTGGAATAATTGCTGATATCCATACCGATGTTGTGCATCAGGAGATTTTGTATGAAGCGACCGGCAAACCTTTTATTATTTATGTGGCTATTCAAGATGTAAATGGAACGCGCTTGACCCGCGGATTAGTCTTTAATCATTATGAATTTACCGATAAACTGGATGAACGCTTGGCTGATGAGGATTGGCAAGCGCTGGTTTATGAAAAGAAAGATATGATGCCGGTGTCGGACAAATGGTCGCAGGAATTGATTAAATAAAATGCAAAGCTTGAAAATATACATTGTGATTATCTTTATATTAAGCCTGTGTATTGCAGGCTTAATTATTTTACCTATATCAAATTCTTTGGAACAAGGATTTGTGGTTATGACGCAGATTCGCCATATTTCTAACCCAAATAATAAAGATTTTTTTGAAACAGCCGGGAAATTCAACAAGAAAGAATTTGATCTGTCCGGCAAGCGGGTGGTAGCGGGAATAATTCCGCACCATTTGTTAGCGGCTGATCTAATTAGTGAATTTTTTTATAATCTTGATGGTCAGGATTATGATACAATTATTTTAATAGGGCCGAATCATTATAATCAAGGAAATGCTAAGATTATTACTTCTGAATATGACTGGGAGACGCCTTATGGAATACTGAAAAATGATCGCAATATTTTGGATATCCTGAAGAATTACGAGGATATTGAAATCAATGAAAATGTGATTGGCAACGAACACGCTATTTACGGTGAAGTGTCTTTTATCAAAAAATATTTTCCGAAAGCAAAAATGGTTCCTTTGATTTTAAGATCAAATATCAATAAGGCGGAAGGGGATGAATTAGTAAAAATTTTAATGGAAGCAGTGAAAGATAAAAATTTTTTAATGCTTGCCAGTGCGGACTTTTCCCATTATAAAGACAGCTTGACCGCGCAAAAAAATGATCAGGACAGTATTCAGGCTATTAGAAGTTTTGATTTTGAAAATATATACGATTTGGATATAGATTCTCCGCCTGCTATTTATACGATTCTTAAATTTTGTGAATTGCAGAATGCTGCATTTAAATTATTGCATAATTCTAATTCAGCTCTATTAACTAACAGGCCGGAATTGGATAGTACTACCAGTTATGTTACCGGATATTTTACGCAAGAAAGTGATAAAATCAAGATGCTATTTTTGGGCGACCTGATGTTGGATCGATATGTGCTGACCAAAATAAAAGATAATAATCTCTCTTTTCTGTTTGATGATTTGAATGAAAGTAATTTTTTTGATAGTTATGATTTAATATCGGCAAACCTGGAGGGGCCGGTAACCGATAAAGCCGCTTATTATCCGCCGATAAAAGAATTTGATTTTGCCTTTGATCCGAGTTTGGTCATCGGGTTGAAAAAATACAATTTTAATTTTTTGAATCTAGCCAACAATCATTTTGATGATCAGGGCGCGCGTGGCATTATAGAAACTAGAAAAAATTTAGACAGATTAGGGTTTTATTATTCGGGGTGCATTAATGGTATTATTGATGACTGCAGCAGTACAATAATTCAGCTGGGCAATAAAGGGATTGCTATGGTGGGTTTAAGTTTGTTGGGAGAAAAGTTAGAAAATAAATTTGAGGGACTAATAAAAGAACTGAAAGAAAAGAGTGATATAATAGTGGTAAATATTCATTGGGGAAATGAGTATGACCAGCGTTTTAACAGTATCCAGCAAAAATTGGCTCATGAGCTTATTGATGCTGGTGCGGATTTAATTATCGGCCATCATCCACATGTTGTTCAAGGAGTGGAGATTTATAAGAATAGAGCAATTTTTTATTCTTTGGGTAATTTTATTTTTGACCAGTATTTTAATGAAGAAACACAGAAAGGCCTGGCGATAAAAGCTGTTTGGCAGGATAATGATTTTAATTTTGAGTTATTACCGTTTAAGTCGCAAAATAGCAGAATATCTCTGGTTTTAGATAAGGAAAAAGAAGAAATGTTAAAGAGAATAATTGATAATTCCGAAATTAATAAATTTTTTTTCAAGCAAATAGAAAATGGATATTTGCAAATAAATAATAAATAGTTTTTTAGATATTGACCTTTTGGTGCCCCATGTTATAGAATTAATTAGCATTATAAAGATAATTCAGTTATTGTTTTTCATTTATTGAATATGGTATATTGGTTTTGTGCAGTAAATCCGTTATAATTAAAGGGCTTGTAGCTCAGTTGGCTAGAGCGCTGCCTTCGCATGGCAGAGGTCAGGGGTTCGACTCCCCTTAAGTCCACATATAATATTCTAACCTGCTGCACAGGTTAGAATATTATATGTGGATTTGTAGGGCAGAGAAGTCCTTTTGATTATAGGTGAACAAAAGTAGGAATATTGGGGTATAGAAAAAACTAGATAATATTTTAATAGGTTACTTGCTGAAGGTGTGGGGCTTTCGCCCCTTCGACTCCCCTTAAGTCCACAAAAATATTTAGAGATGGCAATAATGGGCGCGTGGCGGAATTGGTAGACGCGCACGCTTCAGGTGCGTGTGAGGCAACTTGTGTGGGTTCGAGTCCCACCGCGCCCACATAAAAAGAAACACTCATTTTTGAGTGTTTCTTTTTATGTGGGTGTTTTTGGGTTGAGAAACCACGATGAGCAATGTTTAGATATAGTAAAATTTTTAAAAAAATAAAATTTGAATAAAAAATAAAATATAAACAATATGATCGGGACGGGCTTGCCCTTTCGAGTCCCACCGCGCCCACATAAAAAAGTTAGGAATTTTTCCTAACTTTTATATTTCATATTTTTATGTTTATATCGTAAAGAGTCATTCGTATAATAACTTCTTCGGCATTAATAATTTTAGGCATCGGGATTTCGTCAATATATAACTGATTATTTTCAAGGGGTTCGACGGTTTTTAAGATGTTGATGCTTTCTTCTGCTTGCTTGGCAGCGTTTTCGGTATCGCCTTTTCTGGCTAATTTTACGGCTTCTACAAATAGTAAAATTGCTTGTTCTTTTCTTTTTGCGTCGTTCATAAAACTCCTTTTTATTTTCAAAAGGTACTAATATTATATATTTATCATGTTATATTTTTTTTGTCAATTAATTTTAGTAAATTAATATTGGAGTTCCGGATTTTAGTTTGGGATGGTGGGTGATTTTTGCTTATTTTTTTTTATTTTATTATAATAAATTTATGAATAAAAAAATAATTACTAAATCCGAAAAAGAGACATTTGATTTTTCCAAGAAATATGCAAAAAATTTAAGGGGCGGAGAAATTATCGGCCTTTTAGGCAACTTGGGCGCAGGTAAAACTGTTTTTACTAAAGGGTTGGCACGCGGACTTGGGATTACTCACAATATTTCCAGCCCCACTTTTGTAATTATGAAGGTTTATCCGGTAAAAATTAAATCAATAAAAAGATTGTGCCATATTGATGCTTATCGATTGACAGG
This sequence comes from Candidatus Falkowbacteria bacterium RIFOXYD12_FULL_34_57, assembly GCA_001780285.1. Taxonomy (GTDB): domain Bacteria; phylum Patescibacteriota; class Patescibacteriia; order Patescibacteriales; family UBA12075; genus XYC2-34-220. The sequence continues at coordinate 15,345 of MFGN01000015.1, read as the reverse complement.
AGAAAATGATTTAGCGGCAATTGGGGCGCAGGAGTATTTTGGAGACAAAAATACGATTACAATTATTGAGTGGCCGGAGAAAATAAAAAAAATCTTGCCCGAAAAAACAAAATTTATTGAGATAGAACATTTAAACGAAAATGAGCGAGTTGTGAAGTATTAGAGGGTCTTCCGCTAAAAAGACAGCGGCTGGGTGATTTTATTTTTTTTCTTTTAATATGATTAATATAAGACAGGCAGCTGCACAAACTATCATTGAATCGGCAATATTAAAAACAGTAAAATATTTTAGATCGATATAATCTATAACATAACCATATTTGAGGCGATCGAATAAATTGCTCATCGTACCCAAAATTATAAATATAAGGCACGAGCTATAAATAATTTTATTTTCTTTTAAAACGGTAACTAGATGGTAAATTAGAAAAAGAAGAATAGAAGTAATAGTAATGTTTAAAATTAAGCCGGTAAATGGAATTGAGAAAGCAATGAAGTAGTTTTTTGCAAAGTTAAATTGTAGAATGTTTTCTATTATATAAGTTGGTTTTAAATAAACTGAGGATAAAATTTTTAAAAAACGGTCAATCGATACACAAAAAATAGCAATAAAAATGATTATTGCTATTTTTTGTGTGCTATTTTTTTTTGTAATATTATTCTGCATTCTGTAACTTGGTTTTGCATTCTACGCAAGCGCTGGCTGCCGGGCGCGCCAACATTCTTTTTATTCCAATATCTTTTTTGCAGTATTTACATTTTCCGTAAGTTTTATTTTCTATTCGTTCCAGCGCTCCTTCAATATCTCGGAGAGTTGTTTGTAAAACTTTTTCAGTGGCTAAGCTGGTGGAGTATTCTTCTATTTCTTGAGCATTCTCATCCGGAGCATCTCCCAGGTCGGGAAATTTAACTTGATGATCGTTTTTGTTTATTTCGCTTAATTCTTTAATAATAGACTCTTTGCGTTCAAGTAAACTTTTTTTAATTTCTTCAATAGTTTTTTTATCTAAACTTTGAGACATAAATTTTATTAAAATATTTAAATAGACTTGTGGGTCACAGAAGTCTTAATTATATTATATACTATTCTTAGCAAATTAGCAATAATTAGTTTCTTAAACCCAGCCTATTCTCTATTGACAAAGGTTAATAAAAAATACATAATAAAAGCAATAAAAATAGCGGACGTGGTGAAATTGGTAGACACGCATGGTTTAGGCCCATGTGCCTTCGGGTATGAGAGTTCGAGTCTCTCCGTCCGCACCATTTATGACTATGGAGAAACCAAGCCAGACTTTAGGGAATAGCAGGGAAGAATTGTATAGAGAAATTGAAAAAAGGCTGGAAAAATTTCACAAAGAAACCCAATCTAAAGAAGAATTTAGATTTATTCATGATCTCAAAAAAACAAACCCCGAAGCTGGGGTTTATTTTGTTGGCGGAGCTGTGCGGGATATTATTTTAGGAAAAGAACCTAACGACATTGATATAGTAGTAAACCATGTAGATTCCGCTGATTTAATCAAGTCTGTTTCTGGGTACGGCAAGTTGCGTTTTAACTTGGGATATGAAGATGATATTGATAAAAAGAGCAAGGAAGAACAAGAGGAATTAATACAAAAAGCCCGTGGAGTTATTCATTTTAAGCCAGAAAATTTTACAGAAGACGGAGAACATATTGATATTGCTTATCCGCGCCGGGATGATCATTCACAATCCGGAAAATCAGGAATTCATGGTATAAAGAGAGATATGCAGCCCGTAATAGATGCTAATATGAATATTAAAGAGGATTTGGAGCGAAGAGATTTTACCTTTAATGCCATGGCTATTGATATGTCTACCGGAGAGTTGATTGATGAGTTCGGCGGTTTAGAAGATCTTTTAAAAAAAGAAGTAATAATGATTGGAAATCCGAAAGAAAGAATTGAAAAAGAGGATACATCCCGAGCTTTCCGAGCTATGCGCCTTGCTGTTGAATTGAGAGCTGACATTGATGAAGATATTATGGATTCTATGCGGAATATAACCAAACCTTCCGAAAAAAGCGCGTATGACATATTTACGGATTCAAAACAATTAAAAGAAGCATTGGTATATGAACAACAAATAAGAGATTTATTTAAAATTAAGGCAGGACAGAATATGCCTATATTTCTTCAGACTGTCTGGGATGAGGATAAGAATAAACCGCAAACCGCCACCTCCAGAAATGATATTGAAAATGAGGCAAAAAAGGCTCTAAGGGCTGATCCGATTAAATTTTTGGAAATATTGAAAGATACAGGAATGTTAAAAGTTTTATTGCCGGAAATAGAGGACTTGGGACAGGAGGATTTAAGGGCGCTGCAGAAAAAATTTGCAAGCTTATCGCAAGATGCTGATTTTGAACTAAAACTCGCTGGTCTTTTCTATGATTTAGGCAAATTGGATATTAGCGATATTCAGTTAATATCCAGAAGGTTTAATTTTTCTAAAGGATTAACTAAAGATTTAGTTCGTTTGATATATCGCGCTGATTGGTTTTTTAAAGAAATTAACAAGATTAACGATGTGGAATTAGAAAAAGTATTCATTCAAGATGAAAAATTTGGAAAGAATTTGGTGAGATTAATAAAGTTAAATATCGGAAGATTGGATAAGAAGGGACAAGAGATAGGCGAAAAAATATTTAATCGTATTGAAAAATTATTTAAATCACAAAAAAAGTTAAAGATTTCCGGTAAGGATTTAATAAAAATGGGTTATAAACCAGGACCTCAAATTAGCAAGGCAATTAATGAGCTTCGCGCTTTAGAAATTAAAAGAGGAAAAATAACAGAGGATGATATCCAAAAAGTGACAAAACGAATTTTTTATTAATATCTTGAATATTTCTATTGATTTTTGTTTATTTTTGTGGTATTATTATATCATAATCAATCAGGCTTTAAGCCTGTTTTTTTAAAAATAATTTTTATTCGCATGTGTCCCATTCGCAAGTGGGGCTCGCGAAGTGATAATATTATGTCAGGACACAGTAAATGGGCCACAACTAAAAGGAGGAAAGGGGCTCAAGATGCTAAAAGAGGAGCTATTTTTACAAAATTAGCTAAAATAGTCACTATAGCCGCGCGGGAAAAAGGAGGAGATCTGGATACTAATTTTAATTTGCGCATGGCGGTAGAAAGGGCCAAACAAGCTAATATGCCTAAAGATAATATTGAAAGGGCGATTAAAAAAGGTACAGGAGAGATTGAGTCTGAGCAAATTGAAGAGTTGATTTATGAGGGAATCGGTCCAGAAAATTCACAATTTATAGTTAAATGTTTGACTGATAACAGAAACCGCAGCGCTGCCAGCGTGCGCCATTTATTTACCAAGGCAGGCGGTTCTTTGGGGGCTGTTATGTGGAATTTTGAACAAAAGGGCGTGATCCGCATAGAGAAAGCTGTTATGGGGAGTATGGATATGGATGAATTTGAATTAGAAATGATTGATCTGGGCGCCGATGACATTGAGGTTGGAGATGAGGAAATAGTTATTTATACTGGATTGGACAACCTGCAGTCTATAAATAAAGTGTTAGAAGATAAGCATATTAAAATAGAGTCTGCAGAAATGGAGTATACAGCCAAAGAAAAACAGGATTTAGATGATGAAGCCGGTGAAAGATTGGCAAATTTTATGGAAGCCCTTGATGATTGCGAGGATGTGGCTGATTATTATACAAATGTTCGATAAAATTTTTAATTTTTAAATAAATTTTAAATCATAATTTTTAAAAATTAGAGAATTAAAGCATTGTTTATAAAGTTATTTGTATGAGTATTATTTTGGGTATTGATCCGGGCATTGCTGATACCGGATTCGGAGTTATAAAGGAAAATAAAGGAAAAATGATTTGTTTGGATTATGGTTCTATTGTAACAAAAGCTAATCTTTCTTTGCCTGACAGATTGGATATAATCCACAAAAGATTAAAAATAATAATATTAAAATATAAACCGAAGAGAGTGGGGGTGGAACAATTATTTTTTTGTAATAATGCGAAAACCGCTTTGATTGTAGGACAGGCCCGCGGAGTAGTTCTTTTAACATGCAGACAAAATAACATTCCGATTGTTGAGTTTACGCCCCTGCAGGTTAAACAGGCGGTATCGGCTTATGGCAAAGCCAGTAAATTGCAAGTACAAAAAATGGTAAAATTAATTTTAAATTTAAATAAAATACCAAAACCGGATGATGCGGCCGACGCTTTGGCTGTTGCAATCTGCGCAATAAATAATAAAATATAATTTTGTGTCATTTTGAATCAAGTTCAGGGTGACAAATAGAAAGAATAAATTTTTATGTCTAAAGTATTAAAAATCGTTTCTATTGTCAGTGAGATTGATCCATTTTCAAAAAGTGGTGGTTTGGCAGATGTGGCTCGAAGCTTGCCCAAGGCTATTAAAAGATTGGGGCACGATGTTATAGCTATTACTCCGTTATACGGAAAAATAATTGATAAGAAAAAATATGATTTAAAACTTATTTATGAGAATGTGGATTTGTATATTAATTCTGAAGATGTTGTTAGGGTGAATTATTGGCAGGGATATATGATGGAGGGACTTTCTGTGTATTTTATGGAATGTCCAAAATATTTTTCCAAAAGAAAAACTCTTTATGGCTCCAGTTGTGAAAATAAAAGATGGATGATTTTTGATGTGGCGGCGCTCAAATTAATTTCACTTTTGAAATTTAATGCCGATATCGTTCATTGTCATGATTGGCAGACAGGACTAATTCCCTTTTATTTGAAAACCAAGTTTCGATATTCTAAAACCCTGAGTAAAGCTAAAACTATTTTTACTATTCATAATTTAATATTTCAATTAGGGAAAAATTGGTGGGAGGTTCCGCTTAAAAATAAAGACTACGGACATAAAAGATTGCCGCATTTTTCAAACCCGGATTTAGAAAATATAAATTTTGCAAAAAGAGCCATTCTCTCGGCTGATGTAATCAGCGCGGTCAGCGAGAAATACAGGGATGAGTTGATGACCCGTCAATTTGGACAAGATCTGCATCAAATTTTAAGAAACAGAAAGGATCGTCTTTTTGGCATTGTTAACGGCATTGATTATAAATCTTTTAACCCCAACAATGATCCGGGACTTTTTAGAAACTATAATTGTAAAAAAATTCATAGAAAAAAATTAAACAAGGAGTATGTACAGAAAAAGTTTTGTTTGCCGGTTAATCCTGATATTCCACTTGTTTGTACTACCTCCCGTATTACTTTTCAAAAGGGGCTTGCTCTGGTCTCGGAGATTGCTGAAGAGTTAATGAATTTAGATATGCAGCTTATAATGCTTGGTGATGGAGATAAAAATTATATAAAAGAATTAAAAAGAATATCCAGAAAGTACCCCAAAAAATTTATTTGGATACCGTTTACCGGCAATGCTCAATACGAAACACTGCTTTATGCCGGAGCTGACTTTTTTTTATTACCATCTCATTATGAACCATGCGGCATTAATCAATTAAAAGCTATGCGCTATGGCTGTATTCCTATTGTTAGGAGGGTTGGGGGGCTTCATGATACAGTTATTGATTTTGATCCGACAACTTGTGATGGTACGGGATTTGTTTTTGAAAAATTTAATAAATTTTCTATGTATCGGGCAATAGTTCGCGCTCTGGAAAATTTTCACTATAAAGATGTGTGGAAAAATATGATTCTGCGTGCGATGCAGGAATCTAATAGTTGGGAAATTCCCGCTAAAAAATATGTAACGCTTTACAAAAAAGCTTTAAGGGTGTCCGACCTTCGCCCGAGGCAGACCAAAGAAAACGAATCAGTAAAAAATAAATAATTATGCCTTTTAGTCTCAGGTGTTCGTTTGGGATTTAAATATTTAACAATAATATGATTTGGATTAATTTTTTACATTTTTATCAACCGGTTAATGTTGATGCTAGCATTATAAAAGAGGCAACAGAAAAAAGCTACTTGCGGATTATTAGGGCACTGGAGGAGCATGCAGATATCAAATTTACCGTAAATATTAATGGCAGCTTGCTTATTCGTTGGGAAGAACTTGGGTATCAGGATTTAATTTCCAGAATTGGAAAATTAATAGAAGAAGGAAAAATTGATTTAACCGGAACCGCTTGTTATCACCCGCTGCTTCCTCTAATTCCGAAGAAAGAGGTTTATAGGCAAATTCAAGAAAATGAAGAATTGTTAAAAAAGCATTTTGGAAAAAATTTTAAACCGCGTGGTTTTTTCTTGCCGGAGATGGCTTATAGTCATAATATTTCCAAAATTGTAAAAAAAGCCGGATATGAGTGGCTGATTCTGGATGAGATGGCTTGGAATGGAAAATTGGCGGAAGCGGATACGGAAAAAGTTTATAAAGATAGAAATAGCGGAATAAAAATAGTGCTTCGTTCCCGAGCTGTTTCCAAAGAGTATGTTCCCAATGCAATCAACAAATTAATTAATATCAAGGGGGAAGAAGAAAAGATTATCTCCGCTACCGATGGAGAGCTTTATGGACTCAGATACATTGATCATACTGCCGAATTTGAAAAATTATTAAAGAATTCAAAATTAAAAACAATGACCGTTTCTGAGTTTATAGACAGTCAAAAAGAGTTTTTAGATATCAGTCCAGCGCCGCATAGCTGGGAAACCACCGAAAAAGAATTTTCCCAAGGGCAGCCATTTAACCTGTGGCAAGAAAAAACAAACACCATCCATAAGAAAATTTGGAAATTATTAGGTTTAGCTTATGAAACCATTGAGGAAAATGAAAAAGATTTGAATTACTGGTGGGCGCGCTGGCACCTGGTTCGCGGAATGGCTAGTTGTACTTTTTGGTGGGCAAGCGCCAGGGATTTCAGGTCCTTTAGTTCACTTTCTTGGAGTCCGGATGAGATTGAAAGGGGTATAAACGAATTAATACGCGCAGTTAGAACGCTTGATGGTGAAAATACCAGAGATGCTAAAATTAAAGCTGAAAAATTATATGTAGAAATAGAAAAAATGGTTTGGCAAAAACATTGGGTTTATTATTGGAAAAAAACATAATATAAACAATACATAGCAGATAGCAGGTAGCATTAAATAGTTTTTTATTTTTAAAAATGTTACATGTTTCTTGATACTTGTTACCTGAATTAATTATTATGAATAAGATTTTACAACTTTTTGATGAAAATTATGTCAAAAATTTATTTGAAAAAGAGGTATTGCCGCTTTATCCTGATTTTGCGGGTATAAAAAAAATAAATATCTATGCATATAAAAAAAACATCTGGGAAAACACCTATCATGTGGTGGTTGAATTTAAAACCGATTTTATTACAAATGATGGAAAAATAAAACAGTTGCCTATTTTTTGTTCGGCACATAGCGACGAACCGCGTAAAAATGTATATGATAGTTTGAAATTTTTATGGGAAAGTGGTTTTGGCGGAGGATATTTAACTATACCACACCCACTATTTTATTCTGATTATTTTTCAGGAACTTTTTATCGAGGAGTAGAGGGGAATAATTTATATTACTATATTCGCGAAGGCGACAGGGAGGCAGTTGAAGTCATGACTCAAAAAGCCGCTGCTTGGTTTGCAAAACTTCATAAAACACCAATATCTTCGGCTAGAAATTTTAACAAAGAAAACAGCAGAATAGAAACAGTTTTTCCCGGGGTGAAACATATTTTACACAGAATTAAAAGGGATCACTCGGAATATTTTAACGCTTATGAGAAAATATATAATAGGTTAATTGGAAAGGAAAATAATTTTTTAAACTCTACGGATAAACGCTGGCTTGTTCATGGAGATGCTCACCCTGAAAATATTATCAAGGTGGGTAAAACAAAAATAGCCGTTATTGATTTTACAGATCTTTGTTTATCCGACTTTACTCGCGATTTGGGAGCATTTCTGCAGCAACTAGAGTATATGTCTAATCGAAAAATAGGTGACACAGAGTTTACGGAGAAAATAAAAAAAATATTTTTAGACAAGTATTTTAAATTAGTTCCTGATATAAAAATGGATGATGCAGTTAAGGAGCGTATTAACAACTATTATTATTGGACTATGATGCGCACTATTACTTATTTTTTAATAAAAGATATAGAAGAGCCGGAAAGAGCCAAACCACTTATTGAAAAAATATTTAATGATTTTAATATTTAAATTTTATGAGAATTGATTTACAGCTTCACTCTACATATTCCGATGGTTATCTAACTCCTACCGAACTTGTTCAGTTTATGAATAAAAAAGGAGTAAGGGTTGCTGCTATTACCGACCACAATACTGTTGGCGGAGTGAATGAGTTTAAAATAGCGTGTAAAAAATATGGCATCAAACCAATTGTTGGTGTAGAGCTTTATGCAAAATTTGGCAATCGAAGGATTAATTTGGTTTGGTACAACATTAATGAGTTTAATCCTTGCCTGCATGACATGCTTCGTGAAAGTCAAATACGAAGAAGAAGAAGAATAAGGTGGTCTTTAGAAAAACTGGTTGATTTGGGGTTTAAAATAAAAATTAATAAAGTTCTAGATCAGTACACGCACTATGTTCCTATAAACCATGTTGTTGACGATATTATGGCTGTTCCGCATAATTTAAAAAAAATTAAGAAAGAATTAGAGATGCATCATCCAAGGGAGGGAGATGTTATTCATGAATATTTTCATAATGAGAAACTTAATAAACTCAGAGAGAGCTACATCAGCATTGAGCGAATAGTTAAATTAAAGAAAAAAATAGGAGGAGTCTTAATACTTAATCATCCAGCCAAAAAAGGATTCATAGACCGTGATGCTTGGATAGAATTAAAGAAAATGGGTATAGACGGCGTAGAAGTTTTGTCTCCCCATCATTCCCTGGGGGCAATAATGCACATACAGATTTTAGCTCGAGAACTTAATTGGATAGAAACCGGCGGATCGGATTTTCATCGATTTGAGGGCGGCAGGTATCCTATTCAAAAATCATGGGATTATTTTAAAATTGACTCAGAATATTTAATAGGAGTTAAAAAAATTATAGGAATATAATTTATGTTAACATGCTAGCATTTTAATATTATAAAGTTTATATTTAATGTTTGATACTAAACAAAATTTAATAAAAAAATGTTATCAAAAATCTATTGAGCTATTAATTGCTAATTCTAATCAGTACGGCATCAAGGCATGTGCGGATTCTAAGAGGGCAATAGATAAGCGTTATGATTATATTTTTGGCCGCGATGCTTGTATTTGCTCCCTGGGAATGATTGCAAGCCGAAATAAAAAACTTTTAAGAATTGCCAAGGACAGCCTGGAGACACTGGGAACCCATCAAACTTCAAAAGGACAAATTCCTTTTTCCACCCAGCCCGCAATAGGAAAAAATATTTTTTGGTATCTGGGGAGTATAGATTCAACTCTTTGGTGGCTGATTGCTTTAGATTTTTATAATAAATATTCTCTTGACAGCACTCTTTATGAAAAATATGAAATCAAGATAAAAAAGGCTTTGCGTTGGCTGAGTTTTCAGGATCAAAATGATTGCGGGATGCTGGAGCAGGGAGAGGCTAGCGGTTGGGCTGATAATATGCCGGACAACGGGCGAGTTTTATATACCAATGTTTTATGGTCAATGGTTTTGTCTCTTTATGGTTATTCCCGGAAACGAGAGCTGGTATTAGACGGACTTAATAATTTATTTTTGCCGCATACCGCCGATCTAAACAGGTCAAAATATATTTTGCGTGAGATTCATAGATTGAAAGAATTACGAATTATTCAGGAACAAACGGAGAATATGCCGTATTATCTTCATTATGTCGGGCACAAATATGCCGGTAGTCATTGCGATGTGTATGGCAACTTACTCGCTATTTTGTTCGGCGTGGCTAATCAGGCGCGCAGCCAGGCAATTATCAGATATATGCGCAATAACGGCGTAAATAAAAAATTTCCGGTACAGGTTCTGTTTCCACCGATAAAAGAAAAAGATGAAGAGTGGCAAGATTATATGGAGGAAGAAAATAAACCTTGGCATTATCATAACGGCGGTATCTGGCCTTATGTGGGCGCCTTTTGGGTAATGGCCCTTGCTAAAGCGGGAAAAAAAGACTTGGCGCAGGAAGAATTTGTTAATTTAGCAAAAGTGAACAAAGTGAATGATTGGGGCTTTAACGAATGGTTTCATGGTAAAAGCGGAAAGCCGATGGGTATGGATAAGCAATCTTGGAACGCCGGAACATTTTTACTTGCTTATCATTATTTAAAGGGAGAAGTAGATATATAGATTTACGATTTAAGATTTAAGAATATTTTAATAAGGACACAAGTAACAAACAAATTTTAAATTAAAAATTAAAAAAATCAAATAGTTTCTAATTTGTATCTTCTGATTTGTTTGTATCTTATATCCTTTTATCCTTGTATTTTTTTCATTTATATAATTTTTAATTTAAAAGTTAACTTTCGACTTTCGACTTTTAACTTTTAACCAAATATCTGCATCATTTGATTTTTGAAGGAGCTGAGCTGGCCGGAAAAAGTTGGCTCATGTCTCGGATTTATAATCATTTAGAGCCGAAACATAATAAGTCCAGTTATGTCTTGGATGGCTGTCATTGGTTTAATGCCGATAATGGCGTTTTCGGCACCAGAAACAGCGCCGGAGTGATTGATGGATATTTGCATATTTTTCATAGCTTGCGGGATAATAACATTATGGTGGAAAAATTCAACATTTCCGACAAGATTTATCATCGGCTTCATAATAATCAGGAAATTTTTCATAAGGGAGTGGAAAAGAAGCTTCAGGATTTGGATTTTAAGCATATTTTGGTTACTTTTCCGGAAGATAAAAAATTAATAGAAAAAAGAATACAAGATAGACTAAGTTTATATCCCCACTATAAGAATATTGTGAAGAGTCCTGAATGGTACATGGGGCAGCAGAATGAATATAAAAAAGAAGTGAAAAAGAGTAAACTGCCATATTTGATAGTGAATACCAGAGAGTTGCCGGATGATTCTCTGCCGCTGGATATTTTAAAATGGATTGGAGAAAAAAAATAACACTATTTTTAGCAAATAGTGTTTGTATTGTTTTAGTTTTTTTTGGTAAATATCGTTTCTTTTTTAGAGATTATAACATTTGTAGGTATTAGATTTGATTTTCTTAATTCCCTTTTGACATGGGCATGAGTCGGCCCTTCGGCGGTGTATAAGACTTCTTCGGTTTCTAGGTCTAAAATTTTTCCTAGTTTAAATGTTTTTCCTGTTTTTTTATTTGTTCTTGTTTGAATCTTTATTAGCGTGTTGCTCAAGCTATACCCCCCTGATTTTAGTTTATTAATATTAAATTACTTTAATATAAAAATAATAATATGTCAAGGATAAAAATTAAAAAAATTAAAATATGGATGCCGTCAGCGGAAGTTGCCCCCTTTGCCAAGGTGGGAGGCCTTGGCGATGTGGCCGGTAGCCTGCCGCCGGCGCTTAAAAAATTAAATTGTGATATTCGCTTGATCATGCCTTTGTACGGACTTATAGACAGGGAGAAATATAAACTAAAAAAGATTTATGAGAATTTAGAGGTTCCATCCGGCAGATGTCTGATTAAGGTGGATATTTGGGAATCTTTTTTGCCCGGGACGCGCGTACCGATTTATTTTATTGATGCGCCGGAATATTTTAAGTTTAATACTGTTTATGCGCGCGGGGATAATTCCGAGAGATTTTTATTTTTTTCTTTCGCCTCTCTTTATATATTGCCGATTATTGGTTTTAATCCGGATGTAGTACATTGCCAGGATTCGCACACAGCCATGATTCCTGATATTTTAAAGAATACTGATTTTGAATTTTTACGGGGAATAAAAACAGTTTTTACTATCCATAATCTAAATTATCAGGGGGTGTCGGAAATAGAAGTTCTGAGCACCGGTAACCTGCATGTTAATTCATTAAAGACCTTGTCGGAGGATGCTAAAAACGGAGATATTAACTATATGATGCAGGGCATATTGAACGCAGATATCGTGAATACGGTTAGTGAAAAATATGTTCAAGAGATTATGACCAGCACCTATGGCGCTGGTTTGGACAAGGAGGTTAGAAAAAGAAAGAAAGATCTTTATGGTGTATTAAACGGAATTGATGTTGATTTTTTTGATCCGGCTAAAGATAAATTTATTTTTAAGAATTATTCCATTAATTCTCTCGGACAAAAATATAAAAATAAATTGATTCTGCAAAAAAAACTAGGATTGCCGCAAGACAAGGATAGGCCGTTAGTTGGACTTGTTTCGCGCCTGGTATGGCAGAAGGGGCTGGAGCTGATTACGGAAAAATTGAGTGATCTTGACTGCCAATTCGTTTTTTTGGGAACAGGGAAACATGAATATGAAGAACATTTGAAGGGGTTGAATAAAAAATTTCCCAGGAAATTCAGCGCGCAGATCAAGTTTGATCTGGAGTTGGCGCAGCAGATTTATGCCGGATCAGATATGTTTCTCATGCCTTCCAGGTTTGAGCCTTGCGGTCTCGGGCAGATGATTGCCATGCGCTATGGCAGCGTGCCGGTGGTGCGCGCTACCGGAGGTTTAGCTGATACGGTAGACAGTAAAGTAGGTTTTGTTTTTAAGGATATATCAAAGCAGGAGTTGTTTGATAGCTTGCAAGAAGCGATTGATATTTTTTGTAATCATCCTGGAAAATGGCGCAAGATGCAGGTTGCGGGCATGAAAAGGGATTTTTCTTGGAAAAAGTCGGCAAAAGAATATGTGAAATTGTATAAAAAAGCGATGAAGAAGTAATAGGATATTTTTTATATAAAATAGCTAATATTAGTCAATGGTTTGTTTACCATTGACTTTTTGTTATTTTTATGTTATAATTTTAGTAATCTTTAATAAAAGTATTGGGGATTTGGAACTTTGAAAACTAAATAAATATAAAAAATATAGGGAGAAAAAACATGAAAGCTTTATTTGTATGGTTAAAGGATTGGCTTGCTGATTTTATTTCCGCGCCATGGGATGAAATGAAAAAGAAACCTTTGTTTTGGGTGTTGGCGGCGGTTGTGGGAGTTCCTTTTTTGTTGATGGTTTGGGGTGTGTTGATAATGTTGAATGAAACTTTTTTGAAAGGATATTGGAACATGAACTATTTACCCGTTGTTTGTTTGTTGATTTATCTGGCAGGATACTGGGTAGTCAATAAATTTTTTAGAAATCACAACGATCGGGCAATAGCTTTTTTGTCTGATTATGAATGTGATGATTTGGATACCATTGAACCTCCGAAGATGGCGTTTAATTTCAATTGGATTTGTATTCCGTGTATTTTAGCGGCCCTATGGATGATGATTAATATGTGGAGTAATAATTGGCTGGGATTTCTTTTTTTAGCCGGTTTCATTGCTCATATTATATCCGGGTCCATAAGTGTAGATTATCCGTACATATTGGTGGTTTATATATTCGGCATTCCCTGCGGACAAATCGGTCCCGGATGGTATTTTGTATTGAAGCCCTTTATTTGGGTGGAAAAAATAGATACCAGAGAGAGGCTGATAACCATAAAATGCCCGACTATGTTTACCAAAACCGGTACTCCGATTAATGCTGAAGTGTTACTGTCTATACGAATATTTGACGGTATGAAGTTTCAAAGGATTAACAATGTTCCTGATCCGATCAGCGTTGAAGAAGCAAAAATTACAAATGATGAAAATTGGTCAAAATTACCACCACTAGAAAAGAAAGCGGCGCTGTCTGCTATGTCAGCTTTTAGGACATTAACCGGAAAACAAAAATTTTTAAAAGTTAACAGTTCACAAGATGAATTTCAAAAAGCTGCCAGCGAAGATATTAATAAATATCTTCACCGGGTTGGCGCCCTAGTTTCTCAGTTTGAAATTTTTAACATTGATGAAGCAGTTGAGAGCAAGGCGGCAGCGATTAAGGTTGTTGGTAAAGCGGAAGCGGAGATGGAGGGCCTCAAAGCCAAAAAAGTAAAAGAGGGCTTTGAGGGCGGTACCTGGAAGTCGGCGGCAGTTGTTTTTGCCAATGCTTTTGCAAAAAAATATTTAAAAGATAAAGGATAAGAATATGAATAATAATATAATGCAAAGAATCGGAGCGTGGGTCAGGAATGCGGTAATCGTGCTTTTTGTCATTACTTTGGCGGTTAAATTTTTTCCGCAAATACCTTGGCCGGATTGGATTACCGGTTGGATGAATTTTAAATCTTTTCCATGGCTGAATATCCCGATATTTATCGGATTTGTAGTGTGGGCAGGATGGTGGTTTGCTGTGAATGCAACATCATCCATGTCATTGATTAAAATGAAAAATAGTGCCGGAGATAAAAAGGTAGAGATTTCCAAGGATCATCCTCTGGTTAGTCTGCAGAAGTTCTCGGGGGCATTGCTTGCTCTGGGACTCTATGGCTTATGGGGATATATCTGTTTTTGGTGTCTGCCGTTTATCTTAAGGATGTATTTTAATACATTCACGGTAGAATTTTTGAGAATGCTTTTGTCCGGTTTATTTCCGATAGTTACCTGCGCCCTATATTTTCCAACCCAGCAGTATTATCCGGATATCTATGGCGCTAAAAAGGCTATTACATTTATAACTATCGGCGCTATTGTTCTGACAACTATTTCCTGGGGGGTATCACTTCGGTCGCCGAAGCTGTTTCATTATGGTGTATCTGATGTTTGGTATGAGTCGGCAGCTCTAAATAATGACTTAATCGTTTACCGCTTGAGTTTTAATGAGCCGCCTGATGGCAAGGAATATCGCTGTGATACTACCGGCAATATCCTTACTCATCTGACCATTAATTCTCCTGAGAGCGTGAAAAGTGCGATTCGGGATAAGATGAGATGGAAGGTGAGATTACCGTACTTTAATTTTGACGGCGGCGGTGGTCAGCATAAATTTAAACCCGTCCTTATTCAATACATAACCATGAATCCCGGGCAATTGAAATCTACAACACATTCTTTTGCCCCAGGAGAGAGAGTTTTGGTAAAAGTGAAAAGCGGTAAGGTTGCTAAAATAACCGGAAGCGGAAAAACTGGAGATATTTTCACTACAGAGTGGGGCAAAACGTTACAGGAAGGAGGTGTGTTGGGATTTCGGGAATATACCGGTTCACACCCGGCTGAGATAGAGGTTTTTCTCTATCAGTAAAAAATTCAAAAAAACGGCAGATCTACAAAAGATCTGCCGTCTGTATAAGTTCAGATACATATTGGACTGCGAAGCAGGACAATAAGTATGCAAATGGGGTTTAAATATAAATATTGCAATGGTTTTGGCAGAAT
>MFGN01000014.1 GCA_001780285.1 Candidatus Falkowbacteria bacterium RIFOXYD12_FULL_34_57 | reverse complement strand
TATTTAACCCAAATTATTAATTAATTTGAGTTAGATTTTATATGACTCAACCGATAGTAGCAAAGTTAGAAAATAGATGGCTCAATTCGATTTTTTTGCTTTTTTCAATAAGTCCGTGATATAATAAATATAACTTTTAATAGTTTGTGGACTAAAATTACGCAATTTCATCTCCTGTTTAAGTTTTAAGACAGGATCCTGGCTGGGAAAATAATTACTTTGATTCATAAGTTATTTATGATTTAAAGTTTATAAAATAATTTTAACTAATTTTTAAAAAAAATACAACAGGTTCATATACAACCCGTTACCCAAAATTCGCTCCGCTCATTTTGGGTAACGTGCGCGCCTGTGCGAAGAATCGCTCCGCGAACTTCAGGTAACAACGGCTGTACGGCTCGTGCCCAAATTTTTTCTTTCTCTCCTGCGCTCCGCTCCGGAGAAAAAGAAAAAACTTCGCACAGCCGCGCACGCACTAGTGTCGCGCACGTTAGGCGAAATTGTGCTGATTTTTATTCTTTAATTCACATTTATCTAATAAAAAACATATGAAGAAACTAACATTAATTATTTTTTTGTCTATTTTTATAGTAATATTTTCGGGGTGCACACAAAAAACCACAGAAACTAAAACCCCTGTAAATAGTCAGACACAACAAACTAGTAAAAAACAAACTGGTGAATGGGTTGATTTTATTAGCTCATTAAACGATTACGCGCTTCAACATCCGAAAGACTGGATTGCTGGCTCTTTGGGAAAATTATATGTCACTATTAATAGCCCCAAAAACGAGCAAAAGAAAATTAACAAAAAAGAGGGCGAACAATATATGGATGATATCACGATTGCCTATTATGAAAGCGGTGATAATTTTGCCGGCTATCCGACATACATTGATTGGCTAAAAGATACCAGCAACCCCAATAGCTATATTTCCAACGTCAATCAAATTACATTTGCCGGAAACGATGCTTGGGAAATGATTATGACTGGAAGCAGGACTGGCTATGTTATTATGGTCGAAAACAATAAACATCTTTATCAGATTGGATTTAATAATAGACAATCAAAATCTGAATTGACCGACATAGACATAAAAATAATTAATTCATTTAAATTTATAAACCAGTAGTAAAAATCAGCACAACTCAGGAGGGGCGCTGCGCTTTGCTTCCGCTCCGCTACAACAACCCTCGCCTAACAAGTGATAACCGGAAAATGCCTCGGCTCGGCATTTTCCCAAATTCGTTTTCCTTTCAGTCAAACGAACTTCGGTTATCACTAACGTTATACGCAATAATAAAAAGCCTCTTTTAATTTATTAATAATTTTGGTAATTTATATTGTATATAGCACATTTAAATTTATGAAAATCGAGCAATCACAAAATATAAACAAAGGGGGTAACATGGAAAAAATCGAGCTAAAATCTGGCGCCAAGAAATTTTATGGCATAATTTGTCAATTAAGCGGAGTTCTTGAGCTTGAAAACGATTTTAAAAGTATTCAAGCTAGAACGCGAGCTGAAACTGCCGCCATAATTCTTCAAGAAATGCCCGACGATATCAATGTGTCTATGATTGGCTTAATAAAAAAGATACTTTTTGAATGCAGGCAAGGTATTACAGCCTTCGAACCACACAATGATTTTGATCACTCCCTGAAAGACGAAGCCATCAAAATTATTGACCAATTGGAATCGCTCGAAAAATAACTACCAAAATAATTAAGATAGCGGAGGAGGCTTTTTATTACTTCTCCGCTATCGCTCCGACCCCGCTGCGCTTGAGCCAATTCTTTTCTTTATAAATTTTAATAATGAAGAATTAACTCAGGGCGTATAACAAGTGATAACCGGAAAATGCCTCGGCTCGGCATTTTTCCAAATTCATTTTCCCTTCGGTCAAATGAACTTCGGTTATCACTAGCGTTGTACGAAATATTTACAAATAAACACTTTATTTTATGGAGTATATAGACAAAGAAATCAATTTAAAACTCTCCAAACAGTTCACGTCTGTCAAAGATGTGTTCGAAAATCTAATTAAGGATGAAGGGCTTATTGATGCAAATCTTGTTTGTTGGGTGCCGCATGAAGTAAGCTCTTTAATCCAAGTTGGCTGGGAAGACGGGCTACTTGAAGATTTAGGAACTTTTTTAGATGACACAGCACCTGCAAATAGATGGAAACAGCACGATGAGCCGGGAACGCCCTTCCGTTATAATTTTTTCGAACACATTCGCGGTAAGTTAGTCGGAAACGTGTCACTAACACTGATCGTTAAGGACGGTAAATTGTATATTGGAAAATACCAGGATTTGTATTTTTATAGTCCCGTGTTCAAAAACATTCCCGATCAAAAAATATTCTGTCGCATTTTAAAACTAAAATAAAGTGTTTATTTGTAAATACTCAAGCCACGCTGCGCTCTCCTCATAGCTTTTCTTAATTAATGATAATAATGTAGCTATTCGTCGGGTCGTACAACAATATATATCTGGTTCGGCCCTCGGCTCGGGTCTCTCCCAAATTTTTGTCTCTCTTTTCTTTATAAAATATAATAATGAAGAGAGCCAAAAAATTCAGATATACTAGATGTTACCCAAAATTCGCTCCGCTCATTTTGGGTAACGTGCGCGCCTGTGCGAAGAATCGCTCCGCGAACTTCAGGTAACAACGGCTGTACGGCTCGCGCCCAAATTTTTTCTTTCTCTCCTGCGCTCCGCTCCGGAGAAAAAGAAAAAACTTCGCACAGCCGCGCACGTTAGCTGAAATATATGTTTTTCTTTTAGGGCTATCGCCCTAACTCTTAAATTAATTAGTTTTTGTTTTTATTAACATGGATATTGATAATCTTATAACAAATTGGCACGCGAAAGCATCTGATAACGATTATTTTTCAAAATTTATTTTTGAATATTTAGCTTTTATTGCCTTTTTGAAAAAGAAAAAGTTTACCAACACCAGACAGGATCGTGAAGCTATTCAAAAATTAAAAAGAGATAATGATATTAAAAACAGTTATTTTAAAAAACTTCGAGAAAATTCAACAATTTCAGAAGCTTGGAATAAAATCATACAAGAATTAAACAGAGTAAGGCTTGGCAACGTTAGTAGAACCGGAGAAGGCATTGAAGAAATTAAATGGTGGAACTGTTCTTACAACCAAGTTAATTCAAAAACCAATGATGATAATCAAAAAATATCTGGAGTAATACACGGACTAGATGATTGGGAAAATATGATTGAATTTTGGTATTCTATAAGAAATAATCTTTTTCACGGAGGTAAAGACCCCCAAGACGCTCGCGATTTATTGGTTGTAGAAAATGGATACAAGACATTGAAACCATTAATGGAAATATTTTTGGATAATTAAAAACATAAAAACAAAAACTAATTAATTTAAGAGTGATTTGCATTCGCAAATCAAAGAAAAACATATACATCAGCTAACAACGATTATCCGGTTACGGCTTTTCCAAAAGCCTCCACCCAAATTCTTTTCCGCTTCGCTCCAAAGAACTTCGGATACTCGTAACGTTGTAACGAAATATTACTCAGATTTATTACAGAAATGCTAACTATCTTATTAACAAAAAAAGTTTTTATATCACAAATAAAATATATATTATATGAGCATCTTAATTAATGTATCTTTTATTATTGGGGCTTTACTTTTTTTCATTCTAATCATTTACTTAATGAAAAAGACTGGAATAGTGAGGACGCTTAGTCAAGATAAAAATTTTTTTAGCTATCTGGCTAAAGTAGCTATTATGAATTATTCAGAAACAGATACCATTGAATTAAGAGAAAAATTAGTATATCTATTTAGTAAAAATTCTGAATTAATTCAACCGATTAATGTTTTTGCGTATAAAAAAGATGGGGATATAAACACTTACTTTTTTATTGCAGACACTTCTTTGCCAAAACCATATTCTGGATATCAATCTCCCTCTTTTTCGTTATGCCTATTTGAGTATGATAAATTAGATGATTTTGAATTGCTTATAGTGCCAAAAAAATATTTATTTGGAAATTTTATGAGAAAATATTATGCTTTTGTTCAGAATTTGCAAGAAATAACTTTTGTTCAGAATGAAAATTTTTTTAAGGATTATATCATATTTTCGAATAATCCTTCGGTAGTAAAAAAAATAATTAACGAAAAACTAACAAATATAATTAGAAATGCAAACATAAAAAATTTAGCGTATCACAGAAAAAGTAATATATGTGCTATATACACCATTAATTATCTTGAAAAAATTGAAGATTTTATTGAATTAAAAAATATTTTAAATAATATCAACCAAAACATAAATCTGAGCAATACTTAAACCACGCTGCGCTCTCGCTTCACTACGTTACGCTCGGGTCGTACAACAAGTGATAACCAGAAAATGCCTCGGCTCGGCATTTTCCCAAATTCGTTTTCCCTTCGGTCAAACGAACTTCGGTTATCACTAACGTTACGAAATAAAAATTAACATTCAAATAAAATGTATGAAATTTATTAAATTTTTTGTAATTATTTTTTTACTTGTAGTTTTATCGGGTTGCGCTAATAAACCACAAAATAACACTTCGTCAGATGACATCAAATATGCCTGTGAAACTTTTACTGACTGTGTTGATGGCTCATACTGTGAATACCTAGATGATGGTTGTGTTAATTACGATTGGTGGCGTCAAAATCTTAGTCAAAAATTTAAATGCGAACCAGATCCTAGCAAGTGTTTGTGCGAAAATAACAGATGCGTAAAAAAATAATTACAAAAAGTTATTTGAATGTTAATTTATACATCGCACAACAGCGCGATAAGCGGCTCCAGAAATTTACCTTTATCTAACACTTTCTCTTACGCTTCGCTTCAGAGAAATATAATAATGAGTATAAATTTCTTCCGACCCAAATTTTGCAGATGAATATAAATATTAAAAAGGAATCTGCAAAACTTCGCTTCATCGGCATACGTTGTACGAAATTTATTTTCAATTTAAAATTTAATGGGTTCAGATACAATAACAAAATATTACGATTACACCCTGCCATTTTATAGATTTTTTTATCACGGCAAGAGCAACGCCATTCATTATGGCTTTTGGAGCGATGGGGTTAAAAACCACCAGGAAGCTTTATTGAATGTAAATAAATTTTTGGCTGACACGGTTAAGATAAAATCATATGATACTGTTTTAGACGCGGGTTGCGGAATCGGCGGTAGCGCGATTTGGCTAGCGCAAAACTACAACGTTCGAGTTGATGGTATAACTATCAGTGAAAATCAGTTAGAGGAAGCCAAAAATTTATCTACCAAATATAAAGTTAACCTTCTCGTAAATTTTTATCAAAGAGATTTTTTAAATACACAATTTAACGATAGTTCCTATAGCATAGTTTGGGCGATTGAAAGCGTGTGCCATGCCGAGGATAAAAAGGACTTTATCAAAGAAGCATATCGTGTACTCAAAAGTGGCGGACGACTTATTGTTGATGACGGGTTTCTTTTGCGAAGTCCGAAGAATGAACACGAGCAAAAAGACTTAGATGCATTTTTAGAGGGCATGGCACTCTCCAATCTTACCTTTGAATCAGACTTTAAAAAATCTCTTGAAGAGGCTGGATTTAAAAATATAAAAATTTATGACAAGGTCAACGAAACGCTTCCTTCTGTAAAAAAAATCTATAAAATGTCAATTTTTAGTTATCCTTTGTCGATAATTCTTGAAAAGCTGAGACTTACACCGCCATTATTAACCAAAAACAATTTAGCCGGTATAACACAGTACAGGATAATTAAAAATGGAATAATGGGGCACCGAGTTTTTTACGCTGAAAAATAAATTTTAAATTGAAAATAAACATCGTACAACGAGTATCCGGTTCCGGCTCTTCCGAGAGCCTACACCCAAATTTTTTTCCGCTTCACTTCAAAGAACTTCGGATACTCGTAACGTTAGATGAAATATATGTTTTTCTTTACGGCTAACGCCTACTTTTTAAAAGAATTAAAATTTGTTTTTTAATTATTTTAAGAGGGGTAATAAGGAGTTTTCTTCCGCTATCGCTACAGAAAACAATTTAATTAATTTTCTAAATATCTATGAGAATAATAAACTTAGAACAAACCAATCAGACAAAACAAATAAAAAAGGAAAAAAAGTGGGGTTGGATTTTAATTTGTTTTTTTATATTTAGCGCTTTTAAAAATAAAGAAATGGACGAAACTCACCTTTTCTCTAGTGGTTTATTTTTACTTTCTATAATTATTGCACCATTTTTTTATTATTGGATTAAACCAAAATTAATTGAAAAAACTAAAGATTATGTTATAGGTTTGGCTGTCGTATTAATTTTTATTTTTGCAATTGGTTTCCTGGGTGGCCTTGGCGATGCGATTATTATAGGTCCCACAACAAACAAAGCTGGTCAAGATGTTTTAGAAAAAATAGACGAAAACAAAACATGGCTTCAAGATTTAAAGGTTCGCTGGGATAAAACACAGTCTGACATAATAGATGATACTAATTTGCCATCGCAGTATACTGACAATATTTATTATTATAGAGAGCTACAAAAGTTAAATGATGAAAAATATAACAAATTAAATACTTTTTACAGTGAAGTTGTTGAATATTTAAATTCTAACTCTGATTTTGATATAAATAAAATATATGATTATAATAAAAAATTACGAGATGCAAATGATGAGCTGATTACGGCAAAAATAAATTATTTTCAAGTCTTATTAGATGATGCATCATTTTTTGAAATAGAGGCTAAACGAGCTGTGGTTAACCAAAAAATAGAAGTTGCGACAACTGTTCAAAATGAATCGTCAGCCATATTTGCCGACCTTGATAAAGCTTTAGCTGAAATATCAAGAAAATAACTTAAAAAATATGTTAATTTATTTTGATGAATCTTACGACACAGAACATCGATACTTGTTATTGGGCGCTCTTTTTAACCCACATCCTAAATATTTACACAGAGAACTTTTAGACGTTAAAAGGAAATATAATTGTTTAGATAGGAATGGAAAAGCTTTAGAGATAAAATACTTTAATTGCACATCAAAGAGAAATCAAGAAATGAACTGCAAGGCTATCGATATTTTTATGAGAAGCACAAGCTATTTTAGAGCAATTGTAATTGATCAAAAATTAATAAATCTAGACCGTTTTGGTAAAAAAGGAGAACCAGATAAAATAAAAATGGCAAGAGCATATAAAAAATTTTCCGAACTTCTTTTGTCGCACAATACGGAAAATATTTATAATGGCGTTTTACTAACCGACGAACTCACTAGATGTAATGGGGATAAATTTATTGAAATTATGAAACAAGATTTTTGTACTGTTGGCGGCAAACATTGTAATGATAATTCCAGACCTACACTAAAAGATATCAGAGACATCAAATCACATATAGAAGATTATCAAGTAAACCAAATAAACGATATTTTATTAGGTTCAATATTAAATAATATCTATCCGACAAAAAAAGAATATAAAAATAATGTTAGAAATTATTTAATCAAATGTTTAGGTGTGAAAAATTTGTTACCAGAAACTTGGAATATTTACTCTAAAAATTATGTTGAAAAGTATTATCCAAAATATAATATTTGGTATTGGAAACCAATAGATTAAACAAAAAATCCCTGCTTTTTGCAGAGAATCTTTGTTAGGTCTAAGTCCTGGTAAAGGTATTAGCGATAGTCAAATAAAATTCAACATCTCCCTTTACTACTCTGACCTGTTAATAGCATATCATATATTTATAAAAAAATCAATAAAAATAACGATATATATAATTTTTTGCTTAAATTAATACAAATATTAATATCATAAGGAGTTTAGGGCAAGGGGTATTCACCCCCACCCCCTCTACCCCTTGCCCTAAACAAAAAACAAAATTTAATTCTTTTAAAAAGTGATTTGCATTCGCAAATCAAAGAAAAACATATACATCAGCTAACAGCACGATATCCGGTTCGCGCTTGCCTCCGGCAAATGCTCACCCAAATTCGTCTACGCTTCGCTTTGACGAACTTCGGATATCGGCAACGTTATATGAAATTTTTAAAAATCAATTTCTCCTATGAGTAAAATGAAATTATTAGAGATGTTCAAAGAAGCACTTTCAACCTTTTTTAACAATGAAAGAGAAAATATTCTAAATGGTGTTTCTGAACGTAATTTATGTAGCAGGCTTGCTCTCTATCTAGAAAAACTTTTAAGTAAATATGAACTGGAGGGATATTATGCTGATAGCGAATATAACCGCAAACAGGGTGGACAAGTAAAAACCATTTTAAACGATAAAATGACCGTCATAACAATCACATGTGATGTTATTGTTCATAGTAGAGGAGAAAAGATTGAACAAGATAACTTGATTGCAATTGAAATGAAAAAATCTGACAGACCTCAATTTGAAAAGAACAATGATAGGGAGAGATTAATGGCTTTAACAAAAGATAGTTATGACGGAGTTTGGTCGTATGACGGCAAGACTCACCCAAAACATGTTTGTGGTTATATTCTAGGAATTTATATGGAACTTGAGCAAGCCACAAAAAAGTGCTTCTTTGAACTTTACTACAAAGGAGATAAAAAGTCTGAATGGGTAGAAGATTTTTAAAAGCATCACATAACCTTCTATATCAAAGTCAATACCAAATCAAGTTAAAGCAGGTTGTGAATTTATTTTCCTGACCTCATAAGGCGTTCCTCTTTTTACAATT
>MFGN01000013.1 GCA_001780285.1 Candidatus Falkowbacteria bacterium RIFOXYD12_FULL_34_57 | reverse complement strand
CAAGAAAATGCAATCATTAACAAAGTAAGATAATATATGCCTCAACCAGAGGCAGTAAAGTTAGATTTTTAAATGTCTAAATGCGAATTTTGTCAAATAAATAAAAGAATTTGAATATCAATTAAAAAAGTTAAAGTAAAATAAAAGCTGTTTCTAAACGAAACAGCTTTTTAAATTTGTAAAACTAAATTTTTACTTCAATTCCCAAGCCTGCTTGTCCAGCTTATTCCTCTGTTCTTTGGTAATCAAATAAATATTATCACTATCTCCCTTTTTCGCAAAATATAGTTCATCCCCCGCTTCATCTCCAATCATAATTGAATAACTTGCTTCCTCTCCGCCTACCTCAATAATAATACTATGTTTTTCAAGTCCTGTTCCTTCAAATATTTGCGCCGATATCTCTGCGGCATTTAAATTGGACATCACATCTAAAATCTCATCAATTTTTTCATCTTTCACGCTGAACTTATTCGGCAAGGTGCCCATCCATTTATTTTCCTTTTTCTCTACAGTAAATTCACGAGTAGGATACTGAAAACGAATTTTATTAATCTTTTCTTTTTCAGTTTTAAAGATAGTCTTATCATACCAATCCTCACGATCCAAGGATCCTAAACTTTTCTCCAAAGCATAAGTTTTTGGAAAATCAGGCATAGAGATAAAAGATCCCTTATAATCAGTAGTTACTTTACCCACTACAAATTCAACTAAAATTGAACTGTCTTTCATGAGCCTGATTCTATTTCCCTGATCATCAACTTGAAAATCCCCCTTTTTCTCCGGATTCTCACTTACTAATTCTATTTCTGCTTTTTGCGCCTCCTTTAAACTGCTTATAACACCAACCATAATATCATCTTTAATGTAAAAATCTTTTGTACCGTCTATTTTCCATCTATTATCCTGCTTATTAAATTTTAATAATTCTCCATTTTTTACAATCTCTATTGAATTTATTTCATCAATATTTACAGCTTGCAAAAAATTTTCTTGTTTGCCCGATTTAGCTTTCCAATCTTGCATCGGTCCTTGATATACATAAGAAACAAGAACCAATAAAAATAAAATGGCAGCTAAAATTAAGTTTTTCTTGTTCATAAAGTTAATAAAATTATTTATCAATATTATCTTTAATGATTTTAATTAAATCATCTTTGTTCTGCACGCCATTTAAACGCAAAAATTCTTGCCCCTCTTTATCTAAAAATATAAACGACGGGACATTTTTTATTTCGTACTTTTTTATCTTGTCATTATCCATATCAAAATCAAAATACTCTGTATTCAATTCCGGAATTTCTTTTTCTATTTCGACCCACATTGGTTTCATAACCAAGCACTCCTTGCACCAAATAGCGCCAACTTTTATAATTTTCATAACACATAATAATGCATTCCTTATTCCATTTTATGTCATCCTGAACTTGATTCATGATTCATACCGCTAATCAATCCAATGGATTCTGAATCAAGTTCAGAATGACACAAGGGGCATAATATTTCTAAAAGCATTAAATATTTAATATTAATCTATAAATCATCCACGAATCTGCTTTTTCTTCTTATGTAATATCTGATCATGCCGAAAACTACTACTACCATGGTTAGTCCAAATACATTTATATAGCGAATCATTGCCCTTGAGCTATCGGTTAAGTCTTCTTTTATCGGCCGGCTTGATACTGTTTTAGATCTAATGCTGATTAAATCCCCGTCAAGACTCAACATGTCAACCAAATTTTGAAAAAAAACTAAGTTGTCGGGAGAATTTCTTAAAAAACCATCAGAAATAAAATCACTGTCTCCAATTACAACTATTTTTCCCTCAAATGCAGTATTCTCTCCTTCTGGGTATGGATTGTTAATATTACCAAAAACCGACACTGCTAGATTGTATTGTCCTGTGTTTCCGCTTTTAGTCATATTGTTCGGTGAAATATTGAAATTGTCGGAAACTTGCCAAGCCTTGTCGGTAGTACGCGCCAAGAAAGATGAGCTGTTTTTTGTTTCTTCGTCAACAAACCCAATGCTTGATGCCCACGGAAAAGTTATGCTCTCCAAGTTGGATACCGCACTATTTTCCTGATTAAATCCGTCTCCTATTACCTTTGGCCAAAAAGGATATTGAGTAGAAAAAGTAATAAATCCCTGATTAAAAGAGGCTATTCCGCTTCGCTGATCTGCCACAAGATCGTTATTTATTTTGATACCATATTTTTCCATTAAACCCTCTATTCCTGTAATATTTTTCTGCGCTTGCAAACCGTCACCAATCTCAACGCCGTTATAAGCAAGCAACAACCCCCCGCCGCGCGCCACAAAAGAATTAATAACCTTGAGTTGCTCTTCTGTAAACTGTTCCCTTGGTCCGATAATAATAATGGTGTCAATGTTGTCCGGAACACTTGTGATGCTTTGTAGGTCAATATTTTGCAAGGTGTAAAGTCCGGATAATTCTTGATAAATAGTACTAATCTGATTTTGCGAATCAGCTGTTCCATGACTGGTTACAATTCCTATTGCGGCAATTTTATCACTTATAACTTTTTTGATTACGGTAGTCAGCTGATATTCTAGGTCGCTAGTATTCTGTTTAACCGCCGGAATAGATTCGCTATTTTCTCCATAACTAATAACTATTCCCATATATCCACGCACCTGCTGAATCTTGTCTTTCTCGTATACTTCAAAGGTTAGTTGAGGAATGCCAACCATATATAATTCTCTTTGTGTGTCCTCCTCTGTGCCAGGATCAATAAATTCTATTCTGATTTTTCCGTTTGAAAATGCCTGATATTCATCCAAAATATCAGCCACCTCCTGGCGCAAAGCCAAAAACTGACTTGGGAGATTATTGCTAAAATAAGCTTTAATATTTACAACATCATCTAATTCTCCCACGGTTTTTTTACTCACGGAAGAAATAGAATAAATTTTATTTTGCGTCAAATCAAAACGATAAAATATTTGATAAGACAAAAAGTTAACTACAACAAAAATTCCAATAATTAATATTGCAGCCACCGAAAGGTCTGTTTTTTTAATCTTTTTATTGTTTGACATAATATTTATAAAATCAAAATGCAAAAACCAAAACTCAAAATTGATATTTTGCAATATATTTAAAAATTTAACAAAATAATTCATTTCATCCCATAAAAAAAGATGAGCTTTTTAAATTCCGTCATCCACAATTCTAAACATAGAGAAGAATACCATTGGTAATAGTAATCTTAGTTTGACGGAATTTTTCTCCACCAACTGGCGGATCAGAATGACACCGGGTTTGTCAAAATGTTAACATGCTAAAATGTTTAAATGAAATTATTTCCACCCCCTGCTCTCAATAACCCTAGTGTTCAGCCACAGGAATACAAAAATAAAAGAACAATAATATATAACATCCTTAGAGTCAATAACTCCTTTGGCTATATTATAAAAATGGCTCCCTAGCCCCGCAAATTTCATAACTGGCACCAAGAACTGCGGCGCGCCCAAAAGTACAAAATCGGCACCGATGATAAATGCAACAAAACAAGCAACAAGTCCTAAAACAAAAGCGATAATTTGATTCTTGGTCAAACTGGAAATAAAAACGCCCAGAGCCAAATACGCACCCCCTAAAAATAAAGCGCCGATATATCCACCGATTACCGGCCCTATATCCATATTTCCGAGATACATAACAGTGATTGGCAAGGTAATGCTAAGCATAAGTGATACGAACAAAAAAGCAAGGGCGGAAAAAAACTTAGCGAGCACCACCTGCCAATCTGTAATCGGCAATGTTAATAAGAACTCAATAGTACCGCTCTTTTTTTCCTCAGCCCAAATGCGCATAGAAATAGCCGGAGACATAAACAAAAATATCCAAGGCAAAAGATCAAAATAAGCGCGCATGCTAGCCTGTCCAATTAAATAAAAATTCTTAAAAAAGAGCCAATTGCCGACAATTAAAAATACTCCGATAAAAATATAGGCAATTGGGGAATTAAAATAACTCATCAATTCTTTTTTAAATAAGACATAGATTGTTTTAAAATATTTTTTATCCATACAGTTGTATTGTTATATTGTTAAAATATTATATTGTTAACATGAAATCTATTTGGTTAATTCCCTAAATATATCCTCCAATGAGACTGTTTTTTTATTAAATTCAAGTATACTCCATCCAGCCCCCATGATAGTCATAGATAAATATTCGCGCAAATCCACCCCTTCTTTTGGAGTAATTTCATAACCATAAACATCATCTGATTCTTTATCTTTTCTTTCCACTTTTTCCACATTTTCCATTTCTTTTAGTTTATCTAAAACATTTTCCTTTGGACCCTTGATTTTTACATAAACAACTTCTTGCGATCCGGCTTTTCGGGCTAATTCTTTCGGGGTGCCCTCTCCGACAATTTTACCGCCATTAATAATAATAATTCGATCACAGGTAGCACTTACCTCGCTTAAAATATGAGTTGAAAAAATAACCGTTTTTTCTTTCCCGATTTTTTTTATTAAATCCCTTATTTCTTTAATTTGATTAGGATCCAGACCTGTGGTCGGCTCATCTAGTATTAAAATATCCGGCTCATGCATAATAGCTTGTGCCAATCCAACTCTTTGTCTATATCCCTTGGATAACTCTTCAATGGGTTTTAAAAGCACTTTCTTGAGCCCGCAAGAAGCAACAACCTCTTTTATTCTTTTTTTTATATTTTCCTTTTCTATACCTCGCACCTCTGCAATAAATTTTAAATATTCATACACGCGCATATCATCATATAAAGGAACGGTTTCCGGTAGATAACCAATCTTTGCTCTAACCTCTAGTGAATTTTCTATTACATCTACGCCATCAATTTTTACGCTCCCCCTGGTCGGAGACCAAAAACTAGTAATAATTTTCATGGTGGTAGTTTTTCCAGCGCCATTTGGACCCAAAAACCCAAGAATTTCTCCTTTATTCACAGAAAAACTAATATCATCTAAAATAACATTGTTACCAAATTTTTTTGTCAAATTTTTTATATCAATCATATTTTTTAAATTAGGCGTAAATGCACATTATAATATAAATTATAACTTTGTGTTAAATTTCAATCATTATTTTAAAATATACTAATTTGTCCACCTTCTTTAATCCGCCACAGAGGGGAGGCTAGACAATTAAATGGTTAAAAATTAATACTGTATATGTGATTTAAAAATAACACTGAAACTCATTTACGATAAAATAACTTTTTAATTTTTTATAATATTTATTATTATATATTATTATAATACCTAAAAAATTTTATGCAAGTCTTTTTATATAAAAAAAGCTAATATTAGTAATTTTAATAAAAAACATAACTTATAATCATTAATTACTAAATCAGTTGAAATTATCTGTTACTCTTTGCTTATTTTAACCCGCTCTTTATATTCTGTAAAATACCATTTTAAAAAATCACTGGCTATTGGCACCGCCACCGCGCTTCCCTCCCCCCCCTCTTCCACCAAAACAGTAATAACCACCTCCGGATTATCGTATGGCGCAAAACCGGTAAACCAAGCGTGATTTTCTTTTTGACTTGACCATTGAGCGGTTCCTGTCTTGCCGGCCGATTCAAAAGGCAGAAGAGAAAGCCTAATAGCGCTTCCACTTGTTACCGCTCTCCGCATCCCTTGGCGCACTATGTCAATATTATATTTTTTAATAAAATCTTTTCTGGTTGGAATGTTTTCGGTCTCAGATATTAGCTTATCATCACTTGATAGTATTTCTTTTACAAAATGGGGTCGGTATAATGCTCCGCCATTGGCAAAAACACTGGTATACATAGCCACTTGTAGTGGAGTAACCAATAAGTCGCCCTGCCCAATAGAAAGATGGTAAGTGTCTCCTATATACCATTTTTCACCCTTTACTTCCTCTTTCCATTTGCGTGTGGGCAGGAAACCGCTAACCTCCCCAGCCAAGTCTATACCTGATTGCGTACCTAGTCCGAAAAGTTTTCCATATTCCACAATTCTATCCACCCCCAAACCGCTAAAATCATCATTTCCCCCGCCTATGTAATAAAAAAATGTATTCACTGAATTGGCAATAGCGTTTCGCACATCCGTTCTTCCGTGACCCCCCGCTCGCCAATCAGGAAAAAACCATTGCCCAATTTGAATTCCTCCATAGCTCATAAAGGTGGTTTTTTCGTTTATTACCCCCTCTTCCAATGCGGCGGCGGACATAATAATTTTAAATGTTGAACCAGAGGGATAATCACCGCTAATTGAACGATTAAAAAGAGGGTGATCAGGGTTGTTTATCAGCTCGGTGTACTCATCCTGAGAAATTCCATGGGCAAATAAATTATTGTTATATGACGGCAGACTTACCATTGCCAAAATTTCTCCGTTGTTTGGATTTATTACAATGGCGACAGCCTTGGTTAATTTTAATTTTTTTAAATAATCTCTGAGTATTTCCTCTAGTTTAATTTGCTGGTTGATATCGAGCGATAAAACCAAATTGTTTCCATCGGCTTCATCAACTTGTCCCAATATTTTCTTTTCTTTGCCCAGAGCATCAACCTCTATTCTCTTTTTTCCACCTCTTCCTTTTAGCTCGTTTTCCCAAAAATACTCCAAGCCCATTTTACCAATATAATCTATTTGCAAGTATTCTTCTCCAAACTTTTCTAATTCTTTTTCATTTATCTTTCCCGTGTAACCAAGTATATGAGAAAGGGAATAATATGTTTCATCTGTTTCTTTGTTTACAAAAACCGGATAATCACGATTTTTTTTACTGGAAATAATTACGCCGGACCAATTACTTGCTTCCAAATACAGAGACAATGCTTTTTCGTATTCTATATTATCTGTAATAAAAATGGGATTATATGACTCCAGCAAACGCATATCAATTCCGTTTATTTTTTCTCTTATTTTACTCAAATCAACCCCCGTTATCAATTCACCTATTCTGTCAAAAATTT
This sequence comes from Candidatus Falkowbacteria bacterium RIFOXYD12_FULL_34_57, assembly GCA_001780285.1. Taxonomy (GTDB): domain Bacteria; phylum Patescibacteriota; class Patescibacteriia; order Patescibacteriales; family UBA12075; genus XYC2-34-220. The sequence goes on along the minus strand of MFGN01000013.1, from coordinate 35,368 downwards.
TATCAACATCCTCTCTCTTTTTGGGTAAATCAGCGGGAACAATATACAGCATAAAATTTGCTTTATTTCTAACTAGTGCTAGATGATTTTGATCATAAATAATTCCTCTTTTTGGTTCAATTCTCTGAATACGAATCCTGTTCCCGTCTGCCATTTCTCTATAATGCGCCCCCTGAGCAATTTGTAGCCATGAAATTTTAAGCATTAAAATAAAAATTAAAAAAATTAAAATCGCTGACAGAATGGGCAATGAATTAAAATCAAAGCTTTTTCCAATTCTGACCTTTTCTTTAGAGTCGGATATATAAACATCTTCAGACCAAGGAGAACGATAGATAGATTCTATTTTTCCATTTTTAATTTTTCCAGATCTAATAGAAAAAGGAGTAATTTCCTCTAAATATTTTTTAGATTTTATATATTTATTAAACTTCATTTAAACTTATTGGTTTAATTTTTTAGAGAGAAAAACGGGTTTAAATCTTTTGCTAAAAAAATTAAAAATATAAAAAAAGCATAAAGCCGTTAGTAAGTTAACCAACAATCCACTTCCCTGTTTCAGCCAAAAATCAGCATCAAAAAAAATTATCCAATCTTCCTTTTTTATAAAATATATTAAAAATAAAAATAAATGCAATAAAATCATAAATATAATTTGAGCAAAAGCCGTTAATGCTAAAAAGGAATATAGGGAGCGATTTGTTAAAAAATTGGAGAGCAAAAAATTAGATAAAACTATTGTAATAAAAACAACTATTGAATAAACACCAAAGGGATAAAAAGAATAAAAATCAAAAAATATTCCGATCCCCAAAGATAAAACTAAAGCTTTTTCAAAACCAAACAAGCCCAAGATGAAAATAAAACTCACCAAAAATAAATTTAATTCTTTAAAAAATTCTGGCAGTCCACTAATAAACCCAACCTGAATAACAAACAAAAAAAATATAATCAGTATATTTAGAATAAATTTTATATACATAAATCCGAATCAAAAGTCAAAAATTTATAAAATTAAAAATTTAAACAATACTAGACTTAATACTAGTGTCAAGTCTAGTATTATTTAAATTAAATGTTGCGAAGCGACTCTGTAAATCTTTGATTTTTTAGACTTTACAAACTTTCAACTAAATTGGGCAGTAAAACCGAAACTACTAATAACTCGTCAACATTAACCATGGGTTCAACAATTGCAGATTGCCATAATTCATTACTTTCATTATTTACATCTATAATTGTTCCAATTATTAATCCGCGAGGAATAAACTTTTCGAGTCCAGAAGTGATTACAACATCTTTTTCGTGAATAATTTTATCTTGAGGAATAAATCCCATTTTAATAGTAAGTCCTAACTCCCCCTCTACAACCCCGGATGTTCTATCTTCATTTATAATAGTTGCCGCCAATTTACACTTCGGACTATTTGTTAAATATATTTTAGAAATACTATCTTTCACATCAAAAATTTTTCCCACAATAACCCCCTTACTACTTACCACGGCTAAATCAACATAAAGTCCGTCATTTTTTCCTTTGTCAATTGTAATGGTTTGTGTTTGTTTGTTTGCGCCCCCAATATCACCCCTAGATATAACATTGGATAATATGTAACTATGTTGAGCTTTGTTTAAAAACATTAAGTGCTCGCGCAAAGAATTATTCTCCTCTTCGGTTGTTTTATATTGTGCATTCTCTTCTGTCAACCTTATTATCTCTGATTCTAATTTTTTTATTTCTTGTAACAAAATACCCCTATCCGCTTGTTCATTATATTTTAAACGCAAATCTGTACTTAAAGAATACAAACTTTTAAGAACTGGGTTGAGCGTTTTTAAAAAAATATTTTCTATTGGACTAACAACTCCCATAAAATATAAAAAAACAAGCAGTAAGACAACTGCTATATACACAAATATATTTTTTTTATCAATCTTCAACATAATTTAATAAATTTTTCCAATACATTTTTCCACACAAAGCAATCCAGTCCTTGAATAAATTTTTTGCATTTTGATTTTTGATTTTTATTTAATATTCATTGGCCCCCGGTGTGATAATCTTGTTTAAAAGTTCCATATCGGATAACAAAATTCCCGTACCACGGACCACGCAAGTCAAAGGATCATCGGCGATACGAACCGGAATTTTTGTAGCTTGGGCAATTTCCTTGTCTAATCCCCTAAGCAGGGCGCCACCACCCGCCAAAACTATACCATGTTCATAAATATCTGACACTAATTCCGGTGGTGTTGTTTCCAGGGTTGTTTTTATGTTTTCAATAATTTGATTCAATAATTTTCCAATCGCCTCCCTTACTTGTCCATCATTTATTCTTATTGATCTAGGGAGTCCATTAATCAAATCCCGACCCCTAACCTCCATTTCTATTGATTCTTTAAGCGGGGTGGCTGATCCTACTTTCATTTTTATCTTTTCAGCAACCTGTTCTCCTATTAATAAATTAAATTCTTCTCGTATATACTGGATAATATTGTTGTCTAGTTCGTTTCCGGCTTGCCTAAGCGTCTTCCATGTGACTACGCCGCCAAGAGATATTACGGATATTTCCGTAGTTCCTCCGCCGATATCCACTATCATAGTAGCTGTTGGCTCAATTACCGGCAGCCTAGAACCAATTGCTGCGGCCATAGACTCTTCTATTAAAAAGACTTGTCTGGCGCCTGCGGATTTTACAGCATCTTCTACGGCCTTTTTCTCTACTTCTGTAATATCCAAAGGAATGCCGATTATTACCCTTGGGCGCGGAATCAATGTAAAATTTTCATTGTGTACTTTATCTATAAAATATTTTAACATTTTTTCTGTAACCTCAAAATCAGAAATCACACCATCAACCAATGGTCTGATAGCCTGAATATGGCTTGGTGTCTTGCCGATCATTTTTCTAGCCTCATCACCCACGGCCAAAATCTCGTCAGTACGAGTATTAACCGCCACTACAGATGGTTCATTAATAACAATACCCTTGTCTGCGGTATAAACCAGAGTATTTTTAGTCCCGAGATCAATACCCAGATCTTTGCTAAATTTTCCTAAAAATCTATTAAACACTTTTTTAACATTTAACAATTAATATTTGACATTTAACTGCCTGAAATCACTTGCGTGATATTTTATTTAAAAATTTTTAAAATGTTATCTTTTTTTACTAACTCTGAACTCTTCTCTGTTCTTTTCTTAAACTCCACAGAGTCTTGTTCCAGTGTTTTAGTGCTTACTATTATTCTATACGGGCAGCCGATTAAGTCTGCATCGGCAAACTTCGCACCAAAAGAAATATCGCGATCATCATACAAAACCTCTATTCCAGCATCTAATAAGTTGTTATAAATTTTATCGCTTTCTTTGTCTTGCTTTAGCGAGATTAAGTGCACTCTATATGGGGCAACACTTTCCGGCCAAATAATTCCTTGTATATCGTGGCTCACCTCTACAATTGTACCCATAAGTCTCTGCAAACCAATACCATAACAACCCATAATTACAGCTTTTTTATTATTATCTTTATCAATATAAAACAAATCAAAAGGATCTGAAAACTTAGTACTTAACTTAAAAATATTACCAACCTCCACCGCCTTTTCCTCCCTTAATTTATTATTACCGCATTCCGGACATTTATTTTTCTGGTCTTCCAAAATTTCCCTATTAATAGCCACGCGACATTTATCGCAAATATAAATATAATCTTCTCCGGCCCCAGTTAAAGTCTGGAATTCATGCGAGTATTTAGAGAAAGTACCCCCTGAAGCATAAGTCAAATATGTCTGATCTCCGATTCCGGCTTTGGTAAAAATATTTTTATAGCTAATTTTCACTCTTTCATAATAATTATTCAAATCTTCCTCTGTGGCATGAAAAGAATATAAATCTTTCATCATGAATTCCCTACCGCGCAATATCCCGGATTTTGGACGCGCCTCTCCTCTGAATTTATTTTGAATATGATAAACGTATTGCGGCAAATCCTGATAAGAATTAACAAACTTTTTAAGTAATGGCGAAACCACTTCTTCATGAGACAAATTCAACACAGAAGACTTAACATGTTTAGATTCGGCACTAAACAAAATATCGTCTGCCAATATTTCATATCTACCTGTTTTTTTCCAATTTTCATTCGGACAAAGGCTGGGCATAAAAACTTCCTGACCGCCGATACTGTTTATCTCCTCCCTGATAATCTGTTCAATTTTTTTATACACCCTAAAACCCAAAGGAAGCATTGTGTACACTCCGGCAGACAACTTGTCTACAAATCCGCCCTTTATTAAAAATTGTGCATTTAAACTAGTCTCTTCCGCCGATACTGTTTTGCTTGTTTTGGTAAATAATAATGATTGTTTCATGGTTATTCGCTTCGCAAATCCGCACTACAAATGCGGGATATCCGAATGTTTTATAATTTAATAAATTTACTTTCTATTTATGTGTTTATATTACCCCAAAACATACTTTTTTGTCAAAAAAAATACAAAATTGACCCTATTGTCCTATTTTGTATTATTATATCTAAAAAATTATTGCAGGCTAGTAGCCATCTGATACATCGGCAAAATAATAGCAGCCACCATAACACCCACGCCAATACCCATGATAACCATAATAATCGGCTCCATTAAAGTCATTAAGTTAGCTACGATATTGTTTATTTCTCTTGAATAAAAAATAGTAATCTTTTCCAAAACCAAGTCTAATCTCCCTGTTTTTTCCCCCACCTTCATCATTTGTGATAACATACTTGGAATTTCCTTGCTTTCCGACAAAATGGTAGTAATAGAATTTCCATCTTCTACCTCTCTTTTTGTTTCACTTATAATATGACTATAAATAGCATTATCAACCACACTAGCTGTAATGCCCAGGGCCTTAGAAATGGTTACACCGCCCATAATTAATGTTTGCAGAGACCTGGTAAAACGAACTATATAAATTTTTTGAAGAAGGTTGCCAAAAATTGGCAAGTGAAGCAAAACTTTATCAATAATTTTTTTGCCTAATTTTGTTTTATATATAAATCTAAAACCGAAAAAAAGACCAACTACGGAAATAACTAGAATATACCAATAATTAACCAAAAAACTAGATATAGCCATTAACAATTTAGTGGCTATTGGCAGCTCTCCCCCTGATTCCGCTAACATGTCAGTAAGTTTGGGGACCACAAAAATCATCATTACCGTTCCCACCCCCAACATCATTACCATAACAAAGGCCGGGTAAATCATAGCTCCTTTTATCTTGGCATTCATATCATAATCCTTTTCCAATTCATCCGCTAAATAATTTAAAACCTCGTCTAATTTTCCAGATGATTCTCCAGAGCTAACAACGTTTGTATAAAAATTTGAAAAAACTTGCGGCCTCTTAGCTAGACAATAAGAAAATTTTTCCCCTCCATCAACCTCGTCAGCAATCTCCGCAACCACAGATTTTAATTTTAAATTTTCAGTCTGAGTAATCATCATCTTTAAAGACTGAACCAATGATACATTGGCGGATATTAAAACTGCGAATTGCCTGGAAAACGAGACAATATCCTTGGGTTTCACCTTTGCGAGGGCGATGTTGATTCTATTTAAAAAATCACCCGCTCCGCTCGCTTCGTGAATAGACAAAATCTTATATTGTTTATCTTTCAAAATACTAACAGCCTCTGACTCACTTATTGCCTCCACCTTTCCGGAAATTATTTTTTCATCTCTATTTTGTACTTTATATGCAAAAAATGCCATATATTTTAATTGGGATTTAAAAGTAGAAAATCATTAATATTGCTTCGTAGTACTTAGTTTTTAACTTTTGACTAAGTTAATTAATCGCTCATAACCCTCAATACTTCTTCCATGGTGGTAAATCCTTGTAAAACCTTAATGATTCCATCCTGCTTTACAGTAATAAAACGCTGCGTTGATTTAATAAAATCTAAATTCAAATATTTTTCTCCCGATATAATCTTCTCTTTTATAGCATCGTTTATATTTAATACTTCAGCAATAGCTATTCTTCCGCCATAACCGGAATTACCACACTTTGGACACCCCTTTCCCTTATAACCTTCAATTGTTTTTCCGTCAAAATCCGGCATAAGAGTTCTTATATAGTCGACTGTAATTTTTTCAATATTTTGTTTTATATCTTTTAATATTTTTTCGGGGAATTTTATTTTTTCTTTACAGAAAGGGCATATTTTTCTGCACAATCTTTGCGCAATTATGGTGTTCAGAGTAGAAGCTAAAAGAAATGTTTCTATTTCCATATCAACCAACCTGGGAATTGCTCCGGCAGCGCTAGTGGTGTGCAGGGTTGAAACCACAAAATGACCAGTTAATGCGGCATGCATAGACAATTCGGCGGTTTCACCGTCACGAATTTCTCCTACCATAATAATATCCGGATCCTGGCGCAAAAAAGATCTGAGTCCGGTGGCAAATGTATAGCCAAGATTTGGAAAAATTTGTGACTGATTAACGCCTTTTATTGTATATTCTACCGGATCCTCCAAAGTAGAAATATTAATTCCCTCTTTATTAAGCATGTCTAAAATAGAAAAAAGAGTTGTTGATTTTCCAGATCCGGTCGGACCGGTAATAAGCAAGATTCCTTCTGTTTTTTTGATATTATTCATAATGGTTTCATATTGCTGTCCCTCGTAACCCAAATCTGTTAACTTTGGAGCTCCTTTTGAGGTATTTAAAATTCTCATTACAACTTTTTCCGCTCCCACTACCGGCAATATGGAAATTCTAAAATCTATTTCTTTTCCGTCAATTACCAACCTGATTCTTCCGTCTTGCGGAATACGAGTTTCGTCAAGCTTTAAGTTGGCTAAAACCTTAATGCGAGCCACGATAGAATTGTGCACGCTTCTCGGTAGGACCAGAGAAATATGCAAAATACCATCTATACGATAACGAACCCTGCTTTCTTTTTTTAATGGTTCAATATGAATATCACTGGCTCCTCCTTCGACCGCATGGCGTATAATCACGGATACGATTTTTGCCACTGGCGCAGTCTTGGTTATCTCTTCCATTTCCTCACTTTCTTTAGCGCTCACCTCAACCAGGTCACCCTCTTCTTCTTCTCTTGTTTTTAAAGCAGAAGTTAATTCTTTTGATAAAGATTTATACTGTTTGAATGCGGCGCTAAAACTTTCAGGTGAAATCATGAAGTATTCCACATCCATTCCCTTTTTGTTAACCAAAAAATTAACAGCCTCTACCGCCTTAAAATTATCAGGATCAACAATACCCACCTTGATTGTTCGTCCAATTTTATCAAAACATATAATATGGTAATTCTCCGCCACCTCTCCGGAAATAACATTCAAGACCCCTTCTGAAATATCCATCTCTGTAATATCCATATATGGCAAATTATAAAATTCTGCTTTGGCTTTTACAATTTTTTCATTATCAATTATTTTATTTAAAAATTCATCAAACTTTGACGAATCTTTAGAAATTTCTTTTTTTATTTCCTCTATCTGCTCTTCCCGAATCAGATTATCGCGTTTCAATATATTTAATATTTTTTCTTGTTTATCCATATGTAGTAAATTCATTAATTTTTTTGCTCATTTTGCAAATTGTTGTTTTCTGATTTTAAACCATTATCTTTGTCGCCTTGTTCTCCTGCTGCCTGTGGCACATTCAGTTGAAATGGATTATTTGTGCCAACTTTCAATTCATTGATATCTTTAATTTTTATGTCTATTTCCTGCAAACTTTTAAATTTTTCATTATTATTAAAAAAATCTACATTAATTTTCTTGGGCACAACTTTTTTATTAGCCTGTTCTTTTAAATCGTTATTTTTTAGTAATGTTGATAAATTATTTGGATTATTAATTCTGGATGACATTAAATAATTGTTTAGAAAAAACAAACCACCAATAATTAAAATTATTCCCATGACCAAAAAAAATGCATTTTTATTTTTTTCTCCTTCAAGTTGCATATTAATTTGTTTTTAAATAATATGTATCCAAAGATAAACTTATAGCGCTATTGCTTGGATTGAAATTAATAGATCTAACATCCATTATCTGCAGGTTTTGTTCTAGAACATTAAGTAGGGATTTTAAGTTGGTATAACCTCCCCCCATAAAACTTAAATCAATTGAAATAATCCCTAATTCACCCGGCACACCCGAAACATCTTTATTTTTTTCCGAAGTTTTTGCTTTGATGCTACTATCTGTAATTTCTAAGGAAGTTAAAAATAGATTTTCATTTTTTGCTATTTGCTCTATTAAAACATACATACTCTCTTTATTGCTACCAACAGGTAAAACCTTGCTTATCTTTTCCTGAACACCACTCTCTACCTTTTCATAATCTTTAATATACTTATTTAATGCTAATAAATAATTTTTTAAATTATCCGATGTGTTTTTTGTGTTTTCATTGGTTAGTGCAACATCCTTTTTAATCTGTGTATATTTTGGTTTTAACACAAAAAAGTACCCCAGCAATAATGTTAAAATCGTAAAACCAATTAAAACCATCTTAAAATATTGTAATAAAAAATTATTAACCAAAGAAATAAGAGGATTTTTTTTATTTTCTTTACTTATAATATTTTTTTTATCTTGATTAAACATTGTTTTATTTCTTAAAAAGTAGCGGGTTTATTTTTACTGACAATTCAAAAGATGTTGCACCCTGACTATTTGTCTTTTCACCCTTCTTAACACCTATTTTAGCCCCCTTGGTTTCAATTTGAAAAACATTTTTATTGTTCTCTAAAACATTAACAAAATCATTTATACTGCTGTAACTATCGGTTATCACTGAAAATGTGTATGCTCCTTTTGCATCCCCGCTAAACCCACCCTGATAATAAGAATTGGATAAAGTATTTTTTTCTAAAAATTCAAAAAAATTCGTCCAATAAACATGTTCATCTAAAAGGTATTTTACTAATCCGATTTTTTTTTGAAATATATCCACTTTTTCTGATTTTTTCTGGGCTTGCTTAATTTGAACAATTAATGCTTCGGTTTCCTGTATAAGTTCCGTACCCCTGTTAATTGATCTGTCTTCCCATATAATCAACCCCCCAAAAGCTCCGCCAAGAATTAAGGTTGAAAAAAATATAGAAAATAATATTGGGGTTATGTTCTTCTTCCAATCAAAGGTGATTGTTGTTTCTCCTTGAATCAAATTTGTTTTTAATACACTAGAGACTGATGATTTTTCTTTCTTGCTGAACATTTTTTTAAAACTATCCAACATGTTCTTTATTCTTTTATTTTGAATTATACTTCTTAATCCTTTTTCTATTTCTTCTTTTTGATTACTTGTATTTATATCTTTTTTATCACTGAAATCTTCTGTTCTTTTTTGTTTTTCAGTATCCAATAATTCTTTTTGTTCCTCTAAAATATTTTTGTCCTCAGAGCTGATTTCTTTTTCTGAATTTTTATTAATAAACCCAAATAATCCGGATTTTTCATCCGAAGATGTATTTTCATCTGTTTGAAATCCTATTTTTCTATTTTCTTTATTTTCTGGCATTTTAATTCTTAAATTAAATTATATTTCCCTCATTGCCAAACCAATAGCCACAGAAAGTCTGGGACCTATTTCATGTAAAAGCGGCTTTAAGTCTTCTGGGTAAGAAATTCTGGACCATGGATCGCCAACAATAACATTAATATCTAAAATTTTACTCAAATAATTAGCTAAATTAGGAAGCATGACTGAACCTCCTGATAAAATTATTTTTTCAGTATTTTTTTTGTCTTTAGTTTGAAAAAGATTAACTGCATACTTAATTTCATTAATAATTGGTTCTATGGTATCTATAATTGTCTTTGGCACAACATCAATATCTGAATTCATTGAACTGATGCCTAAATCATATTTAAATTGTTCGGCTTTCTCTAAACTAATATTTAAATTTTTAGCAATTGCCTTGGTAATAGTCATCCCGCCAATATCAATACTTCTGTTAAGCATCGGTATTCCGTTGTCCACAATAGAAACATCGGTGGTATTGGCCCCGATTTCTACCATCATGATGGTAGATTTGTCATTACCGATCAGCGACCTAATTAGTGAAAATGTTTCTGTTTCCAAACTCATCAAATTTATTTGAGCTTCTTTGAAGATGTTAATATATTTTTTAACCAATGATTTTGGAGCTCCGGTTAAAAGAACCTTAATGTTGGATTTGTCTTTTTCGTTTTTTATTATTTTCCAATCCAATATCATTTCTTCTAGGGGAAGAGGGATAACTTTTTTGGCTTCCCAGTGAACAGATGAAGCTAATTCTTTTTTAGAAACATTTGGTAGATTTAAAATTGAAGAAAAAACTGAAAAAGTGGGCAATGCAGCTACTGCGCTGCGACTTTTTATATTAGCTTTTTTATATATCTCATTAATAATATTAGCTGTTAATTTTTCATTTTCATGCCAATTACTGGGTATAAATTTTGTGGTTTCACTAAAACCATAATTCACAAGTCTGGCCCCGCTTCCAGCTTGTTCCAGTTCTACAATTTTAATACTGGTACTACCAATATCAATACCCACATAATTTTTTGATGGTGTAAACATTCCCATAAGTATTACTTTGACCTAATATTGTTTATATTATATAATAATATTAGTTTATGTATTAAATTCAAGTCCAATTTATTAAATATTTATCAACAATCAAATTATAACATAAAATAACTTAAAATTCAAAAAAATGTTTGAAGAAAAATATAAAAAAATATTACTAATAACAATTTTTGTAATAATTACAATATTTTTTGGCTACTTACTTTACAAATTATTTTTTGCTCCCGCAAAAGAACCCGTAGCCACTACTCCGAAAGCAACCACTACAGAAACCGGCGGTTTTCCATATGCTGATACCGGAAAAGGACAAATTATCACAGAAGAAGGAGAAGTTCAACCGCTAAAAGAAATTGTGGACAAAATTCCAGCGAAAGAAAGTGCAATCGCCAATGGAAACCTTACACAGACCACCGAAATAAGCAAAGCAAACAGTTTTGGCAGCGCTCTTTCCGGAAATGGCTCTAGTATAAATTATTATAATAAAAATGATAACAAATTCTATACCATTTCTAAAAATAATGAAATCACCGAACTTTCAAATAAACAATTTTATAATGTTGAAAAAGTAACTTGGGCGCCAAACAAAAATAAGGCGATTATTGAATATCCGGACGGAGCTAACATTATTTATAATTTCGAAACGGAAAAACAAATAACTTTGCCTGCTCATTGGAAAAATTTTGATTTTTCTTCTACGGGTGATGAAATTGTCATGAAAAGCATGGGGCTTGATCCGGAAAATCGCTGGTTAGCCATCACCAATGAAGATGGATCAAAAGTTCAAGCCATAGAATCTCTTGGCGCCAAAGATGCAACTGTCTATCCTTCATGGTCACCAAATAATCAATCCGTTGCCATGTATACCGAAGGGAAAGATTTTGATCGTCAAGAAGTGTTTTTTGTGGGCCTTAATAATGAAAATTTTAAATCAACTATTGTGGAAGGTCGTGGTTTCGAACCAAAATGGCAGCCGGACGGAAAACGCCTACTGTATAGTGTATACTCTAACAAAAACAATATGAAGCCGAATTTGTGGATAGTAGACGCTCAAGGTGAGGATATTGGACAAAACAGAAAATCACTAAATCTTGAAACTTGGGCCAATAAATGTTCTTTTGGTAGTGCTGATACTCTCTATTGTGCGGTACCAGAGAATTTGCCAGAGGGCGCGGGACTTTTCCCTGAATTGGCAGAAAATACCCGCGATCGTTTATATAAAATAGATACCAAAACCGGAATCAAAAAATTACTGGCTACGACAAAAGAAAGTTATAATATGACCAATTTAATAATTTCAGAAAATGAATATAATCTGTATTTTACAGATCAGACAACAGGCATTATACATAAAATCAAATTAAAATAATGAATTTTGACAAAATAAAGAATCAAGTAATAACCCCTTTACTTGATTTTATTTTTCCAATAGAGTGTGTGGGGTGCCAAAAAGAGGGAGAGTGGCTGTGTGAGCCATGCTTTGAAAAATTATCATTTTATAAAAACCAATATTGCCCAATATGCAAACAAGAAGGCCTAATGGGAAAATTTTGTCCGAATTGTAAGCCTTTTTACGAAATTGATCGAATATTTATTGCTGGAAATTATAAAAATATAGTTATAGCTGATTTGATAAAAAAATTAAAATTTTATTCCGTAAAAAATATAGCAAATATATTAGGGGAATATTTATATGTTTTTATTAAAAAAGAAATAAAGATATTTGATAAAAATAATCACCCTTCATTCCCCCTTAAAAAAACATTAATTGTTCCTGTGCCCCTTTCGCACAAAAGATATAATTTTAGAACCTTTAATCAATCCGAAGAAATAGCTAAATTTTTAGCAAAAAAATGTAAATTACCAACAAGCAACAACTTAATAAAAATCAAACACACAAAACCACAAACCAAATTAAAAAGAGAAAATAGGCTTAAAAACATAAAAAATTGCTTCAAGTGGGAAGGAGAAAATTTAAATAAAAAAAATATCTTATTGATAGATGATGTAGTAACTACCGGATCAACACTTAATGAGTGTGCCCGAGAACTTAAAAAGCACGGAGCTGGAAAAATTTGGGGACTAGTTGTTGCTAAGGGGTGATGTTTAGTTAAAAATCATGGAACTGTTTACGCTAATTTTTACTAAAAATAAAAAATAATTTTTATGAAAAAATATATTTTAGAAATAACTGTTTTTATTTGCGGAGCAATTGTAATGATATTTGAGCTTGTGGGCTCTAGAGTTTTGGGTCCATATCTGGGCACATCTATTTTTGTTTGGACTAGCCTGATAGGCGTCATACTCGGCAGCCTGAGTATTGGCTATATACTAGGCGGAAAAATAGCCGACAAAAAATCTAATTTAAGAATACTTTCTTTGATTATTTTTTTTGCTGGAATTTACATTAATCTAACCATGTTTACAAAAGAATCAATAATAATATTTCTGCAAAATTCTTTTATAGATATTAGATTAAGCTCTGTATTTGCGTCCATAATTTTATTTGCGCCAACTAGTATTCTTTTGGGTATGGTCTCGCCATATGCCATTAAGTTAAAGTTGAACAATCTAAGCACATCCGGTTCTACCGTAGGCAATCTTTATGCTATTTCTACTATTGGCAGCATCATAGGAACATTTTCATCCGGATTCTATTTAATTCCCGCGTTTGGAACCACTAAAATACTCTTGATTCTTTCTTTGTCATTAATCATTCTTTCTATTATATTATCATCAAAACAACTTATAAAAACAAAATTCACTTTTATATTTTTAATCAGTATAAGCTGGCTTACAGTTGGCAGGGTAAATTATTTATTAGCCCAAAACGGATTTATTGATGTAGACACAAAATATAACCATGTTCAAATCATTGATTATCAGGATGCGGAAACAGGGAAACCAGCAAGGGGCTTGCGGGTCAATAATGAAAGTAGTTCCGCGATGTTTATTGATGATGGAGAACTTGTTTTTGAATATACAAAATATTACAACTTAATTGAACACTTTAATCCTAGTTTTAAAAAATCTTTAGTTATTGGGGGAGCAGCTTTTTCATATCCCAAATATTACCTTAAGGCTTACCCGGAGGCCTCTATGGATGTAGTTGAAATTGATCCAAAACTTACTGAATTTGCCAAGACCTACTTTTATCTTCAAGAAAATCCAAGATTAAACATTTACCACGAAGACGGTCGAACTTTTTTAAATAAAACCTCAAATAAATATGATGCTATTCTGGGAGACGCTTTCAAATCCCACTATTCTATCCCCTACCAATTAACAACAAGAGAGGCTATACAAAAAAAGTATGATATTTTAAACGATGGGGGCGTGGTAATTTTGAATATTATTTCATCAATAGGTGGAATAAGCGGCCAATTTTTAAGAGCAGAGTATGCGACCTATAAACAGATATTTCCGCAAGTTTATTTGTTTCCAGTAAATAATCAATTAGCTGTAAATAATGTACAGAATATAATTTTGGTAGCCTTAAAATCTTCCGAAATACCAAAATTTAAAAATGAAAATGAAGAATTAAACAAGTATTTAGAACATTTATGGACAGGAAAAATCGAAGAAGATATGCCCATAATCACAGATGATCACGCTCCTGTGGATTATTACATCAGCAAAATAATAAAATAAATAAATTTGATAATAATACTTGAATTATTATAAAAAAGGGGGGGGGTAATGAAAATAACCAATATTATCACGCTTGCAATAACTCTTTTTTTATTGCCATGCAACAATGTTTTTTGTAAATCAAAATTCGATAATCCGGAGAAAGGCACTTTTAGAGGATTTTTAATCAATGAATCATCTTATCATCAGCAAATAAAAATCTGGTCGACAGAAGACCAAAAATTTCTGGAAGCATATTCCAGAATATTGGAACCAAAATATTTTAAAAAACAAAATCTCAACCCTAGAAAAAATTCGCCGCAAATAATGATGCTGGATCTCGGGCTAGGAACATACATTGTTCATGTTTCGGAAAGAGCTGATATTACAGATCCTCAAAAAGAAAAGGGAGAAGAAAAAATATTTTCCGTTACCCTGGAAAAAGATTATATTGATTTTATAACCCGCCCCTTTGAATGGGAAATAACCGATGAAACCTCAAAATGTTCATATTCAGTAAACGAAGACATGACACAAATAGAACAAACGCCGGAAGACCAAACGATGAGTAATAAAAAAATTCTGCAATATTTAATATTTATTGAATTACTTAAAAAAAAGTAAAAAAAATAAGCCGCATAAATAATTTTGCGGCTTTTCTTGTTTTAATTTTAATCAACTAAATTTATTTTTCTCAAAATTTCCCTGCAAAAACCCGGCGGCCTCAAAACTTTATGGCGGGTTTTCAATTCTTCTTCGCGGATAAACAATATCAATTGCAGCTCTTCTTCGGAAAATCTAAATTCTTTTTTAAGCCTATCCTTACTCCAATCTCTTCTTTTTCCGGTAATAACGCCGAATTCCATGTCTTTTTTCAGTGCCCAGGCGATATTGCCTTCTTGTTTCGTATCGCCATAAGACAAAAACAATCTGTCATATCCTCTTTTGTGCGCCCATGAAGTAAGTTCGTCTTCATCATTGTGCCGATCCCCGTTTCCCTGCAGGTCAGCCGAAGGGGTTTTCTCCGCAATGCGCCGAAAAACATCATGACCAGGATAAAGCTTTGCGAAATAAAGAAGAAATTGGCGCACTTCGCACTTGGTAAGGCCGTCTAAAATATTATTATCGACAGCGCCGTCGCCGAATTTGTCAAAATACCGCAGTAATCCGTCTTCTTCGGCGTTGCCTGTTCCGTAAATCCTTCCGCCGCCGCCATCTATCATCTTGGATATGAACCCGGCCCAAGGGGTAATAAAGCGAGATCGTAGCGATGCATAAGCATTGATTTCAGGCAAACCGCCGCTAAGGCATTCTTCTTCGGTAAACCAAAGAAGCCCAGACTCTTCAAATTGCTCCGCGCATTGCCTTATTCCGTCTTTGTACCCTGATTCCATGTCTATATAAATCAAGTGGAAACCAAGAGCTTTTTGCAAATCCGTTATATCTTTTAAATGTTTCGGATCAGATTGAAGATTCCTAAAAAGGACCACTACATTATCCGGATCAAATTCAGATGTAAGTATGGCTGCCACTAAAGAAGAATCGACTCCGCCGGAGCCGGCTACAAAAACTTTTTCACATCCGCCGGCCATTTCCCTGGCTCTTTTCTTATAAGCGCTTAAAACTTGATTCATCTGTTTTTTAAACATATTTTTTCCTTTATTTAATTAGTAATCACATTAACGATTAAATCTTTAATAGACAAAATCTCGAAAGGTTTTATGTCCTTGACAATATCCACCATCCAGGGACAACTATCCGTAATCCAAACGTATTCAAATAATTCTTTAGTAAATTTTTTCCATGATTCTTCCGGAAATATACCATGCGCTGCGTAAGCGCTGATTTTTTTTGCTCCGGCTTTTATCAGGACGTCGCGGCATTCCATTAAAGTTCCTCCTGTAAATATTAAATCATCAACCATTATGCAGTGCTTACCGCAAGAATTGCCTTCTTTGATGGTGATAATTTTCTTTTTCCCGATCTTCACCTTGTTGCAGACGATAATCGGATAATCCCTGAAATAATCACCATATCTTTTGCGCGCGCCGTCATCAGGAAAAACTATTGCTATATTTTTCATGCTCCTAATTCTATTCTTCAAAAGCGAAACGGTGGAATGCAGATCGGGAATAATGTTATCAGAAGGATAAAATCTTTCCTGCAGCGCATGAACATCAAAAATCGTCAAAAGCGCCGGGCCTTTTCCATGGCATTGCGGCGTAGCCGACAACATTCTAAACATAGTCATAGCGGTCGCGATTTCTCCTTCTTTTCCTTCTCCCACTCTTTCCATGGTACCCACAGGAAAATAGGGAAGTACTATTCTAAAACTATCGGCCTGGTATCTGGGCAAGGCATAAATTATTGCCATTTGCTCAAATAAATTTTCCGGCAAAAACGAAGCTAAAAACACTACATCGCGCCCCTTTACTTTTTTCCTGATATTTTCGTTATCTTCTATCTGTAAACTGGGCCACTTGTCAGAAAATTTATCCCAATGAATATTGCCTAATTCTATCCTGTCGTCTTCAGCAATCAAAGCGGCTAATTTTTCATAAGTATGATGATAAAATAAAACCGGCTTAGGGGAATGAACCAATCTATTGCCTAAAATTTTATCGGATGAATCACGAATAAGCCGAAGTTCATCCTCACTTAAGGTATCAAGCTCTTCTTTTAAAAAAGAAAATATGAATTCTTTAAATTTTTTCTTCCAATCAAACATCGCCTTTTCTCCTTTATATTTAATTTTTAATGTTCTGATTTTCATATATTTCTAACATATTTTTAATTTTCTGTCCAGATTATCCCATTTTGTTTGTGTGTTTATTACACTATCAAAATTTAAAAAAAAGAAAAATCTTTTCGCTATAAATAAAAATTTATAAAATCTGTACAATCTCCGGATTCTTTTTAATAAATTTATACAATTCTGCCGGACGGTATGCCCCCCCCGTTGTTTTCCCGCCGGTTTTTTTAATCATTTTCAAAGACAATATCTTTTTACGGAAATTTCTTTTATCCTGCCTCTTATCAAGAATCAACTCATAAATTTTCTGCAAATCAGTCAAAGTAAATTCATCCGGCAATAAACTATAAACAATATTAGTATATGCCAGCTTGGCGCGAAGTCTGTTCAGCGCCATTTCAATAATTTTCTTATGATCATAAGCCAAGACCGGCAATCCATCCACGGAAAACCATCCCACATCACCATGTTCTTCAGTAGTTTTAAGATGCAACTTTATACCTTGTGGAAGCAGGGCGAAATAAGCCACAGACACGACCCGGCCAAAAGGATCCCGATCAACTTCCCCAAAAGCATATAATTGTTCCAAATAAACATTTTTTACTCCGGTTTTATCAAATAGATTTCTTTTGGCGGCTATATCTATCGATTCATCGCCTTTTACCAATCCTCCGGGGGTAGCCCACATATCAAAAAAAGGTTTTTTCTTCATTTTAATAAGCAAAACCTGCAGGTCATTTTCTTCTGCTCGAAAAATAACCACATCTGTAGCAATAACCGCATGTTCATATTTTTGTTTTATGTCTTCCATATAAATTTTATGAATTATATCCGCATTTTAATCTCCATATCACATAAATCAATATTTTTTATAAAAACTCAATAGTGTATATATAACACTATTATACCTGTTATAAAAATTTTGTCAAGTCCTTATCCCAAAAAGCAAAAAAGACGAGATTATCCCGTCTTTTGACTTATTTATTTTCCTATACTTTTAAATTTTTTTGCGTCTATTCTTTTGCCCTCCGCCATAATATGCGTAGCTATGCCGCGCCTACACATCTCACAAGCATCAAAATTATATTCTTCACCGTTATATATTTTTTGTAGTTCATCTTTAGAAAAATACGAAGATAAAAAATTATCAAAAAAATTCTTCCATATCTCTTTTTTAAAAATATAGCTTTCGTTAATTTCTTTGGGTTTTTCTATAAAATGAAAATGAATTTGGGACATAGGATAAATAATTCTAATCTTTCCATGTAAAAAAATTTCCGGCCGCAGAACAAGCTTCTTTTTCAATATAAGTTATAATTCTACCATAAAATTTATCATAAATAACATTTATAATAGCCAACATGTGGTTAACAAAACCGCCCGAGGAGCTAATTCTGATTTGTAAAACATCACTGCTTTTAGCTTGGTGCAAATTATACACTATATTGTGAATCTCCCGATCATCACCCCTTAAATGCCCTAGAAACAAAGTATAAACATTCTTGTCTTTTCCTTTTTTTATAAACAAACTATGTTTTCTCTGCATTGCGATTTCTCCTAATACAGGCTATCCCCGTTATCATCCCAATTCCGGTATCCATGGCCGTTTGGCTTGTGTACTATCGACTTGATAATCACATCATTTACAGAATCATCGCAACGGGCGAATGTTACATTTACCCCATGCTCTGCATCAGAAAAAATATTTCGCATAGAAAATACCGGCACGCCCCATGGCAGGTCGCGCAATCTTCTAATTCCGTATTCATTATCTTTATTTTCCGATATTGCCTCGAACTCTGCGATCAATGGATTCATGTCAACAAAATTTTTTTTGTTCCACTCAAAGATTTCTGTGCTTTTCTGATTATAGCTATCAGGTATCCATAACTCGCGAATTACCACGGCATCGGCGCCATTCGCTCCGGCTTTATAAATATAATCCATTATTCCTTGCGCATTATAAACAGTGCTGCTTGTAAGCAGAAGAGAACAGCGGGTATACAACTCCAATTCATGCGCTTTTTGAATCAATTCTTTTGGGTTTTGTTTAATGCCCATAAAATTTAGATTCTCCTGTGCACTAAAAGAGGCAATCGAAAAGGTAATATGAGTAAGCCCGGCTTTGGTTAAATCTTTAAGCAAACCTTCTTTTTTTTTACCTTTTTGCAGCAAAAATCCATTAGTATGCATATCAACATACAATAAATATTTTCGGGATAATTTTGTAAGCTCTAAAAGATAACCGTCATCTTCTTGGGTTGGGTCGGCCTTGCCTGTCAAAATGGCGTGTGTGGCTCTATGGTGTTTTGCGGTTCTAAGTCCTAATTCTACTCTGGGAATAGAGCATAATTTAATGTCTATGCTTTTTACGCTGGGCGTAATCCGTGAAATACAAGATTTGCATCTGGCATTGCATCCAGTATTCGTACTAAGCATAATAGAAAAAGACAAAGCTTTAAAAAGACCATCGGTCATTAATATATTCATGTGCAATTTCCCCTTTTTATTTTTTTGTTTATTTAAATTTATAAGAACATTTCATTAATACGATTGCCTAAATGAGTCTAAGCAACCGTATTAATGGGCGGAAAAATTTTCCGCCATATTTTTAAAATATTAATATTTATTTTCTATTATCTTTCTGGTAAAAAATCCTGAAATATCTTCAATATCTTTCTCTTCTATCAACAGCTCTTTGCCCCTCAAAGAATGAAAAGCGCCGTCATAATCTCTAAAAATCTCTTCACAAATCTCAAAAGGAGTTTTCATGGCTATAATTGCCATACGGCTTATCTCCTTAACAAAATCCCCGGAAGTTTTAAGGGTTATGTCATATTTTTCCTTGATTATTTTTTTGTAACGCCAGACACGCTCTTCTTTGGCATGTTGAATATTATTCATCTGCTTGATAATATTGGCGACCAAACATTTTGAAACATCATTCAGGAATTCTTTATCAAGCAAATATCGCCGGATTCCTCTTTTGCTATAATACGCTATCCTTTCTTCTTCTTTCAAAAACATTCTTTGACACTTCTTACAAGGGGTAATTCCATCACTATCTGCCATAACCTTAAGAGCATTAATCGCCCCTGGAGAAAAATCCAAAGCAACTTTCCATCTTTTTAAAAGATATTTTTGATAAGCCGCTACATGATCTTTTTCCAAAATCAAATCCGCTTTTTCCAGCTCTTTATTAAGGGTATTTAAAAATTCCTTCTTGTCTTTCAAATTGATTAATTCTTTTGTCACCATTAAATAATTAATTGGTATATCGGGCAGATATGCTTCAAACTTTTGAAAAATGCCATCAAAAGCCGACACCAGTCCGCGCGCTCCGGTATTTTGCTTATAAGCCAGCTTAGCAGCATAGCACAAAATATCATCGCCAAAATCCACCTTGATGCCATAACCAGCCATAGAATTTTTCAAATTTAAAACTATGGATGATTTAGGATTTTTCAAAATCTGAAACAAATCATCTTCGCTCAATCTATCAAGAACCACCCTGACCGGTATCCGGCCGACAAGCTCCCCTTCAATGCCGAAATTCATCAGATCTTCGGCAATCAAATCATCCCACAGTTTGTTTGTTTCTTTTGATTTACAATGAAAATCAGCGCCAAAGCCTATTTTTTTCTGATCATTTCTTTTCTGGATAATGTCTTGCAAACCGGCAAAAACTCCGGAAAAAATAAAGATAATATTTCTGGTGTTAATCATTCTATTTTTTATTTTCTGTCCAGTTTGGACGGCCATTGCTATTTTGATAGCCTCCATGGGATTTTGCGTATCAATAATTGGCACATCTGTTTCTTCGGTCAGAGTCAAGAGTCCTCTTTGCACTCCGCCGCGGGAAACATCACCCCCAAAAAAACCTTTTCTTTCTGCTAATTTATCGAATTCATCGATAAAAACAATGCCGTACTGCGCTAATTCTACAGCTTTATCCTCCTGCTCTTCCAGCTTCAAATTTTTATATTCAGAATCTTTTTGCACCAAACTTAAAGCATTCTTAAAAAGATCCCTGATTATTTCATCGACATTTCTGCCTACATATCCGGTTTCAGAAAACTTGGTAGCATCTGCTTTTACAAAAGGAATACCGAATTTTTTAGCAGTTTTGCGCATAACATAAGTCTTGCCCGAACCAGTCGGCCCGATAAGAAGAATATTGGACTTAACCCTCTCGTCATTATCCATAGGATCAAGTCCCAATTCCATTTCATGGCGAATACCGTTTAAGTGGCTGCAAATTTTAGTAGCCAGCGTCCACTTGGCTTTTTCCTGCCCGATTATCCATTCATTCAAGTAATCCACCACCTCTGAAGGACGCAAATTAAAACTGTCGATAAAAGATTTATCACCCTCTGTAGTAATTAAGGATCTTTTATATCCCTGAGAAGCGATAATTGTTTGAACAAGCCGTCCATTTTCAATCATTTTAATTCCTCCTGATTGTATAAAATAAATATTGATTTAAAGAACATTTCATTTCTAGAATTATTTATTTAACTAATACATAACTCTAGTAATGGGAGCGAGAATTATTCCTGCCCCTTTTTATTGAAATTATAAAATATTAATATTTACACTCCTCCGAAAACTCAACCTTATAGCTAAAAATTATTTTAAATCTTTCCACTTCTCTGCCGATAGCTTTAGCTATGTTATCAGAAAGCTTTACTGTGTCATGTCCGTTGGATTTAACAGCCTTTACCACCAAAGAAAGGCTTTTCAAGCCAAGATCATTGGTAAGGTTGGTGCCCCAACCGAAAGTTACCTTGATTCTTCCCTGAAAATGATTGGCCAGCTTAACAATCGTTTCAATATCCAAACCGTCGCTGAAAACAATAATCTTATCCCGCGGATCAATGCCTTTGTCCTGATAAAACTTAATGGCTTTTTCTCCGAACTCAACCGGGTCACCGGAATCGTGGCGCAAACCAGCCCATTCCCCGGCCTGCTCCAGGGTCATATCGCGAAAAAAGAAATCGCTGCCGTAAGTATCAGTCAAAACAATCAGCAACACATTTTTGTATAATTTCTTCCAATACTGCAATACTTTATTATGAGATTTCAGGATATCATCATCATTTTCATGAAAAATACCGGAAAAGACCATGAACATTTCATGGGCGAAAGTGCCAATTGGTTTTAACCCCAATTTTTTCGCCAGATAAACATTGGAAGTACCGGCCAGTTGACATGGTACTGCTTGGGCTAATCTTTTTACAATATATTCCTGCCATTCACCGGAAAATCTTCTTCTGGTGCCGAATTCAGAAAAAACAATATGCGGATTTTTTTTAAGAATTTTAATCTTTTCTTCCAGGCGTCTTTGCCCTTCCGCAAACAAATCTTTTCTTTCTGCCCTGCTCATCTTCTGTAAAATCCGACGATAGTAAAGTTCATTCACCACGCTTAAAATCAAAGTTTCCCAAAGAGTTACTTCCGGCCACGAACCTTGAGCAGTAATCTTATAACTTTCTCCGTCATCTTCGATGTTTAAACCGGACAGCTGAAGATTTTTTAAAAATCCCAAAAATGATTCCCTAAAAATACGAATACCCATAATCTCCAGATTGCGCAAATAATCCAGCTCATCATCTCTGAACCTTAACCCGGAAATATAGCCAAACTCTGTGAGCAAATCATTTTTCTTGATATGCCTGGTCAGCTTTATAGTTTTTGTTCTGTTGGTAAATCCAAATACCACGGGGATATTTCTAAAAAACAGAAATGCTAATTGACACATGGTCAACTTATACAGATCCAAATCAAGAAGAGAATTTATTACCCGCTTGCTTTTGTTTTTTATCATTTTAATTCTCCTCCCTTTTTATATTCTTTTCTAAAACCAGTAAACACTTCTTTTATTCTGGAAACCAAATTATTGATTTTTTTAATCTTCAGCATGCCGTAACAAAATCCAAAATACGCTAAAATAAACAAAGAAAGCGCCCAGTGAAGAAAAATGGCGCATGCTATAACAGAACCGATAATAAAATATTTTTTATGCTCCCAAACAATAAAGGGCATTACCAGGTTGCCAAACAACAAAACCATAACCAAAAATAATTTAAACATCTTTTTTCTCCTTGTTGAAATTAAATATTAAAATTTTAATGTGAAGAACAAATATTTTGCATTATTACAGTTACCCAAAAAAATTTGAGAAACTCTATTAATGAGGGCAAAGATTTTTCTTTGCCCTTGATTTTAACAAATCAGCTCTTAACGGCGAAAAGCCTTCCTTTAAGATTCATCATGTGCAATGCCCAGATCAGGTAAAACCCGATAATAGGCACATAAGCGCCGACAACGGACACTATACTGATAAAACACATAGACAGCCCGATACCGGCAGCAATGCCGAACCATCTTAAAAATTCCGATTTAACAGCTGCCACGTAAAAAAACACAGCAAGCAAAAGAGAGAATACACCAATGTACAAATTAATTGGGATTAAAGAAAAATCAGGCATTTTTTCCTCCTTTAAAACGGTTAAAAGTAAAAATTACAGGTTGGGGGTTAGGGGTTAATGATTATTCGGATCTGCATTAACTGCGAATCCGCTCCATAACAGTATTTATTTTTTGAATAAATGATTCTTTTTTGTGAATCACGGTATTTACAAAATCAATAAACTTTTTAATTTTTTCATTTTTCAAAGAATTTATAAGAGCATAAGCTCCAAACACAATAATCGGAAAAAATACGGCTGTTATCAGAAAAAACTTTAAAGAACAAATTGCGGCAACAAGCCATAGCCCCAAAAATTTAACCGCCTTTTCTTGAAAATCAAAAATTACAATACAAATTGCGCCAAACAAACATTTTGTTGCGATAATCAAACCCAAAGCAATCATTTCCTCAATTCTCCCCTTGTTATTTTAGGTTAAAATTTATTACTTCATATCCCCTGGAAAAATCTTCGCTGCGAAGCCCCATGACACACTTGATCAATAGATCACGTTCAAAAGGGTTGCTTGTTTCACAAAACAACTCCCAAAGCCCAATATCTTTTAATGTCTGTCTCTATTTTCTCCTTTAAAAAATAAAATTTAAAGAACAAGCTCATTTTAACATATTAACATGCTAACACATAAACACTAAATATTATTAACCTTTTCACCTTTTATTACTCTGAACGGAGCGAAGATTTTCATTAAACTAAGAATACTGTTATTCACGAGATCCTTCGCTGTGTTCAGGATTACATAGAAAAATAATTAAATGTTCAAATGCTAAAATGTTCAAATGTTATTATGTTAAGATGATAAATACGGCATATTCAATCTGGAATGTTTCTCTATGATATCCAAATCAGGAACAAAGGCAAGTTCTACCGCCGCAATCCTGCTCTGTTTTATATTCATCCTCTCTACTTCTCCAATCAATACTCCATCCACAAAACCCCGCAAGGGCCTTTTCTTAATATCTAAATTTTTTAATTTTATAGTTGCATCACGGGAGATAATAGTATCGCGCCAATTAACCGGTTCGGCAATATTCATGCCGGCAAGTATCAGATGATGCGCATAGGGTGGCAGGGAAAATTTACAAATATTGCGTGCATACCCCGTAGATCCGGCAGAAGTAGAGACTAATATTCCGTCGCCAATTAATTTTTTTATTTTGCCATTATTCATTTCCACCTCTATCCAGGCAGATTGTCCCTCTCTTCTTTCCAGCCAAGCATCAGCGAAACCAATATCGCGGCGCCATCTGCCGTCTACACTTCTGGTGTCTACTTGCAATAATGGCAATTGATAAACCACAAAATTTTTATATGTAAACACATCGCCATCATTCAATAAATATCCTCTATGCCCCGTATTTATCCCCAAAAAAGGCAAACGCAGCTGCCAATATTTACGAATTGCCCGCAGCATAGTGCCGTCTCCGCCGATGACTACGATTAAATTTGGATTATCTTCGTCTACTAATCTTTTTAAATTATCCCGCAAATTCCTAGCCTTCTCGTCTCGTTCATTTAAAACAATCTTAATTCCAGGGTCTTCTATGGTCATCATGGCTTTCGGCTGCGGAAATACCCCGCGATACAAATTATACTTTTCAATATATTTTTTTACTTCCGACGTTACTAACCCATCAATAGATTTATGATTAAAAGTATTATTTCTGATCTCTGTACTGGAGCCGCTATGATCGGGTTTAATAAGTATCGCATGAGGCGGCAGATCGTCTTTACTAAATTTATATCCCTCGCGCTCCACAACGGCAAAATTCAAATTACACCAAAGCTCTTTTCCTCTTTGCCACGATGCCTGAATTTCAGATTCTCCTCTGGCGCCGCCATAAATCAGATCCATTCCCACTACATGCCATACCTCTCCATCTTTGCTGTACTTTTTATCAAGTTTATGAGTTCTGGTAAACATATCATGTATCAGATCACTATAATCAACTTTTACTTTTGAAGAAAGTCCGCGCAGCGCGATATCTACCATGATTGCTCTATGAATCGGCTCAATATCATTAGTAGTTGCCTTATCCGGACGATGACCGCAAAGCACCACAATCACTTCGTCAAAATCACGGACGAGCTCTTTGATAATATTAATATGGTGCGTACCAATCGGATTAAAACTACCTCCGAAAAGCGCTATTTTTTTCATAAAATAATAATTTACGTTAATAAAACAACTCTACTCTTAGAAATTTCAATAAATTAATCTAGAAACTGTACACATAAGCATATTTATGTACACTTTTTAGATGCGAGGAAGTATTACCACTTCCTCGCATTTTTATTTTTTCAATTCATTTAAAGCATATCAATAAAACGCTGGACTACTCCGTACTCTTTGGTTTCACCGTCGACTTTTAAGACCAGGGCTGACCCAATCTCACATTTCATAGATTCCACTTTTTCAGTGGCTGACAAAAATTTTTCCGGATTTTTCGGATCGGGATATTTTTTGTCTGTAAAATAAAGTGTTGCTCCATCATTCGTGTAAACTCGGACACAATTCCCTTTCTTCATGACTCTCTCCTTGTTTTTTAGTTTAACTTACCCTCTGTTCTGTAAAAATCTCCTGCTGTTATAAAAAACTGGAGGAAATTTCTTATGCCTTTTTAATGTGGCTTGATAATTATCCGGCTTTATTTTTGTTCGCCATTCAATCTTCTGAAAATAATCATCCGGCAAAATCCTTAATGGGATTTCTTCGTGGAATACCAGTGGAAGCTGAGTAATAATTTCCTGAAATTTATCATGCTCTAAATGCTCTAAAATCTGCTGGTCTTCTGGATATAAAGACTGCGGCAGCACCAAACTTCCATGATGAACATCTCCCATAATTAAAATTTTAATCCCGCTTTGTTTTACATCACCTATAATCAATAATTCTTTAGGTATTTGAATTTCCGGTTTAACTTCATCAAGAAGAGAAGAACAATCCCTTTTTAATGTCTCAAGCGCTTGCTCAAAGTCATATTCTTCAATTACACTACAGTTTTGGGAATGTTTTCCGAAATCGCTTTTAATTTTTGCAATTTTTTTACGAAATTCATTAAAAATCAAATCAAACTTTTCCTGAATTCTATTTTCCATAAAGCATATTTCCTTTTTGTCTTAAAGAACATCAAAAATATAAATATTTATTAAAAATAAATCTTTACACATTAGCACGAAATATAAATTTTGTCAATAAAAAAATATTCATAAAATAAATACTTAGTGTATATATAACACTATATTACATCTAATTTTTAAAAATGTCAAATAAAAATCACTTTAACACTAAAAACAATGAAAAAAGAGGATATTTTTATATCCTCTTTTTGTTTTTATCCGCCGGCGATCATAATAAATATCACTTCACAATCATCCGGTAAAACATAAATATCAAACTTATCAAATGATACACTAATATCTTTTTCATTTTTTTGAATAATCCTTACCTTTGTATAGATCGACTTTATTTTCAACTCCTTTATTAATCCGGAAATAGTCATCCCTTCTTGATAAAAAACTTGGGTTTCTCCTACCTTAATCATCTTCTGCACAAAACTTTTTGCAGCTTTTCAACGATATAATCGACATCTTTTTCGGTAATAACTAAAGGTGGAGATATCCTGATAGTATGGCCATGGCTGTCATTAACCAAAAGACCCTCTTTGGTCAATTCTCGGCAATACATCATAGCATCGCCATCGCGCATTTCAATGCCGATAAATAATCCTCTGCCGCGTATCTCTTTTACTCTTGATTGGGCCGGTTTTGATTCCTGAATAAAATTTTCAATTTTCTCCTTGAGAAGCTTACCCATTCTTTCTGAATTTTCCACAAGCTTTTCTTTTTCAATAACATCCAGAGCGGCCAGACCGGCGATGCACGCCAGAGGGTATCCACCATAAGTCGAACCGTCTCTTCCTGGAAAAAAGGTTTCATCCATTAAATAAGAGTTTGTAATGCAAACCGATAAAGGAATAAGTCCGCCGGAAATAGCCTTACCCAGGATTAAAACATCGGGAATTACGTTTTCGTGCTCAAAACAGAACATTTTCCCGGTGCGCCCGAGCCCCACCTGAATCTCATCAAAAACCAAAAGCAAACCATATTGATCCGCCAAGTTGCGCAAACCCTGCAAAAATCCGGCAGGAGGAATATTCATTCCGCCTTCGCCCTGCATCGGCTCTACCAATATGCCGCACACATAAGGCCCGTC
Source organism: Candidatus Falkowbacteria bacterium RIFOXYD12_FULL_34_57 (assembly GCA_001780285.1). Taxonomy (GTDB): domain Bacteria; phylum Patescibacteriota; class Patescibacteriia; order Patescibacteriales; family UBA12075; genus XYC2-34-220. Next base: position 7,683 of record MFGN01000013.1, on the reverse strand, counting down.
TTCGCTTTGCAGTATTTTTTCAACAGATTTCCAGTTGCCGTAATCGGCGAAAATATAGGCGCCGGGATCAATGCCCAGCCCGAAACCGTCCCGGTATTTTTTTGTGGAAGAAAAAGCGACTACGCTTTTCGTCCTGCCGTGAAAATTGTTCCTGAAAACTATCAATTTCTGTTCATGGTCGGCAATACCCTTGTGTAAAACGCCGAAATCACTTACAAGCTTAACAGCTGTTTCAACAGATTCCACCCCTCCGTTCTTCGGAAGAACCTTGTTACCTCTATTACCGAAACGAGGAGCAAGTTGAGGCGCCAAATTAGCTACCTTTTTCAAAAAACAAGCCAAAGCTTCGGTATAAACAACATTAGAAATAACTGAACCATAACCAAATTTCAAGGCGTCAGTAACAGCTGCAACAATTTTTGAATGATGGTGTCCCTGATTCGCGGCAGAATAAGCAGCCAGACAATCCAAATATTTTTTGCCTTGGTTATCATAAAGCCAAACACCTTCGGCTTTCCTAACTACAAAATCTATGCGCCCGTAATGATTGGCGCCGGATTCACTTTCCATCTGAATCACTTCCGCATCCGTCAAAGAAGTTTTATTTATCTGTTTTTTTGCCATATTTTCCTCCTTATTTAGGCAATAGTTTGCTTTTTAAAGTACTGTTTAACACAAACAACTTAACATAATTCTTATAAAAAATCAAGATAAAAATCAAAATAAAAAAACCGCTCATGTTTTATAAGCGGTTATGGTAATTTTTATAAAAAACTTATCAGATTTACCTTAAAAGAAATAAAATCGAAATCGTCCAATAACTGAATTAATTGCTCTGGAGAGACACAAACATTATACCCCTTTTTATTTTTCCAAACAAATCCTAATGGTTTTAAATTATCTTTTCGAGCTTCCACATAGCATGAGATTGTCATTTTCTCAAAATCTAAATCCTTACCGCGCCCACTGATAATATCCTCAATAAACTCTCTGCTTTCTGTATCAATCTTTTCTGAATTCAAAATAATTTGTAGTGATTTAATTATTTTATCTTTCATACCACCCCCTTTTTATTTATATAAATAATAATATAAAAGATCTCGAATCATAAAAAATATCAACACTAATTCAAGGAGTATTACTATTAAAAAATGCATATTATCAACAAAAATTCCAAATAAAAACCCAAAACCAAGAAGCGGACCAAATAAAAACATTATATCTTTTTCTGAAATCAAAACCCTGTTTATTAAACGATTTTCCACCAAATCTTTTCCTTGTTCACTTAGGTGCGTTTTAATAAATTGCATAATGGTTTCCATGCCACATAATAGGGCCGTATATATTCCCATGTTCACCACAAATACCGCGCCAGCTATTCTCCATCCCGATATAAACCATAAAAACAAAGAAACAAAAATCCAATAAAACAGCGGCCGCCAATTATATGGTATTTTTTTTATATAATACATTTCTATATCTCCTTTTTTAATGTGCTAATTTATATAAAAAATAGCACATTTGTGCTACTTAGTCAATAATTTTATATAAATTTTATATTTTATTATTCAATTTTTCAATCTCCTCTCTCAGTCTTTCGTTTTCTTTTTTAAGTTCAACCATCTTTAATTCTCTTCCCGTGGTAATTTTCTGAAACTTTTCCAATTCTTCCAATTTTTCCCTCAAAGCTTTTTCTGATTTTTTACGCTCAGAAACATCCCTGGTAATAAATATCATTTTATTCTCAACTAAATTAGCAGTGCTTTCTACCTCTATCCAATTTCCCGATTTGTGTCTGGTTCTATATTGCAAAACTTCTTTTATCTTAATATCCTTATTTCTCAAAAATAACACCTTATCTTTTAAGTGTTTCACAAGCAAAGGAATCATTTTTTTAAGATCATCCGGATGAATAAAATCTAAACTATTCCTTCCGATTAATTCTTCTGGTTCATAGCCCATAATCTGCTTAACAGAGGGGCTGACATATAAATATTTTGGGTTCGTGGAAAAAGTAGTAATCACAACCTGATCACTGGTGTTCTCGGTAATCAGCTTATACATTTCTTCAGTTTTTCGCTGCTCTGTCACATCCGAAATTAATATTAATTCACCCAAGACTTTTCCGTCCTCATCTTTTACCTGCGAACCTAGAATTCGGCCGATTTTTATTGATTTGTCTTTAGCTATAAGTTCAATTTCGTAAGGCGCAATCTTTTCCCCCCTTATTCTTGCATTAAACTTTTCTAAAACAATTTTTCTGGTTTCCTCGGAAATCATTGATAAATTCAATAAACTCTTTCCGACAAAATCTCCCTTTTCATAACCAAGCCACTCTCCAGCTCTTTCATTTATTTCCTGAACCATTCCTTTTGGACTAAAAAAAATAATAACCTCTGGTGAATTATTAAAAATCATTTTAAACCTTTTTTCACTTTTTTTGAGCTCATCTTCTGCTTTCTTTTTTTCTGTAATATCCTCAACTATTACCGCAAAATAATTTTTACGAGGCGAATACACGGAAACACGAAACCACCTTCTAAGTTTGTCGGAATATTGTTGAAATTTCTTATGTTTCCCGTTTAAAGCTACTTCCCCATATACTTTTATCCAGTTAAATGTATCTTTTTCAATACCCGGTAAAACATCTGTAACTTTTTTATTAATAATATCTTTTTTTTTCACACCCACTACATCTTCAAAGGCTTTATTAACTCTTAAAAATACATAATCAACCGGCTTGCCATACTCGTCAACAATTATTTTATGTAAAGCAAAACCATTCAACATGGCCTCAAATAGATCTATATTATCCTCATTTATTATTTCTTCTTCCGGCATAACATTTTTTACAAACATTAAATAATTTTTAGCTATTTAAATTATAGCATATATTTAAAAAAATAAAAAAACAAAGCAATATACTTCGTTTTTTTATTTTTAAGATATCAATCTTTATGGTAGGACTTGCAATAAACTATCCACTTCTCTAGCATTTTCCAATACAATATCCAGATCAATATCACTTTCAGCTTGCACTTCTTTAAAATAATTATAAAGGTCGCAATTCAGTTTTATATATTCATGCGGTTTCAATTTCCGCTCCTCTTCTTGCGGTTCTCCAGATTGATAATTATACAACCGATTCAGCGCTTCTCCGGCATAATCAACTGCCGCTCCGGCCAAATTTTCCACATGTTTTTCCAATAAACCACCGGCCTTTTCGGCAGCACTGGCAGTCATAGCTGCTATATCCGGAATGCCACCGGCTAGTACCGAAGCAATTCGTGTAGAAAATTCAATAATAGCCACATTGGTCATATCCGCAATACCGTTTATACAATTTTTATTAGCCTCCATCATAGCCTCTCTAATATTGTCACGCGAACTATTTATATCCTTCAAAGTTTGAGACCAAATTTCTTTTTCTCTTATTAAATCTGCCTTGGTCTTTTCAATCTCTTTCGTGTTTCTGGTACACTCGCCATTATTACAAATTTTTGAAAAACTAAGTTCTCCAAAACTTTCCATATCAGTAACACAATCAGTATCAAAAGTCTTTTCACAAATATTGCTACGCGCATTACAACCCATTTTCCACATTACATCTCCTTCGCAAATTGAATCGCAATCACTATCATATTTACACCCTCCTCCTTCTTCTTTATTATTATCTTCATTTGCTTCATCAATATTTTCTCCCTCTTCACCTTTTTCATTATTAGCAACAGACACACAACGACCATCATTAACCATTTCTCCTTCTCCGCATTTTACACATTTTTTACTTTTAATAACTCCATTTGTATTCTGACAATTATTTTCAAATTTTTCAAATTCTTCAGCTACCCATTTATCGTATTGTTCATAAACATAATCTTTAGCCGCGCTTTTTGACATACCGATATTATCACAATATTCATTGTGAAAAGCGCATTTACAATATTGAAAATTAAGATGCGCCCCACAAAAATCATCTTTAATATCCCCCTTTTTAAAACTGGTTTTTTCAGCGCATCCAACTAATAAGAAAGGAATTGCAAAAAAAATAAACAAAAATTTCCATTTCATAGAAATATAAATATTATTTAATTATTTTATTTTTCATCTCACGATCCAATTCCAAATGATCTTTTTCGGTATTCATAATAGCCGTAAACACTTCTTTTATTCTCGGTTCTGTTGCTTCAGTCAAAGCTTTCGCATAAAAATTAATGGCTTTTTCTTCTCTCTCGGCAGATTCGGTTATCGCTTTTTCCGGATCATTAATACAATATTCTACTACTTTCTGGTCTTCCAGCAAACCCAATAATTTCCTAAACACCGAAGCATGTTCTCTTTCTACTTTAAATAATCCCTTGAACATTAAAGATGTTTCCGTATTAGCAAGCTTCTGCGCCAAACATTTATAAAAAGCTGTATTAGAAAGTTCCAATTCCAAAGCTTCTTCTAGATTCTTTCTGCTAACTTCAGAAATTTTCACATCTTTATTTTCATCTTTCCAAACACTGGCCAACACTAGATACTTATTAGCAACACCGCAAAACGGACAAGTCTTTGGCGCCTCTGTGCCAATATAAACTTCTCCACAAATTCGACAAGTAAATATTCTCATAAATTTTATCTTTATTAAATTTGTTATTATTTTTTGTCTATATAACCCGTTTATTTTAATAAAATTATTTCACAGATTGTGAAAAGAAGGTTTCATGTCTAAAAATATCTTTTGAAATTAATATTAACTAATTTTAATTTCATATATTTTTTTCTTATTCTTCACAACTATTCTAAGCTCAACTCATCTTTCAGGTTTTTTGGCTGTTTAAAAATAAAAACATCATCGCGATGGAACCAAAAAGATATTTCATCACCTAATCTAAACTTTTTCTCTATTTCTTGTTCTTTTATTCTTTTATACGCTTTTACGGAATAACCATTAACATTAATCCGATACTCATATAAGTGTCCAAGAAAATTTATCAACTCTATTTTTCCCGTAATCAGTTTCTTGCTAACTTTCTGCTCCAAATGAATTTTTTCCGGCCTAACACCAATAATGATTTTTTCATATTTTATTTTTTGTCCTATTTTTATTCTTTTCCCTAGATACAGTGCTTCATGATCTGATATTTTTTTAGCCGGAAAAAAATTACACTTACCTAAAAAATTAGCAGAAAAAATAGAATTTGGTCTATTATACATTTCTTCCGGAGAACCTGTTTGTATTATTTTTCCTTTTTTCATTAGAATAATATTATCAGCTATCACCATTGCTTCTTCTTGGTTATGTGTAACATGAATTGCGGTTAACTTGTTCTCTTTCACAATTTTCCTAAGCTCATAACGCAAAAAGGATCCAATTTTAGCATCCAAGGCCGATAATGGTTCATCAAGAAGTAATAACTGTGATCTGGTAGCAAGCGCCCGAGCCAAGCCAAGTCGTTGCATCATTCCTCCTGATAGTTCTCTGGGTAGGGCGCTTGCTCTATTTAAAAGTCCTACTAGCTTAAGAGATTTTTTTGTCAAATCAATAATATCTTTTTTTTTCCACCCCCTGACAACCGGTCCATAACTAACATTGTGCCACACGTCAAGATGGGGAAAAATTGCAAAATGTTGAAATACAAAACCGATATCTCTATCCTGAACTGTTTGTTTTAAAACATTCTTTCCGTTAAAATATACTTTTCCATTGCTTGGCTCTATAAGACCTGCGATTGTTCTGAGCAAAGTTGTTTTACCACAACCAGAGGGACCAAGTAAAATATTAAATTTTTTGTTGGGAATTTTTAGACTAATTTTATTCAAAGCGGTTATCTTTTCACCTCTGGCTGATTTAAATATCTTACTTAAATTTTTAATTTTAATTTCCGGCATATTTATCTTAATTTACTTAATTTATTATATTTTAATATAAGCAAAAACACTAAGGAAATAAAAAATAAAATTGTACAGGCAAAAGCAGCTTGGCTTAAATTATCAGTCTTAACCATATCAACTATCACAATGGGAATAGTTTTTATATTTTTAGATACTGCGAAAGTTGCCCCTGTTTCTGACAAGCTACGCATGAATGCCATAATTGAACCAGCGATAATAGCAGGCTTAATTAAGGGTAAAAGTATTGTTACAAACATAGTTTTTGTGTTTGCCCCCAAGGAGTAAGCAGCTTCTTCCAATGAATGAGAAATGTCTTTAAAAGCTGCCGCTAATGGTTTTACCAATAAAGGAAAAGTAAAACTTAAATGAGTCAATAAGAGGATAAGAAACTCATTAGCAAAAAAATTATTCCAAAACAACGCCAAAGACAAGCCCAGGGCGCTTGTTGGCACTAAAAGAACTATCTCATTTAATCCATCAAAAAATCTACCAAGACCAAAAATATTCCTAGCAATCAAATACGCCAATGGGACAGAAAAAAACAAGTTTATCAAGGTGGCTATAAAAGCAAGCGAAAAAGAAATCACTAAACTCTTAATTAACATTCCGCTCATAAAAAAATTCAAACTCGTTATGTTATATAAAACAATAAATATGGTTGGCAAAAAAACAATAAGAATAAAAAAGATAGCTAAAATTATATTTAATAATGGTTTTAACATAAAAAGTGATTTTTCAAAATTAGGATAAACCTTTTCGATGTTTATAGTTTTCTCTCTGAGAAAAAATTTTGCAAAAAACAAAACTGCCATAGCAGATAAAATTAAAAAAATACTTGCCCCAGATGCACCGGGCATATCACCCATTTGTTTCAGTCCCACTATAAGCACGGGGGCTGTACTAACAGCACCGGCCACCATCATGGTAGCTCCGGTTTCAGACAAACTTCTAGTGAATGACAAGACCGAACCAACAATTACCCCATCTCTAAAAAGAGGTAAAGATATAGTGCGAAAAATCGTAAAGGGATTGGCGCCCAAAGTCACAGCCGCCTCTTCAAGATCAATATCAATATGAGATATGGCAGCGCCAACAGAACGAATCATATAGGGAATAGTAAAAACAACATGTAAAAGAATAATCATAATCACCCCCCTTGAAACAAAACCATCTTCCAAGCCAAAAAGACTTGCTATTCCGTACTTTGACCCCCAGTAAAGATATATAGAAAATCCCAATGCTGCAGTTGGTACAACCAAAGAAAGATCAACCAAATTATCCAGCCATCCAGATACCCATGTCTTTCCCCTAACCATTGCCCATGCCAAAGGTAAACCAAATATTAAATTAATCACAACAACCATCAAACCAATAAAAAATGAAGTGGATACCGCCCGAATTACTGTCTGAGAAAACATACTCTCTACTTTCCAGACATAACTGAGAATATAAACTGCCGGTAAAAACACAAAAAAAAGAAAAAAAACAATAGCCACCAAAAATCCAATCATGCTTATTTTCTTTTGTCTTTTAGTTAATGCCATATTTATATTATACAATATTTAATAAATTAACACTAAGCCTGATTCCAAATAATAATTGGTGCGACAAAAAATAACCGCTTATTACAACGATTATTATGTGTGTGGGCCGAGTAGGACTTGAAGAGGCGGAAGCCCCACCCCCTCATAAATTTTACCCCTTAAAAATAAATCTTGTTGGTATATTAAACCCATCAGATATATAATAAAACCAAGTCAAGTAAAAGGGGGCTGCGAACAGCGTGTTTGAGGAAGCCGTGAG
>MFGN01000012.1 GCA_001780285.1 Candidatus Falkowbacteria bacterium RIFOXYD12_FULL_34_57 | reverse complement strand
CCAAAACCATTGCAATATTTATATTTAAACCCCATTTGCATACTTATTGTCCTGCTTCGCAGTCCAATATGTATCTGAACTTATACAACTCAAAAAAATTCTTCTAAATCTCGACTTTATAAATTTTATAAACACCATATTCACTGAGGGTTTTATCCACAATGATTTTATTTTAAATTAAAAAAATGATAAAAACTTTAAACTTTATAAATTTTTGACTTAAAATTAAGACCCAAGAAGCGTATTGACACCTTTTGACACCTTTTGTTATACTAAAAATAATTATTTTTATTAAAAATAACCAATAAATTCATGTCCGAAGAAATCAAGCCAAATGCTGTATATACTACTGAAGAAGCCCAAAATTTACTAAAAATCAGCAATAGTACCATTAAGCGCCTCCTTAAAAAAGGCTTGCTTAAAGCTAATAAAGTCGGCGGACAATACCGCATACTCGGCAAAGAACTCCTAAGGATGCTCTCTCCTGAAATAGAACAAAAAGCCATTAAATCATATTTGGATCTAAAAAAGAAGGTGGTGAATACAATTAATAAATGGTAAAGCCTGCGAAGCAGGCTGGTTTAAAGTTATAAAGTTTATAAAGTTAAAAGTTATATAATAAAATTTGCAAAGCAGATTTTAATCAATAACTTTACAAACTTTTTACTAAATTTTATGTCCCATAAAATTTTAGTTACCGGCGGCGCCGGATACATCGGATCCCACACGACAGTAGAGCTGCAAAATGCCGGCTTTGAGGTAATAATAATTGATAATTTTTCCAATTCCAATCCGAGCGTTTTGGATGGCATTGAAAAAATCACCGGAATTCGCCCCCTGCTGGAAAATTTCGATCTTTGTGATGGCGGCAAACTGAACAAATTTTTTGAACAGCATGCGGACATCAGCGGAATTATCCATTTCGCGGCGCTTAAAGCCGTTGAAGAATCGATAAATAATCCTTTGAAATATTACAGGAACAATCTGGCGCCGCTGATAGGCCTGTTGGAGAATATGAAGCAAAGACATATATCAAACATCGTTTTCTCCTCTTCCGCCTGCGTTTACGGAGAACCCGCAAAGCTGCCGGTTACAGAAAACAGCCCCATACAAAAAGCCGCATCCCCATACGGCGAAACCAAACAAATCGGAGAAAATATCATCTCAGCCGCCGCCGAATCTGATCCCGGCCTCAAAGCTGTATCCCTGAGATACTTCAATGTAATCGGCGCGCACGACAGCGCGCTAATCGGCGAACTGCCCGAAGGCATCCCGGCCAACCTGGTCCCCTTTCTCACGCAAGCCGCAGCAGGCATCCGCGATGAACTTAAAATATTCGGAAATGATTACAGCACTCCCGACGGAACATGCGTCAGGGATTACATCCATGTGGTCGATCTGGCCAAGGCGCATGTTGCAACCATTAATCGCTTATTACAAAATAAAAATAAAAAAAAATACGAAGTATTCAATCTGGGATCGGGCAAGGGAAATTCTGTCATGGAGGTCGTCAAGTCTTTTGAAAAAGTATCGGATAAAAAACTGAATTATAAAATAGTAGATCGCCGACCCGGGGATATTGCCGAAATATATGCGAGTGCGGACAAGGCAAATACCGAACTTGGCTGGAAGGCGGAAAAAACCCTTGATGACGCAATGAAATCGGCGTGGAATTGGCAGAAAAATCTAGTCATAAAATAAGACAAGTGTATGTTCAACTACATAAAAAAAAGGATAAAATCAATATTAGAGCGGCTAATCAACGCCAAAAACAATGATGAAGAGCTTTTGATTTTAGGTAAAATATTATCCAATCAGCAGTATTTATTGAACTTTAAAAAAATAAATGATTATGAATTTAAAATATTTTCACAATTCGGCGATGATGGCATAATTCAATATTTAATAAAAAAAATAAAAATAGAAAACAAGACTTTTATAGAGTTTGGCGTAGCTGATTATCTGGAAAGCAATACTCGTTTTTTACTGATGAATAATAACTGGAGCGGATATGTCATAGACGGTTCAATTGATCATATAAACCGCCTCAAATCAACCAAGTGGTATTGGCAATATGATTTAAGGGCAAACGCTTTATTTTTGGACACAAAAAATCTAAATCAAGAAATAGAAAAAACTGGTTTCATAAATCTGGGGTTGCTGCATATTGATCTGGACGGCAACGACTACTGGATGTGGGAATCTTTAAATACCGAAAAAATAAAACCATGCATTGTCATCTTGGAATATAACAGCGTATTCGGCAAAGATCGCTCTATTACTACTCCTTATGATCCAAAGTTTGTCAGATCCCAAAAACATTATAGCAATCTATATTGGGGGGCTTCGCTAAAAGCGCTGGCAACGCTATCCAAAAAGAAAAATTATGAATTTGTGGGCTGCAATACTGCCGGAAATAATGCTTATTTTATCAGGAAAGATTTAATAACAGAAGAAATTCGTCCTGTGTCAATCGAAGACGGTTTTATTGAAAGCAAATTCAGAGAAAGCAGATCGCCCGAAAAAAAACTTACTTATTTGCGCGGAAACGAAAGATCCGACCAAATAAGGGGGTTGATAATTTATAACACCGAGGCTCAAAAAGAAGAAAAAATATAAAAAATAAATTGAAATATGAAAAAAAAGAAAACAATCATAAAACCCCAAAAAACATTCAGCTTTGACGATATCAGAGAAATTTGGGCTTACAAAGATTTGTTGTATTATTTCACCTGGCGCGATATCAAGGTGCGCTACAAACAAACTGCAATCGGCGTCCTTTGGGCGCTCATCCAGCCGGTCAGCACTATGATAATTTTTTCTGTTGTTTTCGGCAATTTTGCCAAAATACCTTCAGACGGCATACCATATCCGATTTTCGTCTACACCGGCCTTCTGCTTTGGCAATTCTTTTCATCTTCTTTGGGAGCAGTAACCAGCTGTCTTGTCGGCAATCAGTCTATAATCACCAAGGTATATTTTCCCCGCCTGATAATTCCCCTCTCCGCCACGCTTACCAACCTGGTGGATTTTGCTATTGCTTCAGTAATTTTAATCATTATGATGTTTTATTACGGATATGTGCCGAATTTGCTGGGCATACTGATCCTGCCCCTGCTGGTTCTGATATCATTCCTGGCGGCATTTGGCATAGGCCTTTTTTTCGCTTCATTAAATGTCCGCTACAGAGATGTCCGTTATGCCCTTCCATTCGTAATGCGGATTATGATGTATGTTACTCCGGTAATTTATCCTGCCAGCATGGTGGGGAAATATTCGAAAATATTGGCTATCAATCCCATGACCGGTGTCATCAAAGCAGCTAGAGCAGCTCTTTTGGGTAATGCGCCGATAAACTGGCTCCTATTAATAATTTCAACTGCGGCCTGTATGATATTAGTATTCTTCGGATTAATATATTTTAAGAAAACAGAAAGAATATTTGCAGATATAGTTTAGCGAAGCTAAATTAGTTATTAATTAAACTCAAAGCTTAAAATTTAAAATGCAAAACAACAATGCAAAACTAAAAACTGAATTAAAATATAGATGCTATCAATTTTCTATAAATATTATAAAATTTGTTAAAGATTTACCAAACCAAAAAATATTTTGGGTGTTATCAGACCAATTATTAAGGTCATCAACCAGTATCGGCGCAAATATTATTGAAGCAAAGTCTGCTCACTCAAAAAAAGACTTTATTAAATTCTTTGAAATATCATTAAAATCTGGAAATGAAACAAAATACTGGTTGGGATTATTCAGAGATTCAAAAATTATTAATAACCAAAATGATTTAAATAAAATAAATATTTTACTTCAAGAAGCAGAAGAAATTTGTAAAATGCTTGGTTCAAGCTTATTAACACTTAAAAATAAAAAATAATTTTAAACTTTGAGTTGTGGTTTTGGGCTTTGAGTTTTGCACTTTGAGTTACTTACCGCCAAAACCTTATATATCTATAAACTACAAATACTATGACGACTCCAATAATAAAAATTAATAACATATCAAAAAAATACGACATAACTCATCAACAAGGTGGATATGTTGCCTTGCGCGATGTGATTACCAACGCTTTTAAGAACCCCTTGAAATTTGCCAAGCACAAAGCCAAAAAAGTACTGGGAAGAATATCCAAGGAAGAATTCTGGGCACTGAAAGATATCAACCTGACAATCAACAAAGGAGAGGTAATCGGCATTATCGGCTCTAATGGTGCCGGCAAATCCACGCTTTTGAAAATACTTTCCCAAATCACATTCCCAACAACGGGCGAAATAGAAATAAACGGACGTGTCGCATCTCTCTTGGAGGTTGGTACAGGATTCCATCCAGAACTTACCGGGCGCGAAAACATTTTCCTAAACGGCGCCATTATCGGCATGACCACGAAAGAAATCATAAAAAAATTCGACCAAATCATAGAATTCGCCGGAGTGCAAAAATTCATTGATACTCCCGTAAAACGCTACTCCTCCGGCATGTACGTCCGCCTGGCTTTTTCAGTCGCCGCCCACATGGAACCGGATGTTTTACTGGTTGATGAAGTACTGGCGGTTGGTGATACCGCCTTTCAAAAGAAATGCCTAGGGAAAATGGATGAAGTCACAAAAACAGCCGGCAGAACAATACTTTTCGTAAGCCACAACATGGAAGCCGTTAAAAATTTGTGTCATAAATGTGTATTGCTAGAAAATGGAGAAATTAAAATGTTTGATGAAACCGAAAAAGTAATAACACGCTACCTGCAAAACAATCCCCTAACGCAGGATAATACTCTCAAAAAAAGAAGAGACAGAAAAGGAGGCGAAAAAATTCGATTAACTTCTTTTCATGTAGAAGATCATGATGGGAAAAAAGTAGACGCTATTCGATTCGGCGGTAAATATTCTTTTTGTTTTGGCTACGAATCTTTAGACAATCAGCCAATCAATAATCTAGGATGCGCTTTTTCAATCAACAAAGACAGTAATCAATTAGTTTTTAATTGGACAAAACATACAAAACAATCTTTTGATGCCCCCCCCAAGGGGATTCTCAAGTGCCAACTCAAGCAAAAAATGCCACTGGGGGAAGGATTGTATGATTTAGCTGTTAATTTGTGGGCGGGAGATGAAAGAGTGGATTATATACACAATCTTCTTACTTTTGAAATAAAAAAAGGTGATTTTTATAATAATGGAGTATATATAAAAAGCCCCGTACACTTGGAACAAGACTGGAGCTTGAATACAGGGTAAAACTTAAAAATATGTTAAATTTATTAAAACAAATAATCTATAAAACAATAAAAAAATTGGGGTATACAGTTGAAAAAAACAAACCTGTAGGCAAAAATTTTGATATACTATATCCTCAAAAACTACAAAACGATTTTGAAGAAATAAAAAAATTAAACGGATTCCTTAATATAGAGGAAATGAACCTATTTGCAAATTTAATAAATGCTCAACCCCAAAACAATAATCCAATATTGGAGATAGGCGTTTTTTGCGGACGCAGTTTAACGGCCATGGCTTGCGTGTCAAACTTAAAAACCGTAGGAGTAGATCCTTTCTTTGAAGATTTTAATAATAAATACGCGGTTAAGGATGAGGCCATATACCTTGCAAGAAAAACAGGCCAAACCACAGCTCAAGAAAGAATAAAAAAAATATATAACTCTTTAAAAATATTGGATAAAAAAAATAAAACGAATTTAAAAAATTTAGTTAAACTAGAAATTAAACTACAAGATGAATTTATAAAAAATAGAAATAAAGAAGAAAAATATCAATTAATCCATATCGACGGGGAGCATAGTTATGGAGCCGTAAAAGATATAATTGATGAGTTTGATAATCTACTAGTCCCCTCTTCTATAATTATAATTGATGATTTTCTAAATTATAGCCATCCGGGAATTGCTGAGGCTACATATAGTCATCCAAATTATAAAAAAACTATTTTTCCTATTTTATATGGTTTTAATAAAGGAGTTTTTATGTTTAAACCAAAATCACAAGAATATTTAAATGAAATCAGGAATAAAATACTAGCGCCATATTCAAGATCTTTACATCAAATAAATAAACTATCTGATAAATCTATCACCATAAGATTGCTATGAAGAATTATAATAAAAAAACAATTTTAATCACCGGCGGTGCGGGATTTATTGGCTGCCACTTGGTAAATCAATTAGATAAAGACAAATATAATATTGTTATCCTTGATAGGCTGGTTAATAATATCGAACTGAAGCAAAACAGACTGAACAAATTTTTAAACCCTGCGGATTATATATTTTATAATACTGAACTGGATAATGTAAAAAAAATAAAAAAGATATTTTACGGGCACAAGCCGGATATTGTCTGCCATCTGGCAGCGCAAACCAATCTGGGCATAGATTCCAAGCTGTACAATGAAACCAACACCATGAGCACCGTGGGCATATTTGAATTGGCAAGAGAATTCAATGTGCCGAAAATAGTTTTCGCTTCATCCTCCATGGTATATGGAGACAGCGCCCGAATTCCATTTACAGAAACCGACTCAACCGACCATCCCCTATCAGTATATGCCGCGACCAAAAAATCAGACGAAGTGCTGGCATACACTTATCACCATCTATACGGCATCAAAATGATCGGACTGAGATTTTTTACAACCTACGGACCATGGGGCAGGCCGGATATGGCTATCAGCAAATTCACGGAACAAATATATAGAGGTGAACCGATTACTATTCATAATCACGGTAAAATAAGAAAAGATTTCAGCTATATCACAGACACTGTATCGGGTATTATATCCGCCATTGAAACAAATTTAAATTTTGAAATTATAAATCTAGGATCAGGAACATCAACAGAAATACAAAAAGTTATCGAATTAATAGAAAACAATTTGGAAAAAACCGCAAAGAAGGAATATATAGATATGCACTTCGGAGACCTGCCGGAAACACGAGCTAATATTGAAAAAGCAAAAAAACTATTAAATTATAAACCAAAAATAAATATAGAAGAAGGAATCAAACGCTATATTGATTGGTATAAAAAATATATAATAATAATAAAATAATATGTCTAACATACTAACAAGCATAAATAAACAAGGACCGGTTATATTAGTTTCCAAGGATATATCATGGGTATTCCCCTCCGGATATGGCTATCTGGCCGGTTATCTCAAGGAAAACGGAGAAGATGTAAAAATACTATTTAGACCGGAAGATAAATCACTGTATCGAGAATTGGTAAAAAAAATAATTGAGCTAAAGCCTCTTGTGGTCGGGTTCGGAACGCTTTACCCGGACCTGCAACCGACAAAAAAAATAATCGAACTTTTAAATGAAGCCGGAAGAAATTTTCCTGTTGTAATAGGCGGACAGATGGTATCACCCACACCGGAATTTGCTGTTGAGGTCACGGGGGCTGACATTGGTGTTATTGGCGAGGGAGAAATTATTCTTTATAATTTGGTAAAAGCGTTGCGTAATGATAACGACATATCAACGGTTAAGGGACTGGTCATCAACAAAGGAAAAGAAAAAATATTAACTGGTCTAGGAGAGTATATCGAAGATCTATCAAATTTGCCTCAAATTCCCTATGAATTATTCCCATCTACCGAATGGCTGAGTATTGGAAAATTACTTGTCACGGCTCCGCAGCCACACCATCAATATGCCAACAGGTCCGCCAACATCCACGGAGGAAGGGGCTGCCCCTTTAATTGTAATTTTTGTTACCACCACAGCAGGGCTCGTTGCAGACCCGTTAAGGACATACTTGATGATGTTAAAAAACTTAAAAAGAAATTCAGGGTTAACCATGTTACTTTCGATGATGATTTGGCTATTCTTTCTCCGAGAAGAGCAAAAGAATTGGCAGAAGGAATGTTAAAAATAAAAAACCTGGAATATTCTACAACAATCAGGATGGATATCCTGGAAAAAATTGATGACGAAACATTAATGCAAATGAAAAAATCAGGATTGCGTCATCTTAACATTGAAGTAGAATCAGGTTCTCAAAGAATACTGGATATCATAGACAAAAGAATAACCGTAAATCAAATTATCAACGGGTTTAAAAGATTAAAAAAAGTTGGCATATTACCTAATGCCAGCATTATGATCGGACAATACACCGAAACCAACGAGGACGTTCAAAAATCAATGGACTTAATGCTGCAGGTTATCAAAATAGATAAAAATGTAAATTGGGGATGCAGTATAACTACTCCATTCCCCGGATCAAAATTATATAGCTTATGTTTTGAAAAAGGAATATTCAAAAATCATTATGATTTTTTTCACAGCTTAAACAAAAATCAAGCCATGAGCGGAGTTACGGGAAATCTATCTGCTATGACAGATAAAGAAATACTTGATTGGAAAGAAAAATTTAAACAGGTTAGAAAAGATGAGAGAGCAAAAGCGGTTGGTAAATATGTATGTAAAATTGAAACACTAAGAATTAGGGCGCAAAGATTCAATACAAAATTACAAGAAAAATACCTTGATAAATTACCTAAAAACATATTCGGAAACACAATAAAAAAACATATAACCATCTATATGATTTTATGCAAATTATTTTAGATAAAGCGCGGCTATATTTGCTTGGTGTTAAAAAATATTAAACTTAAAAAAATATGAAAAAATTCATAATCCTTTTTACTCCCCCAATTATATTAAAATTTTTTAAAAAAATAAAAAATTCAATATTCAAAACAAATGTTGATAACGAAGAACCAACACTAAACACTATCCAAGGGGGGGTATTAAAGGGAAACGAAATTTTTATCTACAACAAAAAAGATTGGCAGATCGAAATGATCAATGGAACCTATGACCAATTCTTCTATGATTATCTAAAAAAATTAGATTTAAAAAATAAAACAATATTGGATATCGGCGCCCATATCGGCTATACATCAATGGCCTTTGCTAAATTAACCGAAAACAACGGAAAGGTTTATGCATTCGAACCCAATGATTATAACATTGAAAGAATGAATATCAATCTAAAAAATAATCCCGATATATCAGACAGAATAAAAATATTTAATCTGGCTATTGCGGATAAAAAAGGAGAGGAAGAATTCATCTTTTCAACCAAGGTGGAAAAGGGATCAAGCAGCGGCAGCTTTTTAGACAGCGCGCACACTTTTTGGGAAAAAGATATCTATGAAAAAAAATTGGGATTTCAAAGAAAGGTGGTCCAAACAGATTCTCTGGACAATCTATATCAATCAAAAAAAATAACAAATCCGCCTGCTCTGATTAAAATAGACATAGAAGGCGCTGAATACCTTGCTCTACAAGGCGCGGAACAGACCATTAATCAATATAAACCGATTATCCTTATCGAGATACACTCTATTTTCAATATGTTAAAAACAGGAGAGATGATGAACGAATGGAATTATGACATTGAACTATTAAAAGAAGAAAAAGACGGCCGATGTTTTCTAGTGCTTACACCGCATGAGTCAAAAGTAAAAAGTCTATAAAGTCCATAAAGTAAAATAAAAAATAATTATTATATTATCACACAGTAACCATGTTAAAATGCTAAAATGTTACTATGTAAAATGTTTTTATGAAAGCATCCGCTTGTATCATAGTTTATAATCATGAAAAATATATCCGAGAATGCCTTGATAGCGCTTTATCTCAAAAAGTAAATTTTGATTATGAGATTGTCGTATGTGAAGATAAATCTACTGACAATACTCGTGAAATAGTAAAAGAATATGCCAATAAATATCCTGATAAAATCAAACTATACTTAAATGAAACTAATCTGGGACTCATCGGTAACTGGGAAAAATCTATGAAATCATGCCAGGGGGAATACATAGCTATCTGCGAAGGAGATGACTATTGGACCGACCCATATAAAATACAAAAACAAGTTGACTTTATGGAGCAAAATCAGGATTATACATTAACTGTACACAATTCTATAGTTGTTGATGAAAAAAGTAAATTTATCAGAAATCAATGCAATAAAGATAAAGATGAAACGATACCCACAGAAGAGCTAATTGGTGGAAAATTTTTTGCTACTTGTTCAATTGTTTTTAAAAAAGAAATATTAAATACCTTGCCCGACTGGTTTTTTACCCTAGAGGCTTGTGACTGGACCCTGCCGGCGTTCTGTGCGGCTCACGGTAAAACCAAATATTTCAAGGAAAAAATGAGCGCATATCGCAAACATAAAAAAGGAGCGGCCTTCAATCAAAAGATAAAAATCGAATCTGAGGGAAAAGACTTTTTTAGATTTGTTGAAGATTCCGCACTATATACAAGCGACATACTGAACAAACACTTTAATTATAAATATGACAAACAACTGCGCCGACAAAAAATATACTGGTACAATGATCTGGTCGATAAATACCTAAGAATAAATGACATACAAAATACTCGTAAATATGCGGGAATAGTATTAAAAGAAACCATTATTTTAAATCACTGGAAAAATGGCTGGTTAACATACAAAAGATTTATTAAGTTAATTTTGATATTCTTGTTTCCGAAAATTTTTATAAAAAAATAATAATTTTATGGAAAATAAAAATCAACAAAAATTAAGCATCATTATCCCCTGCTATAACTGTGAAACAACTCTGGAAGAAGCTTTACGATCTGTATATACCCAAAATTTTACTACTCCCTTTGAGGTTGTTATGGTAGATGACGGTTCAACTGATAATACTTTAAGTTTAATAAAAAAACTAGTTAAAAAATATCCGCACACTAAATACTACACACACAAAAAAAACCGTGGTGGAGGCGCTGCCAGAAATACAGGGATAAAAAAATCAACAGGAGGTCTGATATTTATATTAGACAGCGATGACATGCTTCCCGACAACATGCTTCCTAAAACAATCGACTATTTAAATAAAAAAAGGGTTGACGGAATACTTTTTGAGGAAGCAAGATATTTTACGAATGACTTAAAAAAATCTAAAAACATTAAGCATGATCTCAACTATTTTAAAGATATAAAATTTAACAATTTATTTGAAAATAAAAAGGGATTTTTAACCCAGGTTAACTTTCTTTATACTAAAAAATCTTTTTTAAAGACCGGAGGCTATCCAGAAAACCACGGGTTCGATACTCAACACTTCGGATTTAAATATTTATCTACTGGTGCTCATATTGATATTTGCCCAAACAGTTACTATTTTCACAGACAAGCTAATAAAAAATCATACTTCGAAAGAGTGTATGAAAAAGGAGAATTTTCAAAAAATTTCTATTTAATATTAGAGGATGAGATATTTCTTTTTTCTCCGGAAATCATAAAAAAAATTATACACTACGATATTTTTAAAAACACAGAATTAAATAATAATATTAAAAGCTATTTAAATAATATTTATCAAGATAATCCTAATGGTTTTTTTAGAACCGATATGTATAAATATCTAAATCCGAACGGATTTGAAATTTATTATCAAAAATACAAAAACAACGAAAAAGCAGAAGATATATTTTGTCTGGGAATATATCATTATAAAAAACAAAATTATAACAAGGCGCTAGACTGTTTTAAACAATTAATTGGATTGGGGGGGGATACAAAAATTGTTTATTTTAATATATTAAGATCATTAATCGGACTATCACAAAAATACAAAACACCACAAAATGAGACAGAAACAATAAAATTAATAAATTCTTTAGATCTAACAAAACAAAAACCATTATTTACAAAAAAAACTATTTTTTCTAAGATAAAAAATAAATTAAAAAAATTAAAATGAATTATTTTAAAAAAATAAAATATAAAATTCTCATTATACCTTTTATAAAAAGAAGTTTTTTGTATTATCAAAATATTATCAAACAAAATCCAGGTATATTCAAAAAAATATCGTTACATAAATATTTTTCTAATGAATTCAAAAAATATCAAAAAATAAATAATAATAAAAACTTTACTCTTTCAAAAGAATATCTTAAACTTTGCCTGTTTGATAAAACTGATAACACCCCGCTTGACCCTCTTTATATTCTCCAGGACTCCTGGTGCGCTAAAAAAATATTTGAGAATAGACCCAAACATCATTACGATATCGGATCATCAGTGGAAATGGTCGGAATTATCTCTCAATTCGTACCCACCACCATGATAGATATCCGCCCCATAGATCTGGAACTTAATAATCTTTATTTTAAAAAAGGCAATATATTAAATCTACCTTTTGAAAATAATTCTTTGGAGTCTATCAGCTCAATTTGCGTAATCGAACATATTGGATTGGGAAGATACGGCGACAAGCTCGATCCGTTTGGTTCAGAAAAAGCTATCAAAGAAATAAAAAGAGTATTAGCCCCCGAAGGAAATCTTTATATTTCACTACCTATTGATAATGAAAACAAAGTATATTTCAATGCCCACAGAGCATTTACGCGCGAATATATTTTAAAATTATTTCAATCATTAAAATTGATAGAAGAAAAATATCTTTATAAAAATGGAAATAAATTAATTAACAATTATGACCAATCCGAAGGATTTGGCACCGGTTTCTTCCATTTTAAAAAATAACCATATGCAAATTAAAAATCCTCTTAATAATTCATGCAATACAAAACTAGAAAAAAAATCAAAACTGATTTTATTATTAATGAGTGGCAAAAATCTAATATTGATGTATCTCGTTTTTTTAAAGATATCCCAGAAATTTATATTTATAAGTGCCTAGACACCGGTTATAAATTTTTCTATCCTTTCAATACTGCTGGTGATGATCAGTTTTATCAAGATCTGCAGCAATTCGATTGGTACTACATGAAAGACAAATGGGAGTATGATGAAGCCTTTAAATTAATTAATAAAGGCGACAAAGTATTAGAGATCGGATGCGGACAAGGAGATTTTTTAAAAAGACTACAAGATAATAATGTAGATGTTACCGGTATAGAATTTAATGAAGAAGCTATGCGCAAATCTAAGGAAAAAGGATTAAATATTTACAAAGAAACAATCCAGGAACACGCCAAAACACACCAAAAACGATATGATATTGTCTGTTCGTTTCAAGTCATGGAACATATACCTGAGATTGGCGAAGCTGTTCGGGCAAGTATTGACACTCTAAAACCAGGAGGCAAACTGATTATCAGCGTACCTAATAATAATTCTATTATCAACCAAGATCCGAAAGGGTTATTGAATAGGCCCCCTCATCATATTGGACTCTGGGATAAAAAATCATTAAGCAATTTAGAAAAAATATTTAATATAAAATTAGAAAAAATTAAAACAGAACCATTACAACGACACCACTATAAAACTTATTACAATATGATATTTGGTAATAAAATCAATGACTTCTTTGGTGATCTGGCTATCAAAATAAATATTGTCCCTAAAAAAATATTAATATACTTATTAGAGAAAGGTTTAAGAAAAAAAATAATCGGACATTCTATTATCGCCATATTTACAAAAAAATAAAATGAAAAAAATTATCATACTAAACAAACCAAAAGGATGTCGATTAGCTAATCAATTATGGAATTATATTAGTATTTATGCTTATAGCCTTGAAATAGGCGCTAGGTGCGTTAATTTTTGTTTTTATGAAAATAAAAAAGATCAAATAACCGGTGTTCGCTCATATGATAATTATTATAAATATTTCAATATTCCAAACCACAAAATAATCTCATTGATTGTCAATTTAAATACAATTATTAATAGATTAAGCCAAAAACTGAGACCACTTAATAGATATGTTAAATACATAAAAAATAAAAATAAAATTATTTGTTCAGGGGAAGAGATGGCCTTTTATCTTGAGCCCACAAAAAATAATTCCATAATTAACAACAAAACAACAAAAATTTATTTTGACGGGTGGATGTTTAGAAACCCCAAAGGCATAGAAAAATACCGCCGGGAAATAATAAAATATTTTGCGCCTAAAGAAAAATTCATAAAAAAAATTGAATCTAAAATAAATAAACTGAAATCAAAGTATAACCATATCGTCGGCGTACATATCAGAAAAGGAGATTATAAGGTATTTCTTGGCGGCAAACTATATTTCGACGATCGAGAAATAAATAAAATATTACAGGAATATCTAAAAGAATTTAACAAAGACAAGGATAAAACCTGCTTTCTTGCATGCTCTGACGAAAAAATTAATATGGATAAATTCCCCGGATTAAACATAATCAAAAATAACGGCAATATGATTGAAGATTTGTTCATATTGGCAAAAACAGATATAATAATCGGATCAGACAGCACCTTCGGGGCTTTTGCATCATATTACGGAGATGTCCCTTTTGTAGTATTCCAAAAACCGAAAATGGATTGGGAATATTATAAAGATAAAAAATATTATTTTGAAAATAAACATAACACTCTAACCTTTTATTAAAATTAAAAATATGTGCGGAATATTTGGTCACATTGGACATATTGATAAAAATTTAGCGCTCAAATGTACAAATACCTTAAAACATAGAGGTCCGGATGGTTTTGGCTTGCACCACACTAATGATTTTTGTTTTGGGCACAGACGATTATCTATTCTGGATTTATCAGTGTTGGGCAAACAGCCCATGTCTTATGCCGATAACCGATATTTTATTACTTTTAACGGTGAAATATATAATTTTCTAGAAATAAAGAAGGAATTAATATCTAGGGGCTACAAATTTAAAAGTGAAAGCGATACCGAGATAATACTTGCATCTTTTATGGAGTGGAGAGAAAAGTGTTTGGATAAATTTAACGGCATGTGGGCCATTGGTATTTGGGACAATAAAAACAAAGAATTGTTCTTGAGTCGCGATCGATTTGGAAAAAAACCACTATTCTATAATCAACAGAATCAGGATCTAACTTTTGCC
Organism: Candidatus Falkowbacteria bacterium RIFOXYD12_FULL_34_57; assembly: GCA_001780285.1. GTDB lineage: Bacteria > Patescibacteriota > Patescibacteriia > Patescibacteriales > UBA12075 > XYC2-34-220. The sequence goes on along the minus strand of MFGN01000012.1, from coordinate 33,321 downwards.
TCTGAAATGAAGGCTATCACCCCCCTACTCCCAATAATTGAGGTAAATTATGAATTAATAAAAGGTAAAGTATTTAACTACGAACACACCCCAGAGTGCTTAATTAAAGATATTAAAAGATTCCCGGCTGGCCATTTTGGATTTTTCAAAAATGGAAAATTAAAAATAACAAGATATTGGAATACCCTTGACCACCTAATCGATGTGCCGCGAAAATACACCGATCAAATCGAAATGTTTAGAGAATTGTTCTTTGATGCTTGCAAAATCAGAATGCGTTCAGATGTGCCCATTGGTACGGCTCTAAGTGGCGGACTAGATTCTAGTTCTGTTATTTCTGTAATTTCTGAAATAAGCAAATACAACGAACAAAGAGTAAATAAAAATTGGCAAAATGCATTTGTAGCATCTTTCCCAAACACCCCACTGGATGAATCTTATTATGCAAAACTGGTTACCAAAAATATTAATATAAAACCAAATATTATAAATATTGACCCAATAAAGTATATCAATAACATAGAACATTACTTATATCTATTTGAAGAAAATTACAACACAAGTCCCATTCCGTTCATTGCAACTTATCAGGCTATGCGAAAAATGGGTATCGTTGTTACATTAGACGGACATGGTGCCGATGAACTATTTGGGGGCTATGAATTTGATGTTGTCAAAATGTTAAATTATACGAGTTGGAATTTATATCAATCTTATAAAATATTAAACACTTTTTATGATATGAGAGATATAAAAAACTCCTCTCAATTTAACATGCTTCCGCCAAAAAATATTTACTTGCTTAAATTTTTAATAAAAAAATTATTAAACAAAAAATCATTAAGGTTGGTGTGTGGCGATAGTGCCCACAAGAATTGGAATGAATTAAATTATTTTAATAAATTATTATATATTTCTGCGCACGAAACCGTTTTACCGACATTACTTAGAAACTATGATCGCTATAGCATGACAAGTGGCGTAGAAATAAGAATGCCCTTCATGGATTATCGTATTGTTTCTTTTGCTTTTTCACTACCATGGCAATCCAAACTAAAAAACGGCTATACTAAGGCAATCATTAGAGACTCCTTGTCAAAATATATGCCCAAGAAAATTACCTACAGAAAAACAAAAATAGGATTTAATACTCCTATTGTTGATTGGATGCGAGGACCACTTAAAACTTATTTTTTGGATATTATAAATTCAAGAAATTTTCAAGAATCTGTTTTTATTAACCCTGAAAATACCGCTAAAAAAATAAAAAATGTCATAGAAAACCCCAAAGCAACATTTACCATGGGTACAGGCGCATGGAGATCATTAGCCCCATACTTGTGGGAACAATCATTTTTAAAAAAAATAAAATCATGAATATAGCACCCATAGCACTATTTGTATACAATCGACCGAAGCACACAAAACAAACAGTTGCAGCTCTACAAAATAATAAACTATCACAAGACAGTAATCTTTTTATTTTTTCTGATGGTCCACGCAAAAAAGAAGATGAAAAAAAAGTAAAAGAAGTCAGAAACTATATAAAAAGCATTACCGGTTTTAAAAATATAATTATTGACGAAAAAGAAAAGAACCAGGGTCTTGCTGATTCTATTGTTAACGGTGTTACCAAAATTATAAATAAATATGATAAAATAATAGTACTTGAAGATGATATAGTCACTTTTCCTTATTTCCTAGAATACATGAATGATGCGTTAGAAATATATAAAAATGAACTGCGAGTCATGCATATTGCCGGATATTTCTTTCCAGTTAAAAACAATCTACCAGAAACATTTTTTTTTAATCAGGCATCTTGTTGGGGTTGGGCAACATGGAAACACGCTTGGAAATATTTTAATAATAATGCAGAAACATTGTATCAAAAAATAAAAGAAAAAAAATTAATCAAAAAATTTAATATAGATGGTAGCAAACCAAACCTTGAACAACAACTAATTGACAATATCAATAAAAACAACAAAACATGGGCCATTAAGTGGTATGCCAACATATTGTTATCTAATGGACTATGTCTGCACCCCAATAAATCTTTAATACGAAATATTGGTTTTGATGGAAGCGGGGAAAATTGCAAAAATAGCAATAATATTATAAACAATTTTTATAACAAAAAAATAATCGTAAAAAAAACAGAATTAAAAGAAAACTTAAATGCTCGTAAAATAGCTAAAAATTTTTACAATAAATCTAGTCTTAAATTTTCAGAAAAAATTAAAGTTTATATAAAAAAAATATTGAAAAATTTATGACAAAAAGCAAAAATTTAAAAGGGCCAATAATTTTAATCTCTAAACCAATAGCCTTTACTTTTCCTTTTGGCTATGCCTATTTAGCCGGTTACCTTATGGAAAAAGGTGAGGATGTAAAAATATTATTCCGTCCGGAAAATCCAAATGATTATGAAAAATTTGTTGATGAAGTAATAAACTTAAATCCCTTGTTGGTTGGCCTAGGAACTCTTTATCCGGATATTTATCCCGTGGGAGATATTATTAAAATATTTAAAGAAAAAAAATGCCAATTTCCGCTTGTTATTGGCGGCCAAATGGTTACCCCCCTGCCGGAATTTGTAACTCAAATCACCGGTGCTGATTATGGTGTTATTGGGGAGGGTGAAATAATATTACATAATCTCGTAACCGCTCTTCGCAACGAAGAAGATACCAAGGATATAAAAGGATTAATAATAAACAATAGTGGCAAAATAATAAATACCGGTTCGGGTCCATTCATTCAAGACATGAGCAAACTACCCCGTGTTCCCTATGAATTATTTCCGGCTGAAAAATGGCTAAATGTGGGACGCTACTATATTTTTCAACCCCAACCACACTGGCGATATAATGACAAAATAATAGATATTCATGGGGGTAGAGGTTGTCCTTTTAATTGTAATTTTTGTTACCATCACAGTATGCCCAGATATAGATCCATATCAGATATGATGAACGACGCCAAAATGGCCATAGAAAAATATGATGTTAATATGCTCAACTTTGGAGATGATTTGGTTGTCGGCTCTCCGGTCAGGGCAAGGGAGCTAGTAGAAGGAATAAAAACCTTACCGAAAAAAATAGAGTTTGCGCTAACATGCCACTTTGATGTTGTCAGCAGGTTTGATGACAACCTATTATTGGCACTAAAAAAAGCCGGGCTCAGAAATATGGGATTGGGGGTAGAATCCGGATCGCAAAAAATATTAGACACTATTAATAAAAAATTAAAAGTCGAACAAATACGAGAAGGTTTTAAAAGATTAAAAAAATTCGGTATTTTTCCCTTTGTATGTATACAAGTCGGACAACTAAACGAAACAAATGAAGATGTACAAAAATCTATGAACCTAATGCTGGAGACCCTACGGGAAAATAAACATATAAATTGGTCTTTTACCATTACTACCCCGTTTCCCGGAACAGCATTATATGATATTGCCATGGAAAAGGGTCTACTGAAAGAACATATGGACTTTTATAACAAATTTAATTACGGCAATAGAAAGCTGAATTTGGTTGTAAATTTATCAAAAATGACCGATCAGGAAATTAATGATTGGATAAAAAAATTAAACAAAGCTTATCGAAAAGAAAAAAATAGATTAATTGGTAAAAAAGTTTGGATTATTGAAAGATTAAGGATGAGATTATTCAGGGCAAATGAAAAATTAAATAAATACATACAAAAACTACCTCAAAATATTATCACTAAACTATTAATAAAAACTATCAACAAAATTCACGACCACACACAAATCGCCTTAGATTTTTTCCGTCTTTATTTTTTGGGAGTATTATAAACATATGAAATATAAAATAATTCAAATATTAAAATTGGTTTTTAATGTTCTTAATAATCCTCGAAACGCTTATATTTATTATGAATTATTTAGAATAACTAAAATAAAAAGATACAAAAAATTTAATACTAAAATATTAAACAAAAATATAACCGTACTTGATTCCAAATCTTTTTTGGCAACCTACCGAGAAATTTTTCAACATGAAATATATAAATTTAAAACAAATGCAGAGATACCCCTGATCATAGACTGCGGAGCAAATATTGGACTAAGTGTAATTTATTTTAAGCAACAATATCCGAATTCTAAAATTATCGCCTTTGAACCTGATGAAAAAATATACAATATATTAAATAATAATATTCAATCATTTGATTTTAAAAATATACAAACTATTAAAAGGGGAATTTCTAATAAAGAGTGTGAAATTAATTTTTTTCAAGAAGGAGCTGATGGCGGTAGAATCGCTCAGAAGGATGATGAAAATAATATTACAAAAATCAAAACCACAAGATTGATAAATTATCTACAACAACCAATAGACATGCTTAAGATTGACATAGAAGGCAGTGAATATGAGGTTTTACTAGATTCTCAAGAATATTTAAAAAATGTAAAAAATTTATTTATTGAATATCATTCTTTTTATAAGAAAGAACAAAAACTTGATGAAGTTTTAAATATTATAAAAAAAGCAGGATTCAGGTATTATATAGGTCCAAGCGGAACTCCGCTTCACAACCCGCTTTACAAAAGAGTTGTTGAATTATCAATGGATATACAGCTTAATATATTTGCTTATCGAAAATAAAACTCCCACCCCTCTGTCATCCTGGAATTTTTACGTAACGCTGTGTCCGCCTCGGGAGGAGGGTGAAGTAAAAATATCCGGAATCCACCAAGTAAGACACATTTACACATCATGGATTCTGAATCCCTGTCCATCTCGGGAGGAAAGTTCAGAATGACACACTCTTAATACATAAACTTATTAAAACCGCTTTATGACCTACAATTTTTGCACACTTTTTGATAAAAATTATCTATACAAAGGATTGGCTTTATATTATTCAATTAGAGACAATTGTTCTGATTTTAGATTGTGGATTTTGTGCATGGATGATGCTAGTTTTAATATTCTACAAGAAATGAGCTTGGTTAATGTAGAATTAATCCCCCTAAAAAGAATGGAAGATGAAAAATTACTGTCTGTCAAACAGATTAGAAATGCCGGGGAATATTCGTGGACAACTAAGCCCTACCTGGTGCTTTATATTTTTGAAAAATATCCCAACACAGAAACATTAATATATCTGGACGCTGATCTGTTTTTCTTTTCATCCCCTGCCCCAATTTACGAAGAGTTAAAAAATAATTCCATCATTCTTACTCCCCATTATTTTATAAAAGGTGGGAAAGAACTAGAAAAAAAACGCGGTAAGTATAATGCCGGATTTATTTTTTTTAAAAATGATAAGATATCTAAAAAATGTTTGCTTTGGTGGAGGGAAAAGTGTTTAGAGTGGTGCTATCATCGTCTGGAAAACGGAAAACTGGGTGATCAAATGTATCTGAATCATTGGCAAAGGTTATTTAAAAAAATACACAACATAAAACATCCAGGAGTAAATATTGGTCCATGGAGACTAGTTGAATCTGCTATAAAAGAAAATAATAACAAAATTTTTATAAACGAAACACCGCTAATATTATTCCATTTTCATAATTTGCAAATTTTTCCAAAATTAAAAATATATACCAATAGAAACAATATAATTTATAAACGGTACTACAAAGAATTAAAAAAAGCAATAAATAATGTAAAAAAAGTGGACCAGAATTTTAAATTTGGCTTCAGTTCAAAACCACAAATCAAGACTATAATAAAACATCAAATTGCCAAATTGTTTAAATAATGATAATATTAGACTATTATTAAACAAAAAAATGAAAAAAAATAGAATAATAATTACCGGCGGAAAAGGTTTTATTGGATCACACTTAATAAAAAATTTAACCGCCAAAAATTATAAAAATTTACTATCCATAGATAAACACAAATCTAAAAATCAATCAACCAAGACTGTGGTTGGTGATTTTTTTGATACCAAAATTTTAAACAATACTCTCCAAAAAGACGATACTGTCATTCATATGGCCTGCTCTAGCGTCCCCGCGCTTTCAGAAACCGACAAAGAAAAAGATATTCAGGAAAATCTAATAGGCAGCATTAAACTATTTCAGGCCTGCGTAGAAAAACAAGTTAAAAAGGTAATTTATTTTTCTTCCGGCGGAACCGTTTATGGCAATTACGGAAAAAGGGCGATAAAAGAAACTGATGCACAAAATCCATTTAACGCTCATGGCGCTATGAAACTTGCGGTAGAAAAATATTTACAAGTATTTAGTCATGTCCATGGATTAAATTATATAATACTGAGACCCGGCAATCCATATGGACGCACCATAGACAATCACAAAAATCAAGGAATAATAGATATATTCTTAAAAAAAATTACTAATAATGAGCCGTTGGAAATATGGGGAGATGGAAAAATAGTCAGAGATTATATCCATATTAATGATTTAACCGGCTTAATTATCAAAATTATTGAAAACGAAGTCAATAATGAAATTTTTAATGCCGGCACGGGTATCGGCACATCTATTAATGAACTAATAAAGATTATAAAAAAAACTACCGGAAAAAACATTACTGTTAATTATAGGGGGACAAGAAATTTTGATGTAAAATATAATATTTTAAATATAGAAAAGGCTAAAAAATTATTGAACTGGCAGCCGCGAATCAACATTGAACAGGGAGTAAAAATGCATGTGGCGACACTAAAAATTTCAAACAAAAAATGAAGCAATATAACAATTAAAACATAAGATTATATGTCTAAAATAATATCATTCACAATAAAAATACTCCGAAAAATGAACGGTTTAAATGACCGGGTTATTATTTTTCTTAAATCTATAAACAATATTCTTTTAAAAAACGAATGCCGGAAATTCAAGGATTGCCTGCTGGTCAACAAGCTAAAAGCGCGCACGATGCCCTGTTCCGACCGCAGCCTGGAATACCCGTGGATTATAAAAAATATAGACATAACAGGGGGGCGCCTATTGGATGTCGGCTCCACTTCCTGTGATTTATTTTCCAATATTTTACCGAAAAAAATAGAGATACACGGCATCAATTTAAATCCACAAAACCCAAATAACAAAAATATCAAATTCAAATACGGCGATATCCGCCAAACAGATTATGAAAATAATTATTTTGACTGCATAACCTGCATATCGGTTTTAGAACATATCGGCGTAGGTGGAAGATACAATAGTGGCGAAGACCCGGAAGGAGACAAAAAGGCCATGCAGGAAATGCGCCGAATACTAAAGCCTGGCGGCACATTACTGCTTACTATCCCCTATGGCGCGAAAGATGTGCTGCCCATTAACAAACTATACAATAAAGAAAGAATAAAAAAATTATACGAAGGATATGAAATACTGGAGCAAAAATTCTTAAAATTCTATAAAAAATACGGACTCTGGCTGGAGGCATCAGAAGAAGAAGCGTCCAAGACGGATATGATGCGTGATTATTGGTATGCGTTATCTTTTATCAAGGCAAAAAAACACTCAAACATATAATCACTCAAACACATCGTCAATCAAGCACATTATCACTCAAGCATGCAATCATAGAATCATACACGCACTCAAACACAGTAACACATAAACATTTAATCATTTTATCACATAATCAAATAAATATATGAATGATTATCATAATAAATTAAAACAACTAATGGATGAATATGCTCATTATATCTATAAAATAACTAAAAAATTCCCAAAAGAGGAAATTTATGGAATCACTTCTCAGCTAAGAAGATCTTCTTTGTCAATTATTTTAAATTATATAGAAGGTTTTGCCAGGAAAAGAAGTGCTGTAAAGAAAAACTTTTGGGAAACATCCTATGGCTCATTACAGGAATCAAAATATTTAGTCCATTTTTCATTAATTGAAAATTTAATTACAAAAAAAGAATATCAAAAAGCGTCTAAACTATCAAAAGAAATAGGAGCAATGCTCTGGAAAGCAATAGAAGCTATAAAAATCAAATAATACAGTAACTTGTAATCACTGAATCACGCAATCACAGAAACATATATTGTTAAAATGATTGTGTGTTAAAGTGATTGTGTGTTAAAGTGACCTATGTTTACAATCTTTACCATTCCCAAATCATTTACAAATCAGCATATTAATATAATCCAAAAAAACGCAATCAATAGCTGGAAAAAACTTATACCTCAACCGGAAATTATTCTGATAGGCGATGACCCTGGTATTGCCGAAACCGCGCGGGAATTAGAAGTAAAGCACATTCCCGGTGTCCAATGCAATAAATACGGCACCCCCCTCCTGGATCACGCTTTTTGCTTAGCAAGACAAAATGCCAAATACAATACTCTTGCTTTTATCAATGCGGATATTATCACTCTGCCAAATTTTACGAATATCTTAAAGCACCTGCCTCAAAAAGAATACTTAATCCTGGGTGAGCGCTATGATCTGGACCAAACAGAATTAATAGCTTTTAATGACAATGATTGGGATAAAAAAATGTGGCAAAATTTGCAGACAAGAGGCAAAAAACACCCGCCTGAGGGAAGCGATTACTTTATATTCGATAAAAATTCTTTTCAAAATATTCCATCCTTTGCCGTGGGGCGCGTGGGCTGGGATAACTGGATGATATATCATGCTAAAAAAGAAGGGATAATAACCATAGACGCTTCCCCCGTGGCCACCATCATCCATCAAAACCATGACTATTCTCACCATGTAAAAGGACAGAAAGATAAAAGAGACCCGGAAACGCAGATCAATGTAAAATTAACCCGCCAAGACGGCTTTTGTTTTTTAGATGAAACGGAGTGGTTAATAACTGAGAGGGGCATGAAAAAAAGATGGTTTCCAAAAAAAGCAAAAATTAAAAGAAAATTCAGGGGTTACCTGAAAAAAATCAAAAAAATATTATGAAAACTCTTTTAATAAATCCGGCATTTAGCCAATATGGCGGACTTCAAGGACATGGCGGTAGTGTTATCCCTCTTAATCTTTGCTACTTAGCCGCATATGTCAGACAACAGAACCCGGATATAAAAATAAAAATCATAGATTCAGAAATACTTGGCCTGTCTCACGAAGAAACCGTATCCGAATCTAAAAATTTTAACCCAGACATTATCGGTATTACGGCTAACACTTGCGTATTTGACTCTGTAATTAATTTAATATCTCAGCTAAAATTAAAATTGCCGAACACAAAAATAGTAATCGGCGGACCGCATCCTTCCGCGCTGCCCAAACAATCATTAATAGAAAGTGGCGCGCATTTTACAATTGCCGGCGAAGGTGAAATAACATTTAATGAACTTGTTACTTATATAAAAAATAAAAATGCGCATTGGAATGAGATTGATGGATTAACATATTATAATCACAATAAATCAATTATATCCAATAAACCAAGGGAATTAATTGAAGATTTAGATATTCTTCCATTCCCGGCACGAGACCTTTTAGATAACGATCTTTACTCTCCTCCTCCCACTAAAAGAGTTGGACTAGGTCCCAATACTCTATTAACCACTGGTCGTGGCTGCCCTTTTAGTTGTGGTTTTTGTGGTGCCAGAACTGTGTGGACGCAAAGAACTAGAATACGCAAACCGGAATATATCATTAAAGAAATTGAAGAATGTATTGATAAATACAATATTCATAATTTTAATTTAACTGATGAATTTTTTACAATAAACAAGCAAAGAACTTTAAAAATTTGCAATGCCATCATTGAAAAAAAATTAAATATCAGTTGGATATGTTCATCCAGGGCTCAATTTCTAGACGAAGAAGTGTTAAAAATCATGAAAAGGGCGGGGTGCCATGAAATAAGCTTTGGAATCGAATCCGGTAACAAAGAAATACTAAAAAAAATAAACAAATCACTTGATTTAAACGAAGCAAAAAGAGTAATAGATCTGACAAAGAAAGTGGGTATTACTACCCATGCCAGCTACATTATCGGATATATAGGAGAAACTGAAAATACCATAAAAGATACTATAAAATTTTCAAAAAAACTAAATACACACATTGCGGCATTTTTTATAGCTAGTCCCCTTCCCGGAACCCCGCTGTACGTCGAGGCCAAAGAAAAAAATTATCTGCGCAGTGACGCTTCTTGGATTAATTATTCACCATTGTCAAATGTAGAATCCGTACTCAAATTACCGACAATTTCCATTCAGGAAATAAGAAAATGGCACCGAAAAGCTATCCGCGAATATTATCTTAGACCGTCATATATATTATTAAAAATTCTCTCAATTAGACATTGGTATGATATTGTCAATTTATTTGGAGGTTTAAAATTATTTTTTAGAATAAAAAAATAGAAATAATAAAAAAAACAGAGTTGTTTATGACTCTGTTTTCTTTATTTCTATTTTATAAAAACAAAATTCCTATACACAACAAACCTTATTCCACCCAAAAACATTATATTGATTATTGCCGCTATCAAATACTGTATAGAGAAAAAATCCAAGAATATTTTATAAAAGACGTTATTTAAAAACCAAAAAATAATCATAACCAAGGTAAATCTTGATATTTGTTCTTTATTAATCTCTTTTTGAAAAACCAATTTAGAATAAACGAAATAAGCAACTATATACACAAAACTAATAATTATAAGATATGAAATCTTTGGTTGAAGTGATACAAACTCAACCAAAAAATATGTTCCGAGTATAATAACTATGTAACTCAAAACAGTCACTGCGCCATATTTAAACAATTGTTGAAATAATTTTATTTTTTGCATATATAAAAATGTCTTACGCCAAAATTTACCAATGGTGTTCTGCCAAAAAACCTCATCATACACTTTTCCGACAACCTTTCTCCTCTCTCTGAACCCAAGGGAAGAATGATGGTGGGAATGTGGAGAATTGATTTAAAAGATGAATCATTAATTATTTTTTTTACCTGATAAGGCCATAAAAAATTATGTGGTCCCTCCCCGTGATTTCCAGCAAAAAAATCCCAAAGCATGGTTGGTATTTCAAAACCCTTGGGTGGCAAGCTCATAATTAATAAACCGCCGGGTTTTAAAACCCTATATAACTCTTTCACGAATTCTAACGGTTTGGGGGCATGCTCCAATGTCTCCAGGCTGACCACCCTATCAAAATAGTCATCTTGTAAATCTTCCAAATTCTCTAAATCGGTTTGTGAAAAATCTTCATTTCTAAATTTTATTTTTGCTTGTTCAATAAATTTTGGAGATACTTCGTAATTCATTAATTCTATTTGAGGAATTTTTCTAATATACGGAATAAACCCGCCCATTCTGGACCAGATATTCAAAACCTTTTGTCCAGATCGAAAATTACCATATTCAATAGCTTTTTCATATCTATGATAATGCACATAACCGACTTTCTTATTTTCTTCTTCGTAAATATCGGCTACTTTATCCCAAAAATCTCTTACTTCTTTTATGTTAAATTTATTTATCATATATTATCCATCTTTTTTATTTTAAATCTTAACCCTGTCAGATTGCCCTTTTTTGCATTTTTGGTTTTCTTCTTCCAAACATCACGCGCCAAAACAAAAAACCACCCTAAAAATTTTGGCGGTAAATTTTCTAAAATCATTATAAAAAACCTCTGTTTAAAAAGCCAAAATAAAAATGACAACAACTTCTCTATCCTAAATCTTGATGCCGGTATATTAACCGGTTCATAGCCATATTCCGGAACAGGCAGCCCCTTTTTGCGACGATTGGCAATTCTAATAAAAGCTCCTCTTTTCTTAAAATCTATTCCGTGAGAATGCATTTTTAACAAATCACCAAAAGATATCTCTTGTAAATATACTCTTTCTTCTTTTTCCATGTCTTCAAGTAATTTTAATCCCTTTTCTGATCTGGCAATAATAACCGACCAACCGTCTCCCCTCTTCTCATAAACGGGGGACCACCCATCTCCTACGGATATATCCGCCAATTCACTCATGTAATCCACCTGATAATAAGAAAAATTTGTAATATGAGAGGGAATTAAATAGTTAGCATAAAATTTCTTTACTGAAATTATCCGTCCATCTTTAAGCTCTACCCTCATGCTACCCGGCCACTCACCATAACGATAAAATAGTCTTTTTATCTTTTTCAAATCACACACCTTGTGTGTTTTTAAAAAACTAGTTAGGGCAGAAAAACTCAAAAGTTCCCCGTAAAACAAGCCAAAAACATAATTAATATTTTTAACAGAATCATGTTTATAATATTGAAGTTTTCTAATTGAGGCAATCTGTTCGGGTAGTCCCGTATAAACCAAAGAATTGTATTTTCCGGGCAAATCCCTAAGTATCAAATTCGTTGGCGATATTACATATTTACTTTGAGCTCCACCCAATATCTCGTCTGTAGAGGTAGCTATTATGGATTCTGACAAATAAGGTTGATCTTTTTTCATCTTTGTGGTTATCACGCCATCTACTAATTTTTTTTGCAAAAGATATTTCTGCGCTCCGGTTACAATGCCCCCCGAAGAAGCATTCCTTCTTACATTTTTATTTTTTATATGCCCAATAAATATTTTTTTATACTCCCCCACCAACCAGCTTTCTGGTAATTTTCCGAAAACAAATTTATTTAACTTCGGATAATTAATATACTTGTCACTTGAAGCTTTGCATGATATTTCCGGAATATCTCTATCTAATAACTTAATAGGATAATAGTCTCCATTTTTTTCTTTTAAATCCAAAACCCCGCCGGAAACCCCAACCTCTGTACCAGACCTAGAATATAGGTCCGTATCTATAATTTCTTTTTTTAATTTATCCCAATACATAAATTTATTATACGGTCTCATTGTTTTATTACTGCATTGTTTTATTGTTATCCCCCATCTGTCATCCCAAACTTGCCTGCCCGCCGAATTGAAGGAATTCGGGACTCATACCATTTTAAACATGTCTTGCGTGATGGATTTTGAATCAGGTTCAGAATGAAATTAGCAATGAAACCATGAAATCATGAAACAATCAATATTATTTATTATGAACAATAATCTCTGCAAGCAGTCCAAAAAAGAATGTTTGTATGGCAACGGCGACCAAAACCACAAAGGTAGTATCATAAAATCTATTTACAACTCCAGCAACATAAAGTGTTGGGGCTATAATAGCCAACATTAAAAACAACAGACTAAGCGGTGCAAAAACTTTTAACGGCTTAAAAAATAATGATAATTTACAAATTAATTTTAAAAAATTAAAAAAATCAACAGCTTTGATTGATGATTTACCGGCTCTTTTATGATAATCAATAGGAACAAAAATGGTTTCATAGCCGCGAGTAGCGCAAATCATGGTTAAGGTAGAAGTAAAAGAAAAGCGCTGCGGAAAAAGAGGCCAATATTTGAAAACTATATCTTTTCTAAATATCCTCAAGCCGGAATTCAGGTCTGGAATATTTTTTCCCGCCAAGTAGCTCGCAAACCTATTCAAAAATTGCTTGGCGTGCCTTCTTTCAAGTGGAATAGCATTCCCTCTTTTTTCTCTAGACCCCACAATTAGGTCATAACCATCCATATTTTTTACTAATTCCGGGATGGCCTCAACCGGATATGTCTCATCAGCATCAATGATCATAATCCAATCATATTTACTATTTTTAATTCCTGTTTTCAGGCTAGCGCCATATCCCCTGTTTTTTTTATGATCTATAATTTTTATTCCTTCTATTTTTTTTAATTCTGCCAAACTATTATCTTTTGATCCGTCATTTACGGTAATTATTTCATAATCAATATTTATACCGGAAATAAATTTTATTAATTTAGGAATAACATTTTTTATAGATTCTTCTTCATTATAAATAGGCACTATAATTGAAATTTGTTTATTCATATTTATTATTTATTTTTCTTAATTTTTAAATATACATTTACCAAGCCAAATGCGGCAAAAATTATATAAAATGCATATACATGAATAGCGTAGCGAGGCTGAGCATGCACGGCGCTATAAACACCATTAAAATAAACCATTAAAATAATCATCCATCCTGAAACCTTCCAATCTTTTATACTTAATATAATTCCGTAAGACATCAAGCTTAAAAACAAAAACCACCACAAGCGAAACGCTAATAATAATATTGTCTTAATATATTCCGGTATCTGGGGAAGTCTACCTTCTGCTAATGTATAGTGGGCATAGTCATTGCCATTAAATATTTTTTTAGGAATTATAGGGCTATTAAAATCTAAAAAATCCAGAATACTGATAGCTATATATTTGTGCGGGTTTTCTAATATCTTTTTTTTATTAACTTCAGCCAATATTTTCTCCCTTTCGTATCTATTCATCCCATCATTAACATACATATCATTATCCGCTCCTGCTAAATAATTATTTTTAGGCGCCCTGATATCTAGGTTGGGCCATAATTTTTCTGCAAAATAATAACCGAACATGTGTCCAAAATAATATTTAAATATTCCTGGATAAAGAACCTCCATTTTATATGTTTTGAGACTTAAAATTCCACCCGTACGATAGGTAATTGCCAAATTAGCCTCTGGATAAACTATCTTATTTCTAATTAACCAGGGGCTAAGCATAATCATGAAACTAATTACTAATATCAATATCTTTTTCATCAGATCTTTTGTGCTGATTTTTTTTCTTAATATAAAAATAAAATTTACTACAATAAAAAAAATCAAGTATTGAATAATAGCATTAGTCAAAGATAAAACTGCCAACAATACTCCGACCAAGACAAAATATTTATTTTTTTGCGTATCCGTAGCCTTATAAAGCGTCAAACACAACAATATCATAAAAAATGTAAGAAGGGTTTCTCGGGTTAATATTCCGGTATAATTCGGAAAAACCCACCAAAGGGCAGAAAATAATCCGGCAAGCAATCCAACCTTTCTGCTAAAAAGCTTTGTTCCCAGTTTATAAATCAACACGCTTATAATTCCAAAAATAAACAATTGAAAAATTTTTACTACAATAGGATTATATCCAAAAACAGAGAAAAAACCGGCAAGTACAAAAGCATATCCCGGCTCTCGATAGGCTTCGCCTCCTCCGCACATGGTATAGGTGTGTCTTTCTATCAGATCGGTAGCCACACAAACATATTCCCATGGGTCATTGCCCGTAGGCAAATTATTGTCAAAATATTTATGATTCCAGAAAAATCCCATTACAATTGAAATCAAGAATATCCCGATAATTATCTTGTTTTTTACAAAAAAATCCTTTAAATTAAACATAATAAATTTATAATATAAATAAAGAAAAACTTCTTTTATCTTAACAACTTTATTCCGAAGAATCAATTGTTTTTTTCTTGTATTTATTTTTAAAATAATTAATACCCCAGGTAATGAAAAACAATAAAATGATTGCAAACTCCTGCCATAGGCGCGCAAAAATTGAAATAATCACCGCCGTGGTGGTTGGTATTACCGATTTCAATAAAAAAACAATAGCACCCTCTTTTGCTCCTATTCCGCCGGGTAAAAAAATAATTACCACGCCTATGGCCGTTGCCATGGAATAAGCGCCGACAATTATTGGAAACAGATCGTATCCTACATCAACAACAGATTTCGCTAAGAAAAAAAATGCCGACATCCTAAGAACCGAAGAAGCAAAATAATATAGAAAAAAAATAATAAGTTCTTTGTGTGTCAATTGATCAAAGTCTGAAACTCCTTCTCTTTTTATTCTCTTGAGGCAAAAATTAAATGCTGAATAAAATATTTTAGGATATATGGTCAAAATTATTCCGCCAATCATTATCAAAGACAATATATAATAATTTTTATTAATACCATTTCCAAGGGAGAGGGCGAGCAATACAATGCCAAGAACAGCGGTGGTCAATAATGATAAAACATTGTCATACAAAGAACTGATGAATAAATCTTTTTTTGAGTATCCCAAATTCCTGCATAAATATATTTTATTTACTATTGACCAAACCTTGCCCGGAGCGTAACGGCTCAACAAAGCTTCAGTGTATATTTTTACCGCTAAAAGCCTTGGAAAAATGATTTTTGCATCCAAAACAATCAATAGTTTTCTCCAAACAAGGGCTAAATAAATTTGCCCCCACATCAACACAAGAACCGATAATGTTAAATAATAAAAATTTAATGTATATTCATAATCTTTTATTTTATTCCAATTATCAAATAAAATTTTCCATAAAAAATAAAAAGCAATAAAAAATACGCCGTATATTGATATTTTTAAAAAATATTTATTTATACTTTTCATAATTTAAAAATCTTATAAAAAACCAACTTGATATTTACAAACTTCTGCAAAAACTCAAAAAACGGACTTTTATATACATAATAATACTCATCTATTATATCAACATTAAAAGATTTTTTAAACTGTGCCGCCCCAGACCTCTTTTCATCTTTTATGTTAATAGACCCCAGATCAAAAGCCCTGTAGCCGTTTTCAATTCCATATTTGCAAATCTCCCAAACCAGGCGGCATGATGCCATGCTGATTATTTTTGTCTTCTCTTTATCAAGTTCATCAAATCTTTTTGAACAAATAGCCTTAGCTCTTAAAAATTTAGGGCTGTAATAACAAATAATATTTGCTATCATTTCATTTTTATAATATGCACTAAATATTTTCATATCTCTTAATGTTTCAATGTTATCGGGAACTTTTTTATATCCATATACATGATTAGCATAAACCTGATAAGCTTCCTTTAAATTTTTATCTTCTATTACAAACTTCAAATCTTCATTCCTTTCGGATCTTCTGATTTTCTTTTTGGCTGTGTCATTAAAGCTGTTAAAAATATCTTCTTTGTTTTTATCTAAATTTATTAAAGGTGTCTTCTTTTGCCCGACCTTAAAATCTGCAAAACTCAACTTATCATAGCTTAAAATAAAAATTTTACTGTAGTTGCCCTTTAAATATTCCGTATTATTAATATCTTCTAAAAAAAAACTGATAGTTTTAAACCACAAAACTCTTTTTTTAATTACCATATTATTTTTTACAAATAAAATACATTGATTTATCAAGAATCGGTATTAATTTATAACAAACATCCTTCCAGTTGGCATGTTTCCAGGGAAGCATTGAAATCCGATAACTTATTATAACTTTTTTAAAATATTTTTTAAATTTAAAGAAGTCAAGTGGGGTCGCACCATAAACCAATATACCATAAGAATCTTTTGCGTATTTTTTATAAAATTTTTTATAAATACCGCGTAAAAAAAATCTATTATGCAGATTAAAGATAGCCAAGCCGTCTTTTTTTAATACCCTTTCCGCCTCGCTCACGGCTCTATAAATATTGGGGTAAATACACCCCAGTCCATGAAAAGGAAAAAAAACATAATCAAACGATTCATTATCAAACTTTAAATTTGTGGCATCCATTTCTAAAACCTTAATATTTAAGCCTTGAACTTTTTTTTGCGCCGCCTCTACCATTTTGGGCACTATATCTATAGCCGTGATGTCAAAACCCTTTTCCTGCAGGTATGGCAATGTCCTGCCCCCTCCGCATCCTAAAACCAATAATTTTCTTCCCTTTTGCGGATTAAAATATTTATTTACTAAAAACTCCTCATCGCTGCGCCAATAATCAGCTTTCCCGTAAATATCAGCTTGCTTAGTATATATATCAAAGTTATTTTTTATCATCTTTCATTATTAATTTTTTAATATTAAATATAAACAAAAATCCAAAAATCATAATTATCAAAGCCTGCGGAATAATGGGGAGCCAATATCTTATGGCTCTGGCGCCCGTATTAAATGCCGCGTACAAGGCCGTAAAAGGCATTATCCATAAAAATATTAAATAAAAATATTCCCTGCCTCGATATTTATAAATATAGAAAAAAGAAAAGGTTAAAAAAATAATCACAAAACATAGTACAAGCGGCAACATCGGTATATATTTATCCAACACTGTCAATAAATATAAATAATTTTCCGGTGTAATTCCGTCCTGCGCGATAGTTCCTTTTTCAAAAAGATGATAGCCGGCCCACGGAGATCCAAGCGCATTTTTTCCGTTGCTTAAAAAAGAACCGTGCGCAAAATGATTATAAATAAATTGAGGAGTATATACTAAGATAAAAACCGAAGCTGAAATCATAATACCTTTTATATTTATCTTTCTAAGCATTAAATAAGCGGTAGCAAAAACAAAAATTGCATTAGATTCTCTAAGCAGGCAGGCTAATCCCCAAAAAAATCCATAAAAAACATAATCTCTCATTTTTAATTTTTCATTTTTTATAAACTTTAAAGCATAATAAAACACAATATACATGAGCAGCGCCGAAGGAGAGTCTGTAAGCAATCCCGATACCAGCCACATCAAGTTAATAAAAAAGCTATGGTTTTGATAAGGGCTTAAATCCAAAAAATAAAATATCCAGGGGGAAAAAACATACAAAACGCCCAGCGCAAGGCCGTATATTCTTTTTTTAAATATTTCCCTGCCGATCAAACAAACAATTATAATAGAAATGAAATAAAATAAAAAAGTATTAACTAAAAAAGTTGGCCTGGTTATGGCAAAATGCGTTTTATCATTACCGGCATCCCATAACCACACATATGGAACCAAATACAGGGGGGTGCCGATGGGAGTACGATACGAAACTTGCTTGATATCAGAATTAATAATCTCTTTCGCCAACCTAAAATACACGGTTTTGTCTCCATGGCTAGCCTCCTGCCCATTAACCGAAAAATAATCCATAAAAAACGGTACAGAGGTATAATTCAGCATCACGGCCAAAACCATAAACATTCTTAAAAATATCAAAATAAGTATACCGGACCAAAATATCTTATTATTCATTTCTTTTAATTGCATAATTTTTAAATTTTATCTAACATAATATTTAAATTTCATAAAACTATTTAACAATAAAAAACTAAATTTATCTATCTCCTGGTAATATCCCGGCACCTCTATTCTGGATAAGGCGTATTTACTGTCTTTTGGAGTATAAAAAATATTTTTACCGGCAAACGCCATTTTGATATTGTTTATACTCAAAATCGAAATAACTCTTTCATTGTATTTACTGTGCGGGTAAGAAAAAATCATCTCACCATCGCCTAAAATATTTTTTAATTTATCATGAGATTTTTGATATTCATCTTTTATCTCATCTTCGCTTATCATATCTAAATCTTTATGGCTTGCAAAATGACTGCCAATGCACCACTCTCTTTTATCTAGCTCTTTTATTTCTTCTTCGTTCATCATTTCTAAATTTTTATCATTATCTTTTCTGCAATACGACGCTTTTCCCCCGATATAATCCGTGCTAATAAATACAGCGGCTTTAAAACCGTATTTTTCCATAATCGGCAGAGCTGTCGTATAATTATCGCGAAACCCGTCATCAAAGGTAATCATTACTTTCTTTTTATAATTTTTCAAGCTATTCAAATTATTAGGCAGTATAGCCTCATATCCCCTATCTTTCAAATACTTCATTTGTCTGTCAAACATTTCCGGACTAACAGCGAGTCTTGATTTATGGCTGCTGATTGAATGATACATTAAAACAGGTAACCCCTTCGGGGGGAACAAAGAATCTATTATTTTAAAAATTGGATATAAAATATATTTCATTGTTTCATTGCTTCATTGCTTAAATATTGGCAACAATAAAACAATTAAACAATTTATTTTTTTATAAAATTTATAATCCTTCCCGCTCTCTTGTTCCAGGTGTAGTCCTGCGCGTCCCGAAATGCTCTGTCGGCGATACTTTGAGCTGATTCTTTTTCGCTTAACAGCTTATTTATCTTATCCGCTAAATCATGCGGGTCTCCGGGCTTGCAAAAAAAACAATTTCTTTCATTTAATACTTTTCTTACGCTGGGCAAGTCCGAACTGATAATCGGGCGCTTGCTCGCCATATATTCAAACATTTTCATGGGTGTCATAAATAAGCGGTAATGCGCGATATCAGGAAAAGGCATAAGCAGACAATCGGCTGCTTTTTGATAAACAGCCAGATCGCTCTGCTTTTGCCTGCCGAATAAATAAACTCTTTCTTCAATCTTTAATTCTCGGGCTTGTTTTTGATAATCGTCAATATCCCGATCATCTCCTCCGGCCGCCACAAACACCGTATCCCGATCCAATTCTTTCATTGCTTTTAAAATATCGCCCATTCCTTTTTCCACCCCCTTGGTCTTAAAACTACCGGTATAAACCAAAATATTTTTATTAATCAATTTTTCCAAATTTATTTTTTTCAACGCCTCTTCCTTGTTAATATTCAAATCAAATACACTCAAATCAACCCCATTGGGTGCGACTAAAATATTTTCTTTCTTGATTCCCCACTTATTATACAAATCCGCAATTCTATAAGGCACTACAATTATTTTTTTAAAAAATCGCATCAATCTTTTTTTAAAAAACATAAACCTACGCGGTGGTTCATGAAATTCTATTCCCGCTCTTTTACCAAAAATTACCGCAGCCAAATAAACACTAAGATTGCTGCGGGTATACCAAATATTCGCACCTTGAAACATGGCATAAATTATGGCTCCGGTTAAAAATGTTGCTCGCTCCAACATTATCCCAATACGGCTGTCTCTATAAAAAGAAGAACACCAAATATATTTTATTTTAAACTTATTCTTTAAATTATAATATTGAAATGCGTCTTCCATGATTAGATTATTCCTTTTCGGTACCACTAACTCCAATTCAATACCGGGCAAGGCGGCAAAAGCATCACACATCCGAATGATCTGCAAACCATGCGCTTTCTCCGTGGGAATTCTGGCATTTACTATGTAAATAATTTTCATATTAATATTTTAGCATTTTAATAATGAAACCATGAAAAAATGAATCTATATATAACAATTTATCGGCTCTAGATTTTTCATCTCTTTTTCAATATACTCCTTTGCTTTTCTTTTTTTGTTTTCTATTTTTTCTCCTCCCGCTAAAATCTGATTTATCATGTTTTCAAATTCTTTCACCCCCCCAAGATCGGTAAAAATAAAACCTCTTTCGTTGTTTTTACCTAAAAACGCCTTTATACTTTCAATATTACTGCCGATTACCGGGACATTCATATACATAGCCTCTTTGATAACCGCCGGACAGCCGTCGGAATAAGAAAGCAGGGTAAAAACATCTGCATCTTGATAATAGTCCCAAATATCTTCTCTTGATACCCATCCGGCCAAAACTACTTTTTTTTCTAAATTCAAATCTTTTATTTGTTTTTTGATTTCTTCTTTTAACACTCCATCTCCGACAATAATCAAAACCAAATCATCTCCCTCTATTTTGGTAAATAATTTCAACAATCGATCATATCCCTTCTCTCTCTCTAATCTGCCTACGGAAAGAATTATTTTTTTTTCATTGCCAATATTATATTGTTTTCTTACTCTTCCTCTCTCGGAATTTTTAATATATTCAATGTCTCTAAGAATTGCGTTACCGGAAAATATTTTAATCTCATCTTGCCTAAAACCCATATCTATTAAATATTTTTTCGTAGCTTCGCCATTAGCCCATGGGTAGTCAATAAAAAATTTTGCCAAATGCTCGCAACATGCCTGATAAGCAAATTTTATATTACCAAATTTACGAGTCTTTACCAGGCTTCTGGGCGTCGCCGAAAGCAGAAACACAATCTTGCTTTTCCATAAAATCTTAGGAATAATCGCCGAGAACACAAAAGGAAACTCTTTAATCCAAATGATATCCGGTCGAAATTTATATTTAAATAAAACCCACGGCAAAATAAATAATGATAAAATATCACAAACAACCCTATTTTTGGTTAAAAAATATTTTACATGAAAAGTTTCTATATTTTCTTTTTTTTGATGATAACCTTTAATTCCCCAATTAAACAAAAATAAATTATTATCCTCGATATACAAACGATCCCGCTTTAACTTGCTAATTAACTGACCAAAATCATTTTGAAAAATATTCCGCCAATCAAAGCTAATAATTAAAATATTTAATTTTTTATTTTTATTGTTCATATATAATCACACAAACATTTTAACACACAAGCACTAAAACATATTAAATAACCTAAAAAATATAACAATGAAACAATGAAACCATGAGACAATAATTAATCTTTCTCAATCAAATAATCCCCGATGGCCAGACAATCCATGCCGGAAGCAAAAAATGTCCGGAGCGCGTCTCTCGGGCTGCACACTATCGGTTCGCCGGCAATATTGAAACTGGTATTGATTACTACCGGCACTCCCGTAATTTTCCTGAAATTATCAATCAAATGCCAATATCTGGGATTGGTTCTTTTGCTTACCGACTGCACTCTCACGGTATGATCCAAATGAGAAGCGGAAATTATTTCATCTTTTTTATCTTCGCGGACATTAAATGCCAAAATCATAAACGGTGAATTGAAATAACCCTCCACATAATCAGCGGCGTATTCTTCCAGCATGGACGGGGCGAAAGGCCTCCAATCCTCTCTTTTTTTTACATATTTATTGATCATATCTTTCATCTTTGGGTTAGAAGGATTTCCCAGTATCGATCTGTTGCCCAGCGCTCTGGGACCTATTTCCAGCCTGCCCTGGAACCATCCCACGATCTTGTTGTCCGCTAACTTTTTAGCGGCTTCTTTGCAAACATCATCGCATTTTCTCCATTTAGCCACCTTGCACTCCTTGATCAAAGGTTCTATTTCTTCGTTGGAATATTCAGGCCCCCAATAAGCATGATCCATGATAAAATCCGGTTTCTTGCCAGTTTTTTCAACATGCACATGAATAGCGGCGCCAAGCGCTGTTCCGGCATCCGACGACGCCGGCTGAATATATATATTATCTACAAATTCAGACTGCAGCAATTTGCCGTTCATGGAACAATTCAAAGCCACTCCTCCGGCTAAACATAAATTTTTACTTCCTGTTTTTTTGTATAAATACTCAACCATCATCAGCCCTGTTTTTTCCAGGGCAGCCTGCAGGCTGGCCGCTAAATTCTTATGATAATCGGTTATCTCTCCGCCTCTTTCTCTTCTTTTGATTTTCTTTAAAAACTCATCTCTTTTTTCCGGAATAATCCGCGGCACGGGATCGGCCTCCCAATCAATGAAATCGAGGCTGCCAATATCCGGAATTCCCAAACTGGCAAGACCCATTGTTTTTCCTTCTTCGGAACCGGCCTGAAATCCCAAAACTTTAGTAAACATCTCATACAAAGATCCCCAACTGCCTTCCCTTGATACATGGTGATAAGCGGTAATATTTGCACCTTCGCCATAAGCCAAAATTCCAGACTCGGAATCGCCGGAACCGTCCAATGTCATGATATTGGCTTTGTCCATGCCGGAAACAAAAAAGCTGGATGCGGCATGCGCCATATGATGATTTACATTGATTACTCGCGGATCGCGAAAATCAAAGGGCTGAAACCACCTAAACCATCTAAGCTGTCTTACCATGCTTTTAGTCTTGGCTATCGCTCTTCCGGGAGATTGGCTTTTAAAATTCGGCCATATGCATTTATACCAATCTCCATATCCCACAGCGATATAATCTATATCTTCCAATTTTAAGCCGGCAGTCCGCAGGCAATAATCCATTGCCCATTTAGCCGGTATTTTGGGCGCATTTTTATAGCGAATAAAACGTTCTTCTTCCGCAAAAGCGACCAATTTTCCGTCCACTAAAATACAAGCGGCATTATTATGCGTAATAGGATGTGTGATTCCGAGTATTTTCATAAATTTATTTACTCCGCAAATTCCGATAGCAATCGGAAATATACGAATTCTCAATTAAAATGGTAGGTTAATTATTTTTATTAATTTTTCTATATTATAATTTATAATTATGTATAAAATTAATATAATGGCGATAATATGCCTGCTCTTTATTTTGGATAATCCGAATCCGCAACACGTTGCCAGCCACGGCACCAAGACAAAAGCCGTGCGCTGCATAAAAAAGGGCCAAGCGAAAAAAGCAAGCGACGCCGGAAGCATGGCCAAAACTATCTTATAATCCTGCTTTTTAAAATATTTTTTTATCTGCCACAAGGCGAATAAAAATATCGGCCATCCGGCGAAAAATAACCATCCCAGAACCTTGACCATCAGGCCAAAGCTTGATTTGGTTTCCGAATCAATCTCTACGGGGACCATAAACCAATCAACATAAGTATAATCGAATTTCAAATAAAACCACAAATGATATATTCCCGGTAAAATCAAAAACCAAGCCGCGGCTCGCAATATCTCAATAAATTTTTTCTTCCAAGCAATATCTGAAAAAAGAATCAGCATGCCCAGTGTGAGCATGCCCAAAGCACCGAACTCCTTGAAAAACATGCCTATGGAAGCAGAAAAAACAGCATAATAAAAATATTTTTTTTCATTATTTAAAAAATATTTTACAGCAAAAAAACTGCTTGATAAAAAGAAAAAATGTCCCCCGAGATCCGCCAAATAAGCGGCTCCGTAGCTAAAAAACCAAAAATTAGACTGTAGCAGCATCGTACTTGCCAGGGCTGCGATTTTATCTTTCCAAATTTCAAAAACTAATTTATAAAATATCCAAATCACCGCAAAATAAAAAATGATATTCATAATTACGAATCCTTTTGCTAAATTACCGAAACCTAAAGCAAATCCTATAAAAAGAGATAAGGGCATGGTTAATAATCGCGCAAACAACCTGTCAAAAGATATTACTTCATTTCCGGTTATAAAATTTACAGCATTTTGATAAGTCAAAAAATCGCTCCAGCAAATAAACGGAATTTTAATGTAAAAATAAGCAATTGTTAAATTAATAACAGCTAAAATCATTACGGGAAAATATTTAGATTTTATTATACTTTTAATCATAATATTAAATCCATTTAATAGAAAAAGCGGCTTTTATATCATCCTTTAAAGTCTTATATTTGATAGCCCTTTTGATTCTTTTTAATATAAACCGGGGATTTAAATAAACAGTTCGATAAAATTTCTTGGAATATTTTTCAATAGTCTCCCAGGGTAAATTTTCGTGGTCATAAATTCTGGACGGCAATGAATAGATTTTGAAGGCATCCCAGTCATATGTTTTTATCAACTTTTTTTCATCCAATTTTTTAAAAAGCTCCGTAGAAGGAAGCGGGATAGTAATGGATATTTTATTCAAATCCAATTTCAAGAACTTTGCCAAATTAATCGTATCCTGCATGGTCTCTTCTGTTTCTCCCGGCAAGCCAATCATAAAATACCCGCCGATCTCCAATCCTGCCTCTTTGGCATATTTAACAGTCCTCACAATCTGTTCTATGGTCGTTCCCTTTTTTATTCCGTTTAATATTTTTTGGTTTCCGGATTCAATCCCCAAATGGATTCTATAACACCCAGCCTGCTTCATCTTTTTTAATAATTCTAAATCAGCTTTATCCACCCTGATGCCATTCATCGCTCCCCATATAATATTTACTTTTTTTTCAATAAGCAAATCGCATATCCTTTTAGCTCTCTTTATATCAAAAGTAAAATTATCATCCGCTAAATGAAGTTCTTTGAACCCTAAATCTTTCAATCTAATAAACTCTGCTACGACCCTTTCCGGGGATTTAGCCCTGAAAGTCGGCCCAAAAACGCTTTTATTGCAATAAATACAGCCATAAGGACATCCCCTTGATGTTTCAAACCAGGTAACAGGATTTTCTCTGGCGATTATTAAAGGAGTTTTATAATTATTAATCTCAAAAATATGAAAAGCGGGCATTGGCAAATCATCCAGATTTTTGATAAGCTCCCTTCTCTCGTTTATAAAAATATTTTTATTTTTATCCTTATAGGCTATTCCTTTTATTTCGGAAAATTTTCTGCCATTCACGATCTCTAAAATTGTATAATCACCTTCGCCAACAACCACGATGTCTAAAGACATCTCTTTTAAAGAGGCTTCCGGAAAAGAAGAGCAGTGAGCACCTCCGCCGATAACAACAATCTGATTGTTTGTTTCCTTTATTATTTTTCCTATGCTTTCAGCTTCGCTTACCAGCGGCGTAACAATTGTTATTCCGACAAAATCCGGATTGAATTCCTTCAGCTCTCTGACAAGCTTGTCTTTATCATTGGTCGAAAGATTGAAATCAATAATTCTCACATCATGATTTTCCCGCAACAAGCTTCCGGCAATACAGGCTAAACCGATAGGAGGGGTCTGAAGCACCACATTTTCCAGATTTGTTCCTCCATATACCCCCTTAAAAGACGGGTTTATAAGTAATATTTTTTTCATAACTTCTTATTTAAATAAGCTTTATGATTTTTTGCAAATCTTCTTTTATATCCGCACCCCCGTAAAGCGTTTCCCCTTGCGCCACTCGATCCTGATCAATGCCGTCAAGATCCAAGGGCAATATTTTCTTAAACGGCTGCAAAGACCGGATTGGAAAATGCACGGAAATAAATTTTTTATTAGAAATCTTTTTTATCATGCCGGCAAAACCATTTAAAGATATCTTTTGCTTTCCTGATAAATAAATTAACTTTTTGCTTTGCCAGTTTTTCAACAATTTTACGATTAACTCGGAAACATCATCTTTATTTATCGGTTCAAACTTGTTTTCACCATTGCCGATTATCGGAAAAATATGAATTTTTTTTATTAAGCTATAAAATTTATAAAAATCATTTCTTTTATCTATGCCATATACATAATTGGGCCTCACTATCATATAATCAAGCCTTGAATTCATAACTATTTTTTCGCATGCCTTTTTAGAATCACCATAATTTCCTGTTTGCTCAATCGCAGCATTGATTGAAGAAAAATAAATCAGCTTCTTAACTCCCCGTTCCTTCATGACATCGATCATGTTTCTCAAGCCCGCGGAATTTTCTTGATACTTTTTTTTATTCCAAGTACGTATAACGGAAGCAAGATATATTACAGCATCAATATTTTTTGCAGCCTCATACAATGTTTTTTTGTGCAGCACATCTCCAAAATAATAATTTATTTTATTAAGATCATTCTTTGCTTTTCTTCTGAGCAGCAAAGACACTTCATAATTATATCGAAGCAGGCATGAAACTAAACTTTGTCCAATATATCCTGTTCCACCTACAACCAAAATTCTCTTATTTTCCATATTATCATCGTTAAAATATAACTTAATCTAAAATAATATTCCTTAAAAGCTTGGGATAACATTCTTTTTATTTCCGAATTTGCAAGATTTTTGTGCTTAATCACCGGGTTGAATTGGGTATATGCTTCAAAATCATAAGTCATCAATCTATCTTCCTTTTTTAAATCCTCATAAAAATCCGTTCCTGGATATGGCGTGCAAATCGCAAAACGCGCTAAAAAAGTATTTAACTTTTTAGCATATTCAAGAGTTTGCTTCATGGTTTCCCGGGTATCATCTTCATAACCAAAAAGGTAAAAAGCTGAAATTTTAATCCCGATTTTTTTACAATATTTAATTATTTCTTCTTGTTTATTTATATTAATTAGAATTCTTTTATTTTTCTTGGCTATTTCCCGATCAACTGTTTCAATGCCTATGTTAATATTTCTAAGGCCGGTGCTAAACATCATTTTTATTTTTTCTTTGTCCAGTAAATCAATTCTGGTTTCTATGCCCCACTTAATATTGATTTTATTTTTTTGCAATTCCCGGCAAAATTCTTCAATATATCCTTTTTCAATTCCAAAAACGGGATCTCGAAATTGAATTCCTTTGATATTATATTTATCAACTAAATATTCAATATCGCCGACAACTTTTTTCGGAGATCTGGTTATAACTTTCTGGCCCTGGAACGCTCCGTACACGCAATAATATGAACAACTAAACGGACATCCGACAGAAGCCTGCAGGGCAAAAAACGGTTTTGCGGTTATTGCCGGAGAATACCCGTATTCCGAAATCGGAAAACCATCAAGCTCCGGGTGCGGCAAATCATTCATATTGATGCTTTCTTTTATATTTACAATTCCTTTTAGCTGCGCCGGTGAAACAAAATCATGCAAAAAAAATTTTTCAAAACTGCCTTTAATCACAAAATCAAGAGAATCAAATAATTCCGGCATAACCGATGGAAAAGGCCCTATAAAACCGACTTTTGCCCCGGGATAAAGTTTTTTCAAGCTTTCAGCGATCTCTTTTTCATTTCTAAAATCAACGATGGAGCCGTAAATCAAAATAACATCAAAATCATCTCTTATCAGCGGATCGGATATTTCATAGTATTCGGCATCAACATTTATTTCTTTAAAAATTCCCATCAAATATGCCAAAGAAATTATGGGTAATTTTATTGATTTTTTTTTATAAAATGAAATGATTTTTTCAAAAAAAGTCTCTGAATAAGAATCCATCGTTCCAAATCCGCCATTTAAATCCTTGTTCATGGCCATGTTATGTTTGTTGTTCTTCACGTTTATAATTGCGATTTTATATTTACGATTTTCCATTTTTTACTTTCTAAATAAGTTAAATTTAATAATGCACCAAATCGCGGAAAAACCGTCTTTCCAGTTTATTTTCTTGCCCTCCGCATAAGTCCGGCCATAATAAGATATTCCCACTTCATAGACCACCAAATCTTTATTTTTGGCAAACAGCGCGGTAATCTCCGGCTCTATTCCAAAGCGCTTTGACGTAATTCTGTTTTTGACTCTGTCCAGGGCTTTGCGGTTGAATGCTTTGTAGCAAGTCTCCATATCGGTCAAAGTCAGATCGGTAAACATGTTGGATAAAAGCGTAAGAAATCTGTTTCCGATAGAATGCCAAAAATGAAATACCCGATGCGGACGATGGGTCAGGAATCTTGATCCATAAACAACATCGGCTCTTTTCGCAAGAATCGGCTCTAATACAAATTGATATTCATTCGGGTCATATTCCAGATCGGCATCCTGAATAATAACCATGTCGCCGCTGGCTTTTTGCAAACCGGATACGACCGCCGAACCTTTGCCTTCATTTTGATCTTTATGTATAATCTCATATCTGCCTTCCCATTTTTTTAATATATCCCGCGTACCGTCAGTTGAACAATCATCGATCATAATAATCTCTTTTTCAATATTTTCAAGCTTAACATCTTCCACCTTCCGAATTAATTCTTCAAGCGTATTTTTTTCATTATAAATCGGTATAATAATTGAAAGCTTCATATTTTTTTAAATTTATAAATTGTTTAATAACTTTCTAAAATAATCTATTGTTTCCTTGAGTCCTACTTCCAGCTCAATGGTCGGCTCCCAGCTTAATTTTTCTTTCGCCAGGCTGATATCAGGCCTTCTTTGTCTGGGATCGTCAGCCGGCAAATCCTTATAAATAATGCTGCTTTTGCTTTCGGGAATCAATTTTAAAACCTCTTCCGCCAGCTCCTTGATCGTAAACTCTCCGGGATTGCCGATATTTACCGGCCCAGTAAAACCGTCCGCTTCCATCATCTTAACCATTCCGTTGATCAAGTCGTCAATATATTGAAATGATCTGGTTTGGCTTCCGTCGCCGTAAATGGTAATATCCTGATTTTGCAGGGCCTGCATGATGAAATTGGACACTACTCGGCCGTCGCCCGGCTGCATGTTCGGTCCGTAAGTATTAAAAATCCTAACAATACCGATGTTTACATTATGCTGGCGGTAATAATCAAAAAATAAAGTCTCCGCGCATCTTTTTCCTTCGTCATAGCAGGATCTGGGTCCGTTGGGATTGACCCGCCCCCAATATGACTCCGTCTGCGGATGTATTTCCGGATCGCCATAAACTTCCGAGGTGGAAGCCTGAAGAATCTTCGCGCTTGTTCTCTTGGCCAATCCGAGCATATTGATCGCTCCATGTATCGAAGCTTTGATGGTCTGAATGGGATCATACTGGTAATGCCGCGGAGATGCCGGGCAAGCTAAATTGTATATTTCATCAACTTCTACATGAAGCGGAAAAGTAATATCGTGCCTCATGATCTCAAAATTCTTATTATCCATCAAATCGTGGATATTTCTTTTGCTGCCGGTAAAAAAATTATCCACACATATGATTTCATGCCCTTCATTCAACAATCTTTTGCATAAATGAGATCCGATAAATCCCGCTCCCCCTGTAACTAAAATTCTTTTTTGCATATTTTTTATAAATATTTTATTAAATCTTTTGCTATAGCCTTGGGAAATAATCTTTCTTTAAACACCCTATATCCATTTTCCGCTATTTTGGTCCTTAATTCGGCATTATTTTTCAACTCCAGTATCTTGCCTGCCAAATCCTCCGCGCTGGCCATTTTGCACAACAAAACATTTTCTTTGTCGGTTAATAATTCCTGTATTGTATCCGATATTCCGGTGATTACCGCCCTGCGCATTGCCAAAGCCTCATAAAGCTTATTGGGTATGACGCGCATCGCCTTGTCTGTACCGCCGAATATTCCCAAACACACATCGGCTTTTTGCATATAAGCGCCGAGATTTTCATAGGGAATCCAAGAAAAAAAATTAATATTTTTCATTCCTTTATCCCCCCACTTATCTTTGATTTTGCCTCCGATAATATTAAATTTTATATTTTCATCTTTTAAAATTTCAGCCGCTCCAATTATGTGTTCCACTCCTTGCAACGGCGTATAAAGCCCGTGAAAATGAACCAAAAATTCTTCTTTTCCATTATCTTCTTCTTTTTGCGGATAAATAATACTATCATCAGAGCCAACAAATATTCTAATGAATTTTTCTTTTTTTATTTTAAATCTTTGAACATAATAATCAATATGGCTATTGGTGTCCAGCAATATTTTATCAGCAAACAAGCAGGCCGATTTATCAAGAAAGAAAAAATAAAATGCCCTAGCGTTTGAAAATATGGATTTATTGTTTTCTCCATAAACCGAATCATACAAAGATGCAAAAGCATCAAATACAATTTTTTTTCTGGACAAAAAACGAGCCAATATCATGGCCTGCGGTCCGGGAAATCCCACGATCATTAAATCATATTTATCCTTAACTTGCCGATGTTTTTTTATTAAATCAACATATTTTCCTATTCCTTGTTGATTTGAATGGCATTCTGTGATTTCAACTCCATTTTTCCGCAAACCGTTGATTAATATTCTGTTTCGGCTATATTTTTGATCATATATTCCAAAATAACAAATCCTCATATTATTTCTGAGCGGCAATAAATACTCTATTCCCGACCAATCCTATTAATCTTCCCAAAACAGGAATAGCGCCAATAATACACTCCAATTTAAAAATAAAATTTGTTAAAAATTCATTCTTGCTAATTTTTCCTGCAAATCTGGATAAAAACCCATAATAACGAATATATTTTATCTTCAATCCTTGTTTCTTTATGTGTTTTAATAAATAAACGGGAGAAAAATAAAATTCTACCCCGTCAGGCGTCGGCCTGATTCCCTCTCCTAAAAGTAAAAGTTTCAAAGATATCGGTTCACTGAAAATTATCATACCCCCCTTTTTCAAAACCCGCTTCGCCTCGCCTAAAACTCTCTCGGTTTTATCTGAATGATGGACAGCGGCTATAAACAAAGCTTTATCAAAAAATTCATCCTCATAAGGCAAATTCTCCATATCCCCTTCCCTGCAATGATCCAGAAGATTTCTTTCTTTTAACATATCAGAAGCTATATCAATAGCATAAACTTCTTTAACCAATCCTTCCTTCCGCAAAATATCGGTTTGCACACCAGGTCCGCCGGCAATATCCAATACCACGTCAGTCGACCTGAATAATCTGCGCGCGCTCCTGCGAAAAGTGTCCAAACTGGTTTTTTTAGTCAGAACCTTATCTCTTTGTTTTGAATTTTGATATTTTTCAATATTTGCTTTTTTATAATCTTCCATAAAAATTTCACTTAAACAATTATCCTCCTTGTCGTTCTGAAATCGATTCAAAATCCCGTAAAACATTTTTTCAACGGCATACCTGCCTGCCGGCAGATGGGGGTTCCGGATCGAAATCCGGAATGATAAAAAAGGGTGGGGTTAAATATATGCTACTAAATTTTTTATCAATTTTTCCATGCTATGATTTTCAATAATTTCTTCACGCAAATTTTTACCGATGCTCTTTTTTTCTTCTTCGCTTTTATTTAAAAATTTATTTATTTTCTCTCCCAATTCTTCCGGATCTTCATTTGATAATATCAATTCTTCTTGATATTTGCCCAATAACTTTTCAAATGTTTTATTGAAAGCTATTACTCCCCGCTCGCAGCTCATGGCTTCCAATACAGCCTTATCCATGCCTCCTGTGGGGCAAAGATTAACAAGCAAATCGGCATTTTGATACTCTCGGGGCATATTATTATGCGAAACCTTTCCTGAAAATTCAATATATTCTTGTATCTTTTTGTCTTTGATAAATCTTTTTATCTCTTCAAAATATTTTTTATCCCGATCATACACCGGTTCGCCGATAAAATTAAATTTAAAATTCCAAATATCTTTTTTGTTTACCAAATAATCTGCTGCCCTGACCAACAACATCTGATTCTTGATCTTGCTGATTCTGCCGACATATAAAACCGAATTTTCAGCCATCAATTTTTCATTATATTTCGGCTGATCCGCCTCGGGCGGACGACCAGCGAACTTGTCCACATCCACTCCATGTCCAACCACTCGAGCCTTTTTACTATTCAATTGAAAACTATCCGCAGATGCTGTAAAAACAGTACTAACAAATTTCTCGGCGATACGCAATTTAAGATTAACCGCCTTATGCGTGTACCACATCACCATTTTTTTGCCCATCAATTTCCAAACCCATCCCCCCAATACTCCGTACTCCGGATTCATATGAATAAAAACCCGATCATAATTTTTTCGTTCCTGCCAAATATAACGATAAAAATTAAGAATATACAACAATTTAACAGTGAAACAATAAAACAATGAAACATACCTCCCTTTATCGGGTACTTCTCTCGAGGAGAGATTTTCTTTTCCAAGACTTAACACTTTTACATTCTCCGGTAAATCACTTTCTCCTCTATACAGACAAATTACTGTTATTTTTTTATAATATTTAGCAAATTCACCCACCCAGGCATAAAAAAAACCAAGCAAATCATCATTCTTATCTATCTTTTGCGTTAAAATCAATAATTTCATAAAATAAAAAACACGTAAAATTACGTATCTTGTTTTTATTTTTGTTTATTTTTATTTTTCTTTTATTTTGTATAATTATAACATAAACAATTATAATATTTCAAGTATTACGAATTGAGCCATCTATTTTCTAACTTTGCTACTATCGGTTGAGTCATATAAAATCTAACTCAAATTAATTAATAATTTGGGTTAAATA
>MFGN01000011.1 GCA_001780285.1 Candidatus Falkowbacteria bacterium RIFOXYD12_FULL_34_57 | reverse complement strand
AGAGTTTTCGCAATTGTAAAAAGAGGAACGCCTTATGAGGTCAGGAAAATAAATTCACAACCTGCTTTAACTTGATTTGGTATTGATTTTGATATAGAAGGTTGTGCGATGTAAATTTTTTATTTCGTTTTTTATTGGTTTAAATGCTGTTTTGCTACTAAGAAAATTTGATTTTTGTTTTGGATTTTGGGCAGAGGGGTCAGGGGTGAATGCCCAAAACTCAAAACACCTTATTGATATTTTTTAAATACTCAGAAGTTTTTAGAATAATAACGCAACTCGGCCCTTGGGTAATTTCACCTCCCATGACCATTTTTAATGCATCCTCAAATTTGACCTTTAATATTTTAATTTGTTCTGTGCCTTCTGGACTCGCTTCAGTAAATTTTAATTTACGTGCCAAGTACATAGTATTGGACGATTTAATGGCAGCAGTGAAAGGGTGAAACTTTTCCATAAAAACCCACTCGTCAGCAATAATTCCCGCCTCTTCCTTCAATTCTCTTTTTGCAGCATTTAGAGGATCCTCGTCATCATCAATTCCTCCACCCATAACTTCGATGCTTTTTCTCGATAAGATATAACGGAACTGTTTAATCAAATAAACATAACCATCATCATCAAGAGCGAGAATTGAAACGCCATCCCTTAATTCAATAACGCCAACTATGCCATCCTTTCCGTCTGGCTGGATAATTTTATCCTCGCGAACCTTCATCCAGTGGTTTTTATATTTTTCTAGACTCTCTTTTATTTTCCAAGAACCATTTAATCTCATAAATATTATATTAATTTTTTGCCTCTTTGTGAGCAGAAAAACACTTTTACCCCTCCATAAAAATAAATAAAAAAAATCAAATTTTCGCCCCAAATCAACGCATCAAACCCCTGATTTCAGTATAGATAAAAAATTTATTTGTTAGGCGAGGGTTTGATTTTTTTCCTTATTAAAAATATTAAGAAAGAAAAATCAAAAGCGCAGCGTCCCCTTGAGCTGAAAGTCAACCCGTTACTTCTGTAACAATAAATCACTATAAGAAACTGAAATCAAATCTTCTTGAGAAATCTTAAATAAATCAAGGAAAAATTGACATTGTTTTAGTAATTTATCTTTTCCAATTGTGCCATCATTATCAATAGCTTCAATTTCAACAAAAGTCCCTAAATCTTCCACATTATCAATATGTAATTTTACATTATCAATAAAATAAATTTCTCTCTTCTTATTAACAACAACTAAAATTCCAAGAGCCTTAGTTAAAATTTCCTTCAATGAAGATTTAGGGTCAGATTCAAACAAAGTTACATCAGATTGCTTTGGACCTTCTTTGTTTTCTCTTTGATAATGAATTAAATGATTTTCAATTTTTCCTTCTCTTAATTTCAATCTTCCATTATCGACTTTAAAGTATGTATCAATTTGATGATCGACACCTTTAAAGTTGGCATTTTTTGATTTTAAGATTTCTCTTATCTCATCTTGATTATTAGATTTTGCTTTGATTTCAATATTTACGTGTGCCATAGTAATTTGATTTCAGTTAGATATTAAAAACATTTCGATAGGGTTGACTTTCAATTTCGCCTAACGTTCCCCGATGAAGCGAAGTTTTTATTTTTCTTCCTTAATGTTAATTCATTTAAGAAAAAAGAAATAAAAATTTGGGTCGGAAGAAAATTTTACTCATTATTTTTATCCTCCGTAGCTTCAGCGAAGGAGGAATATTAATAAAGGAAATTTTCTGGAGCCGCTTATCGCGGTGTTATCGGATGTATTTTAAATTTTATTTTTTATTTTCAATAAGATAAGAATTTCCTTTTTCGAGATTATTTTTAACCTCAATAAGTTGTTGTATGTCTTCTTCTAACTTTTTGTATAATTCCTTGGCTTGTTCTTCTGGCAAATCTTTTATTTCATCTTGCTCATGGCCATGGTGAAAATGTAGCTTATGGACCGATTCTGTTATAGTCTCAATCCTAAGTTTAAGATTGTTTACGTAATTTTCTTTTTTCTCGGCTTCACTAAGCTGCCAATCTTCTTTGAATTCTTTCATAGATTTAATGTTAAAAAATAAAATTTAAAATATTTCCGATAACGAGTATCCGAAGTTTTTCTGTAGCGTAGCGAAAGAAAAATTTGGGTGGAGGCTTTTGGATAAAAGCCGTAACCGGATACTCGTTGTTAGCTGATGTATTCCTTTTCTTTTTTCCGACAGCAGTCGGAATTGTTTTAAAAAATTTTAAAATTTCTTTTTCTGTTTTGGATTTTGGGCAGAGGGGTCAGGGGTGAATGCCCAAAATCCAAAACTCCTTATTATAATTTTTGTTTTACTGGATTAATAACCAAATCAATATTTTTTAGACTGTCACTAAAAAATAATATTTCCTTTCCTTCTTTCGCTCTATGAGCAGTATGAAAAAAAGAATATTCAATTTTTTTCTTGTCAGTGACCCAATTGTAAATTTTATTAATCTCTTTTGTATTATCGTATGATACAATCCAATGAATGTTTTGAATTGAATTGATCAATTTTCCGATTTTTTCGTGGTCATTATGCTTATAATGATTTATATACAAAGATTTTCCTTTTAAATAATATGGAGGGTCAAAATAAAAAATGGTTTGCTGATTTTGAGATTCATTTTTAATTATTTCGATCAAATCAACTGCGTCTAAATTAAATATCTTAATTTGCTTTTTATATTTTGCTATTTCTTTTATTCTCTTAATTAATTCCTGTTTATTGAAGCGACAATCCATTTTATAGGTTCCATTTTGATCAATGCCACCAATCACGCCGCCATCGATAATTCCAGACATGTTAACTCTATTGAGAAAAAATGTCGAAAAACCGAGTTGTATTAATGACGAATATTTTTTCTTCTTTTGAATTGCTTTTGCTTTTCTCCAAGTCTCGATGTTAATTTCTGTATTTTCAATCATTTTGCAAAATATGTCTGTATGTTTTAATATTGAAAACCAAAAAGCGTAAATTGAACGATCGTAGTCATTAATTGTAATTTTGGAGACTTTTTTCTTCAAAAGCAGAAATAGAGCAACCGATGCTCCGCCAGCGTATGGCTCCACATAATGTCCATTAATATTATTTTCAACGCAAATTTTTGCGATGAATTTCGCTAGTTTATTTTTTCCACCTGGATATCTTAATGGCGAGTAAAACATATTTTTATTTTTTGGACTTTAAAGATGACCACAAAATTTCAAAAAATTCTTGTAAATTATCCCATTTTA
The DNA here is from genome assembly GCA_001780285.1 of Candidatus Falkowbacteria bacterium RIFOXYD12_FULL_34_57. GTDB lineage: Bacteria > Patescibacteriota > Patescibacteriia > Patescibacteriales > UBA12075 > XYC2-34-220. The sequence continues at coordinate 52,761 of MFGN01000011.1, read as the reverse complement.
GTTTAAGCGTGCTTGAAGTTGGCTGCGATTTATAGCTATGTACATAGCTATGAAAATTTTCTATGGCTAATAAATTATTCTTGTCAGTTGCCACAGTTCTAATATTTTTTAATTGTTTAGTTTCTGCAATTTTATTTTTTTCCATAAAATCAGCAGCTAATGTAATTTTACCAGCTAACTTTGTGTCGGTTTTAAAAGTAAAACCATTTTTTTCCCAAAAACAATCAATGCTAATTTCCAAAAAAACTCTGAATAACACGCCGACAGCATTCGGTACCGCACGTAATGAGTCATCAAGTAGAAGATCATTTTTTAACTCCCTGTATATGTTATTTATTTTCGTTTCGCTTATTTCGAGAATACAAGTCTTTGGGATTAAATAACTTCTTGTTGTGGATTTCGGATTGCTCCTCTTTTGATTTATCGGTTTAATTTCTATCGTTTCGTCACCAAAAATATTTTCTTTTGTCTGATTTTTTATTTCAGACTCAACTTTTTTTATGTCTTCGTTTGAAATTGATTTGATGTATTCTTCCTTTTCCTTGTTTTTATTTAGAGAGCGAGAATCAATTTTATTACCGCTGAAATCTTGTTTTTGTAAAACGTTTAGAATAATAACTTTGAGCTTGTCTTTAAAATTTTTGTCTTGCATTTGAAGTTTGCCCTCACTATCAATTTTAAAACCATATTCTTTCCAAGCGGGCTCGCTTTCCAAAATTCTCCAAAAATTGGTGACATAACCGTGACCCAAAACAGATTCTTTCATAGCGGTTGGCAGGTCAAGGTCTTTAACTATTTTCGTTATTTCAACTTTAAATAATTCTTTAGCACTGGCTTTTCCTCTGCGCGCTTTGTGGTGAGTTCTTTCATTATCACCCCATGCGACTTCGTGATTGTTATTTAAATGTTTTCTTTCTATATATCGAAACCCTTGCTCAATATCATCTGTTACCAAGCACTCTAATTTGAAATTATCATTAATATCAATTTTGCTTTTTAATTCAATGAGCTTATTTTTTGTTTGCGGATTTTTAATTAAATCAGGATTATTTAGTAACTTATAAGCCACTAAGCGCCTATTGCCTTCTAAGACAATATTGTTGCCATTCAAAGAATAGATTACAATTTTTTCTAATTGAGGTAAATCAAATTCTTTAACAATAGATTCTGCTAAATCAATAATTTTAAAATTCTTTTTAGAGCAAATATACTCGATTAGTTCTTCGTCTGGCTTGTTGAAATACTTATCGGGAAAACGGGCATTTTCATCCCAAAGAACTAAATCTTTTAATTCAATAAATTGTTGCCTGATGTTTGGCATAAGCCTAATATTAAATTCGTTTTCGTAGCGGAGTGTAGAAAGCGCCACGTAAACGTTATAAATGAAATTGATTATCTATTACCTTTTGCTCGGTTGTGTGTTTTGCACAGCATCTGACAATTTTTAATGTCACTCTTACCGCCCTTACTCCAAGCCGATACATGATCGGCGTCCATATCGCTCAAACTCCAAATTTTTTCTTTGTTTGCATCATGTCCAATGGCACAAAGCGGACAATTTGATACTTTTTTCTTTTCAGCTCTAGTTGTTTGTTCTTTATATACTGATTTTTTGGTTGCGTCATCAAAGACTCGGACTTCAAGTAATTTTGTATCAACAGAACCACCTAGAATAAACTCAAAAATACCTTTGCGGTTTTTAATATACGAATCGCCATAAAGTTTACGCACTTTCGTTGACACTTCCTTGGAGTTATAGGCTTTCTTGTGATACTGCTCATACAGTCGTCCCCATTCAAGACCGCACATCTCGCTTTCTACATCGATAAACACACTAGATGCCCAATCAATCACGCTGTTAAAATATTTTTTTAACTCGTTGATATTTTTGTCGTTGCGATGACTACTCATGTAGTCATCAATATTCCCTTTACTCACCCAATCTAAAGCTCTCTCAAAAAATGCCTGTCGGTTTGCACTGCCCTTTATGTAAGCACTCCATTTTTGAATATTGGAATTTTGGCTGTTACTAAATTCTTCTTTACCTAATGTAACGAATGGTCCTGAATAAATGGCATTTAACAATTCTTGGGGGACAAGCGGAACTCCAGCAATATTAATTGTCTTGAACCACTCTTTAATTTGACTTTCTGTACCCTCACATTCATAAATTAGTAATTTAGTTTCCAATATCTTATCTTTTTTGTCTTTTGCCATGCCACTGAAATTTTGTTGTAAACCATTTTCATCCACGATAGCAAATTTGTCAGTCACAAATCGTCCAAGACTGGTAATTCGTTGTTGTCCGTCCAAAACTTCCAAATTGTTTTCAGAAACCTTATTAAAATAAAGCAATCCTATTGGGTATCCCTTAAGAACTGATTCAATGACGGCCATTTCTCTTTTACCGCCGTCAGACGCATAAATATAATTGCGTTGATATTCTGGCTGAATAGTGAGCTTGCCTGACAAACCAAACAATCCCTTGCCTTCGAGCTCATTATAAACAAAACCCTCGCAAACATCTTTGACGGTAATATTAGTTTTTAAAATTGTTTTCATATTATTTTTTCTTATGCTTGATAAAAATTCTCTGATAAGCAGATTGGATTATTCTACCATCTTTGTTTATAAAATAATTCTTTTTTCCGTCATTTCCAAATAAATTTGCATTCTCATTTGTTTTTCCACCAGAAGAGCCGGTTTTCTTGCCGTTTTGTCTTACTTCCCAGTAATCATCATATTTTTTAGTATCAGGCACCTCATCATGGCAGCCTCTTTGAGTGGCTCCTAAAATGTCAAATTGATCAGGGTTATATTTATCTAAAAAACTAATTGGAACACCCATCACGCCCTTAAAATCGCTTGGAATATTTTTTACAAAGGATATTTCTATTGCATTGTAATTATCATATTTTTCAAAGGGTTTTTTTGTTACAAACTTAATCACTTCAGTTTCAGTCATTAACGGTAGTGGCTGATGACGGCGCCCATGGTCAAGATTAGTGAACCAACAAACGCCAGGAACTCTATTCATTTTAACTCCATTTTTTTCCCGTTCAAATTTATAACTATCAGCATAAATAAATTCATCCGGTACTTGAAAATACATTCCGGTATTAAAATTCGTTGCGCCAAGCCACATCTTGTTTTCCTTAATCTTCGGAAAAACTTCTTTATAGGTAATCGCATTCATGTTGCCAATAATGACAAAATTTTTGTTGTAATCAAAAAGCTGCTTTACATATTCACGAAATAAGCTAAACGGCGGATTTGTTACTACGATATCGGACTGTTTTAATAATTCTACACATTCGGGACTTCTAAAATCACCATCTTCTACTAAAGGCGTCCATTCGTTGTGCTTGTTTGTTTTTAGCTGTTTGGCAACATCTTTCAAATTAAATTCACCATCACCATCTATGTCGTGCACTTCATTGATAATAAATTTATTGGCGTTTATTTTAGGGCGCCCTTTTGATTTTGTGAGAGTTTTGTCATCGCCAAATAAAGCCAGTTGTGTGTTAGCAACAGGCGAAGGTTTGTAACTAGTGGTAATGAGTTGTTTTAATCCGAGTTTGTTGAAATTGAGTACGAAATAGCGAAAAAAATTACTTTCGTACGGATCATCGCAATTGCAATAAACCACCTTACTACGGTAAACATCAGGGTTGTATTGCAAATAAGCATCAATCTCAATTTGAATATCATAATACTGTGTGTAGAACTCATCATTCTTTGCTTTTTTTGCTTTGTTAAGATTACTGCTGTTTGCCATATTTTATTCAATTGAATAGTTATATTATATTCGTTTTCCCCTTATAAATAAATCGTTTTCGTAGCGGAGCGGAGAAAACACCTTATACCCCTCTTTAATAAATGAAAAAGAAATTTTAAAATTTTTTAAAACAATTGGGCGATAGCCCAAAAAAGAAAAGGAATATTTCAGCTAACGTGCGCGGCTGTGCGAAGTTTTTTCTTTTTCTCCGGAGCGGAGCGCAGGAGAGAAAGAAAAAATTTGGGCGCGAGCCGTACAGCCGTTGTTACCTGAAGTTCGCGGAGCGATTCTTCGCACAGGCGCGCACGTTACCCAAAATGAGCGGAGCGAATTTTGGGTAACGTTTCGGGATATCTGAAGTTCAGTTGGAGTAATCTGCTAAAATTGTGCGGATGCACTAGCAGATTACGGAAACTGAATTTGGGTGAGTAAAATTTCTTTAAAAACTTAATTGAAACAAGAACCCCAAAATAATTAAAATAATTCCTATTTTAAATAATAAGGGGTGTTTAAAATATGAAAATGTAATTTTTTTCCGTCTTCGGTAGTATTTCCAAATAAGTCATCCTTTTGGCTATTAAAGGAAAAAGCAAGAAACAATGTTCCAATTACATTAAGAATTAATCCAATGTTATTCATAAGTTATATAGTTAAAGAAATTTTACGAACCAGATATCCCGTGTTGTACGATGTAATGAAAAGTTTTTAATTTTGCGTTAGCAAAATATTGGGGCAATTTTAATTATTTTTTAGCCAGCTTTTTTGCGGAACTATAACATTGGAAAATACCAATTAAACCTACCAAAAATAATAATGAGCCTACACTACTACTTTCACTTACGCTACTTATTCCTAAATTAATCAAAAAAATCAATAAATAATATATAAGAAATATGCCAGCCGTAATCCTGTTTTTATAACGAAGCATTAAGTATGCCAATACCGCCATAATCAAAGATGGTATCATAAAAATACCAAATATCATACTTTCTGTTGCAGATATTATAAAGCCATAGATTCCAATATTTATTGCAGCTAATACAAAATAGAAAATAGACCAATCTCTAATTCTTTTAGCGTGGTTTATTGATTTTTTTGATTTAGGTTGGTTGTCCATACTTGTAGTTTTATCGTTGATATTATTATCTTGTAGTTTTTCTACTTGTGACTTTTTCGGATTATGAGATTTCCAGCCAACTGTATAGAAAACTAACATAGCAGGCACTAATAAAAGTAAAAATAATGAAAATCCAGATGGTGAATATTGGCCAAATACATAAAGTAGATTGCCTAAGAAAAATAAAACTCCAAACATCCACAATGTTATTAGTTGTCCTTTTGTGATTTTGTAAATCTTCATAGTGTTTAAGATTAAAAAATAATTAAAATTGCCCCAATAAATCTCTGAAAGAGATTTTAAAACTTTTTATTATTTCGTACAACTGGTTTTTATACAAACTTTTTGTTTGTATAAAACGCCACTATTGTATTATATGCAAACTTATGTTATTGTTTTATTGTTTATAATTTATTAGGTTTGGGTGCATGGCAGTAAACACCAACTAATTGTATTCAAGTCTATTATAGCATGAATAATATTTTTGACAAGATAGTTTCATTGTTGAAATTACGTAATTATAGCCTTAAAACCATAAAATCTTATTTATTTTATATAAATGAATATTTGGCTTTTTCTAAAAAAAATAATATAACAAATAAAAATAAAGCTATTGAGGAATATTTATTAAGTAAACAGAGCAGGGGTAATTCTCCTCAAACCATTAACCTAGCACTTAATTCTATTAAATTTTTTTATAAAGAAGTATTAAAATCGAAAGACGAGATAGATTTTAGGTGCGCCAAAAAAAACAAAAGGCTCCCTGTGGTTTTATCAAGAGATGAAATAAAAAAGATATTATCATTTACCAATAATCCTAAACATAAATTAATGATATCAATTGGGTACGCGTCCGGGTTGCGGGTTAGTGAGGTGATAAATTTAAAGGTTAAAGATGTTGGTTTGGATGAAATGATAATTCATCTTAAAGAGGCCAAAGGAATGAAAGATAGAATTACAATTTTTCCTGAAAAATTGAAAAAAGATATGGAAATATTGGTTAAAAACAAACATAAAAATGATTTTTTATTTGAAAGTAATCGAAGTGGAAAGATGACAACTACTTCTCTGCAAAAAACCTTTAAAAATTCTTTAAAAAAAGCTAATATCAATAAAGATGCAACCTTTCATTCACTGCGACACAGTTTCGCCACCCATCTTTTAGAAAATGGTACGGATGTGCGTTATGTACAAAAATTATTAGGGCATAATAATATCCGCACCACGCAAATTTATACCCAAGTTACTAATCCTGCGATAAAAAACATCAAAAGTCCGCTAGAATGATTTATGTTTTCATATAGGAATTTTTATCTGCTGCTATTTGCAACAATAAAAGCGGCTAATATTATATACACTGTTATCTACCGCCCCTCCCTCCAATTCGGCGGGCAGGACGGGGGACTTCAAAAAGCTTGAAGGGCTTTTCTTGTTAAAATAAACTTACATGACAACTAACAAAACATATCATATTATAACAATCGGCTGCCAGATGAACAAGTCTGATAGTGAGCGCATAGCTTCTTATTTAGAAAATTTGGGTTATCAAGAATCTAGTGAAAAAGAGGCTGATTTGGTAGTAATTACTACTTGTGGAGTCAGGCAATCGGCAGAAAATCGGATTTACGGCATTATTCCCAAATTAAAAAAACAAAATCCAAGCGTGAAAATAATTTTGACCGGCTGTCTGGCCGGAAGAGAAGATGTAAAAAAAAGAATCGGAGAAAAGGTGGATATTTGGCTTCCGGTAAAAGAATTGGAAAAACTTAAAGCCCTGCTTGAAAACTGCGAAGATGATTTTTGTAATACTTCAATTTATAATTCTAAATATAAAACCAACGATGATTATTTAAAATTAAAGCCAAAGTACAATTCTGTTTTTAGCGCCTTTGTGCCGATTGGCAATGGTTGTGACAATTTTTGTACTTATTGCGTAGTGCCTTATGCGCGCGGATCAGAAAAGTATCGCAGCGCGGAAGAGATATTGGAAGAGGTAAAAATTTTAGTTAAAAAGGGATATAAAGAAATTGCCTTGATAGCGCAAAATGTAAATAGTTACAAAAGTGATGCTAATGTACTTATAAATACCAACGATGCGGATTGCGAATCTAAAAAAGTTATTAATTTTTCTAAGTTGTTGCAAATGGTGAATGATATAAAGGGAGATTTTTGGATTCGTTTTGCCACCAGCCATCCGAAAGACATGAGTGATGAATTAATAGAAACCATTGCAAGTCGTAAAAAGATTTGCCACCACATTCATTTGCCCGCACAAGCCGGAGATGATGATGTCCTCCATAGGATGAATAGAAGATATACAAGGGGCCACTATTTAGGACTGATTAAGAAGATTAAAGACAGGATGCCGGATGTGGCTTTGACCACTGATATTATAGTTGGTTTTCCCGGAGAAACCAGGCAGCAATTTGACAAAACCAAAGAACTTTTTGAAGAAGTGCAATATGATATGGCTTATATCGCCCAATACAGCCCGCGCCCCGGAACGGCCGCCTTGAAATTTGAGGATGATATAGAAACAGAAGAAAAAAAGAGGCGCGAGGAAGAATTAATGGAAGTTTTGCGCCGGACAGCCGCGGGAAACAATAAAAAATATATTGGTAAAAAATATAAAATATTGATAGACAAGAAGAATAAAAGAGGTAATTTCGTCGGCAGAACCGAAACAAACAAAAATGTAGAGATAATCAATCCTGAAAATATTGGCAGAAATTTGATAGGGGAGTTTGTAGCGGTAAAAATCGAAAAAGCGGATGATTTCGGGCTCGCAGGAAAAATAATTTGTTAATTTTTAATTTAAGTATGTTAAATAATAAAATTATCGTCATAGTGGGAACAACTGCCAGTGGCAAGACTGGTTTGGCTGTTAAACTCGCCTATAAATTTAATGGCGAGATAATCAGCGCTGATTCCCGGCAGGTTTATAGGTATATGGATATTGGTACTGGTAAGGATTTGGAAGAGTATCAAATTAAGTCGTCCATCCGAGGCGGATTAGTTCCAAGAATTAATAGAAATAGGAGAGCTGAAAAGATCAAGATCCCTTATCATTTGCTGGATGTGGTTGATCCAAAGACAGAGTTTAATCTGGCTAAGTTTCAGAAACAAGCCTATAAGGCGATGGATGATATTATTAAACGTAATAATTTACCAATTATTGCCGGGGGGACCGGTCTTTATGCGCAGGCTATCGTAGATGGGTACGACCTGTCTCCGATTAAAGGCGACAAGAAATTAAGAGAGAAGCTGGAAAAAAAGGATTCTAAACAACTTTTTGCCGAGCTTAAAAGGGTTAATTCTAAATTTGCAGCTAAGTTAAATGAAAGCGATAGGCAGAATAAAAGAAGGTTGGTTCGTTATATAGAGATTGAAAAGGAAAGTGAGAAATTAAAAAGTCATCCGCCCAAGGCGGACCAGTCAAATTATAATAATAAATTGTTGGCTGGAAAGTCAGGATATGATTATTTTGTTATTGGATTAACCTGGCCGATGGAAGTTTTGCGGGAGAGAATTTATAAACGTTTAATTCAGCGGTTGGATCAGGAAGATATGGTAGGGGAGGTAGAACGATTGCACGGCAAACACGGAGTATCGTGGAAGCGTTTGCGGTCTTTTGGTCTAGAGTATAAATTTATTTCCATGTATTTGCAAAAGGAGATTGGATATGAAGATATGGTGGAAAAACTGAATATCGCGATCGGGCAGTTTGCCAAGAGGCAGATGACCTGGCTGAGGCGCTGGGAAAAGCAAGGGCAAAAAATACACTGGACAAAAACAGAGAAAGATGCTATAATTTTAGTGCATAATTTTTTAAAATAATTTTTTTGCTATTTATTAAGTAAAAATAAAAGGAGGTAGAGACATTGAAAAAGATAGTTATTATTGTAATTTTAAGTTTTTTTGTTTTAAGTTTAAACAGCCTTGTGTTAGCTATTAACGAGGAGTTATTAACTGTTACTCCATTAGGGGTATCAATTAATGAAAGTAGTATTGCTATAATTTGTGAAAATAACGATAAAATTTTTTATGTTAGCGGCTATCGTTACGCAGGTGGCCGCCCTATAAATGCCAAAGCAGAAGCTCTAATTAGAGCTAAAATAGCAGACAAGAAAGATAAGACTATAAAAATAACAGGATATTTCCTTTCTGATAAAGAATTTGAATTAAAGACCCTAGAGGCATATGAGATAAAGGTTCAGTATTAAAAAAATAAAAAAGCAGGGAACGCAAGGACCCTGCTTTTGAAATTGTTGAATTTCAGAATGATACAAGGAGAATAAATAAAGTTATTTGTTACGAGTTATGAGATTATATTATTTCCCGCTGTTCAAATTCTTTTTCACAATAGTAGCAGTATAGATTATCGTTATGGTGAGTGAATTTAGAAGAAGCTTCTCCATCGTGGTTGGTGATGCAATTTTCATTCGGGCATCGTCCGATACCCGAAATCATGGACGGATTTTTGATTTTAATTTTTTGAAAGATGTTGTTTTTAATAATGTTAAAAGTAATAGTCGGCGCAAAAGAAGAAATAGCGGCTATTGTTTCTTTTGGAATAAAAATATCTTCAAGTACCAGTACATTTTTTAACCTTTGTTTTTTAGAGGGCACATCTTCAATAATATGTTTTACCCCGATATCCCCGACCAGTTTTTTGTTAATCAAAAATTCTCTGATTTTTATGCCAAGTCCCCGTGGGATATGATCAATTACTGTGCCGTTGTTAATCGGCATAAAATATTTATGGACTGTCTTTTTGCTTTTTCTTTCTTCCATATATTTATCCAATTTCATTTTGGTGATAATTTCAAATTCACTTTTTTGTTTCTCATTGTTTAGAGTTTTTTTCTTTCTATTCTTGTATCCTTCCTCCAGCATAAACATTCTGGTCGGAATGCCGTGCCAGGCTTGCAGATCAATAATTAATCGCGAATCCTTTCTGATTTGCGGATCAAATTCTTCTACATAAGGCATGGGATGCATAATAATCACATCTTTTTTAAACATTTCCAGCTGTTTGTGGGAAATTTTGAATCTATCTCTGGCTCTTTGAAGTGAAACAGGATCAGCTGTAAATCTTTCCTCCTGAAGCCTGGATCCATAAATCACATCACAATCAGCTAAAATATCCAAAGAGTCGCCCTCCTCCACATTTTTAAATATTTTTTTATATCTATCCTGCAAAACTGTTTCTGGAGCAGAAGCAAGCTTCAAAGAAATATTTTTTTGATGTGCTAGTGCGCACAACAAAGAGTGGACAGTGCGTCCGTATTTCAAATCTCCAAAAAATCCGATTTTAAAATTATCTAATCGGCCTAATTTTTCGGAGATTGTCAACAAGTCGAGAAATGTTTGCGTGGGGTGCTGATTGGTGCCGTCGCCGCCGTTTTGTACGGAAGTGTTCCAGTCGTCAGCCTCCAGGATCTCTGCGGCAAATCTTTGCGCACCCTCGATTTTGGTGCGCATTACCAGAACATCTGCACCCTGTGCGGCAAACATTCGAACTGTATTTGCCATACTTTCTTTCTTGGTGAGCGATGTGGCTTCAGCGCCGTTGATCTGCATATTGCGCCACCCCAGAAGGCGGGAAGCTTCCAGATATGACCCCAGTGTCCTGGTGCTGGGTTCAAAAAAAGCAAAAATTACTTTTTTGCTTGGGTGCCATCCTAATGGCTTTTTAGTTTTGGCTTTAGCTACCATAGACTTGCATCCGGGGATGATTTTTTCAAAAATTTCTTCCCGGGAAAAATCATTGATGCTAATGAAATTTTTCATAGTTGTTTTATTGTTTAAGGTGTCATTCTGGGTGTAGTGAAGAATCTCGTTAAAATATTATTGTACGTCATTCTCAAGATTCTTCACTTCGTTCAGAATGACAAGGGATTAATTATTATTTAACTATTCTCGTTCCCTTATTTTTATCTAAACTTATAGAGTCAGAAATAATTACTTCTTGACCCCCACTCTTTATAAAATTAATAGCTGCCAGTATCTTAGGACCCATACTGCCTCTACCAAATTCTCCTTGTTTGTAATATTTTTGGGCTGTCTTTAGGGATATTTGGTTTAGCTCTTTTTGATTCGGTTTGTTAAAATTTATATAAACCTTGGGCACATCTGTAATAATATACAAGATTTTAGCGCCAATTTTAGAAGCTAGTTGGGCTGATGCCAAATCTTTATCCACTACAGCTTCTACGCCGCAAAGATTATTTTTTTTGTCTTTATATATAGGGATTCCGCCGCCGCCGGAGGCAATCACAACATTCCCTTTTAAAAATAAATCTTTTATGATTTTTTGATTCAAGAATTCAATCGGGGCAGGGGAGGCTACAAGTCGGCGCCACCCGCCGCGTTTTTCGTCATTTATAAATTGCCACCCAAATTCTTTTTTTAGTTTTTCTTTATTTTCTTCAGTATAAAAAGGACCAATTGGTTTTGATGGGCTGCTGAATGCAGGATCTTTTTTGTTTACTAGCACTTGGGTAATCAGGGTTATTATGTTTTTGTTTATTTTTTCTTTATTTAATATATTTTTTAGCTGCCTCTCTATCATATAACCGATTCCACCCTGAGAATCGGCTACGCAAACATCAAGGGGCATCTGCGGTATGTTGAATTTTTCAAAACCAGCCATGTTGCGAAGCAGGATGTTGCCAACTTGGGGACCATTTCCATGGGTAATGACCAGTCTGTATTTATTCTTTAAAAGTTTCACTAAATCAGCACATGTTTTGTATGCATTTTTTTCCTGTTGTTTAATTGTCCCTTGTTCTCCGCTTTGAAGAAGGGCGTTGCCTCCTAAGGCGATTACTGCAGTTTTCATTTATTATTTTTTTAGTTTTATTATAGCAGTTCTTTAAATAATTCAATTAATTTTTTGGGATTAGCTTTTCCCTTGGTAGCAGCCATTGCTTGTCCAACAAAGAATTGTAGTATGTTTTCTTTTCCGCTTCTATACTCTGCCGTCTGGTTCGGATTTTTTTCTATTATTTCCTTAACCACTGTTTTTAGAGCGCCTTCATCATCAAGTTGCTCTAATCCCAAATTTTTCATAATATCTGTCGGATCCCCGCCATTTTTGTACATAATTTCCAATATACTTTGTCCGGCTGAAGAATTAATCTTATCCTGATAAATCAAGCTCAAAAGTTCGGCAAAATTTTCCGGAGTTATTTTGATATTTTTGATATTTTTTTTATCATTTTTTAGATGCTTTAATAGTTCGCTGGTAAGCCAATTTGATGTTATTTTAGCCAATTTTTTCTTTTGTCTTTCCCATGAGTCTCCGGTGGAATCTATCCACGCCCGAAGTTCCGAAATAACATTTTCCGCGTAGTGGGCCAGATTCTTATCACTGACCAAAAGTTCGGCGGTATCTTTGCTGAAATCGTATTGTTCCATAAATCTTTTTTTCTTGTCGTGCGGCATTTCAATGAGACGCGCCTGGATTTCTTCTATTTTTGTCGAAGATATTCGAAAAGACGGAATATCCGGTTCTGGAAAATATCGGTAATCCGCACTGGTTTCTTTAATTCTTTGGCTAATAGTTTTATTTTGGTCATCATTCCATCCGCGGGTTTCCTGAAGTATTTTTTCTCCATCATCCAATAATTTTGCTTGTCTTTCAATTTCATAATTTATAGCTTTTTCCAAGGCGCGGAAAGAATTTATATTTTTTACTTCGGTTTTTTTGTTCAGCTTATAATCTCCGATCGGCACAATTTCACAATTTCCTTTATATTTCCACTTTCCTTTTTCTTGCAGGCTGATATTGGCTTCGCAGCGCATTTCTCCTTTTTCCATGTTGGCATCGCTGATTTTTAAATACTGCAGGATCTGCTGGTATGTCTGGCAGAATTTTTTAGCAATTTCGGCATTAGGTATGGTGGGTTCGGTGACCATTTCCATGAGAGGCGTGCCGGCGCGGTTAAAATCCAAGAGTGAATAATCTTTGCCGCTTGGATGGGTTGACTTGCCGGTATCTTCTTCCAAATGTATTCTGGTAATTTTAACTTGTTGATCATCAATATTAATATGTCCGTCATAACAAATCGGAAGATCGAGCTGAGATATTTGGTATCCCTTGGGTAGATCTGGATAGAAATAGTTTTTACGGTCAAATTTGGTAATTTGGTTAATTTTGCAATTCAAGGCAAGACCCGTAAGAATGGTTGATTCTACGGCCTCTTTATTGGGAACAGGCAAGGTTCCTGGGTGACCCAGACAGATAGGGCAGGTATTGGCATTAGCCTTCTTGTTTTCAATGTTATTGTTACAAGCACAAAACATTTTAGATTTAGTATTTAATTCGGCATGTATCTCTAAACCGATAATTACATCATATTTCATAAGATTACTCTTAGATTTTCACTTTTATTTTTTAGTTTATTTTAATACTAATATTCTACCCCAAAAGAACCTAAAAATCAAATAAAAAAAGGAAGTATTTTTACTTCCATTTTTTCTATTTTAAATTATGAATCATAAAAAATCCAATTTTTGTTTTAAAGTTTTATATACCATTTCATGAATTTTTTCTCTGGAGAGAATCGTATTATTTTCAGTACATTCAATTAATGTGAATCCTGGCAATGATTTTGGTATTTCTAAATATATTTTTTCAGCCTTTTTTAAGTGATTCAGATCAGCTTCATGGATATCTCTTTTTTTGCCGCTTACATAGTCGCGCGCATTTTTTTTGTCGACTAATTTTTGTCCGATTGACGCTTCAACGTGCAGGATGATGTTTAGATCGGGAAAGGGGATATGAAAGAATTTATATTCCAACCAATAGAGCCACTTAAAGAAAAATTTTCGTTTTAGAATGTTTTTAATTTTACCGCCCTGATGCCCCATGTTGGCTGCTACATATCGGTTTGATAGGATTATATACCCTTCCTTTAATAGTTTTCTGATCTCGAAACTGGCAGAGTAGCGATCTAAAGCATAAAAAATAGATCCTTTCCAAGGACCTACAGTATCAGCATCCCCGTATTTACCATTTAAATACTCTTCTACCGATCCTGCTGATTTTTTTCCATATTGCGGGAAATCAACTATTTTTGCTTTAAGTCCTTCTTTTTCCAGTCTTTCGGCCAAAAGTTTAGTTTGCGTTTCTTTTCCCGATCCGTCCGTACCGTCAATAACCACTAAGTAACCAGGGTAGTTTTGCGGTTTGTATTTAAAGAACATGCATACCTCCTTTGTGAATTTAATTTTTAATGTCATTCTGGGGTGGAGTGATAGAATTTCTTTATATTTTTATGGAACGGGATTCTGTCAGTTGCTTCGCTCCCCCTAGAATGACATTAAAATTTTAAAATAATCCTGAACTGCCGTGTCGTCCTGCTCCGCGTTCCGTATTTTCGTTTACTTTGTCTTCGATTATTTCCGGCAGTTCCACTTTATGGAAAAGCAGCTGGGCTATTTTTTGTCCTGGTGCGATATGGTATATTTCATCTCCCAGATTACGCACGGTAACTGTTACTTCTCCGCGGTATCCCGGATCATAAACTCCGCCCAAGACATGAACGCCATCTTTGGCTACGCCGCTTTTATCCCACACTAAACCGGCAAAGCCATTGGGCATCTCCATTTTAATGCCGGTTCTGACAATATATTGTTCCCCGGGAACAAGAGAATGAAATTCTACTGAATAAATATCATAGCCAATGTCGTGTTTATAGGCACGAGTTGGTAATTTAGCAATACTAGACACCCTTTCAATTTTTAGGTGGGGGAAATCACTGTTCCCAAGGATTTTTTCTGTTGTTTGTTTTTTGTGTTTTATGTTTTGGTTGGTATAATAAGCAGAATAATTAGATATTTTTTTAACTTTTTCCACAAAACTGTTGTGGCGATTTTCAATATCTTTTTCTATGTTCTTTAAGTGTTTGTAGTTTATATAAATAGGATGATTGCCGTTGGAATTTATCAAATGAGCTACTTTTTCCCAGAGCATATAATTTATCTCTTCGCGCGTCAAAATGTTTCCCTCTTTGGTGCATTTTATGAGTTCAAAATCAGGAAAGGTTTTAGCAATTTCCAGATATACCTGTTCAGCATCGCGCAGGTGGTTGATATCCGCTTCATGAATGTCGCGTTTGGCTCCGTGCAGATATTCGCGTTCTTCTTTTTGATCTATCAATTTTTGAGCAATGGCTGCATCTACATGTAATATAATATTTAAATCAGGTTTGGGAATATTGAATATTTCATACTCAAGTTTGTAGAGCCAATCAAGATATTTTTTTCTTTCCTCGGAGTTTTTTATTTTTCCACCCTGATGTCCCATGTTTGCCGTAACATAACGATTAGATATTACGATTTTGCCTTCATTGAGCCATTTTTTAATTTGAAAGCTAGCATCATACCTATCTACAGCAAAAAAAACAGAAGCTCGGTAGGGACCGACTTCATGCGCGTTGCCATAGGCGCCGTTTAAATATTTTTCTACCATCCCGGCTGATTTTTTACCATATTGGGGGAAGTCAGCCAGCTCTACATTGTATCCGGCATATTCCAGTTTTTCCACCAGAAGACGAGTCTGTGTTCCCTTTCCGGAACCGTCTGTGCCGTCGATTACAATGAATTTTCCTGTAGTTTTTGTCATATATATTAAAAGAGTGCAATAATGCACTCCTCCTTATTGAAATTATTATATCTGATTATTAAAATGATATCAAGTTAACAAAATCAAGTATTTATCAAATCGTCAATTTGTTTATAAAGTTTTTTTAAATCGCCATTATTATTGATTATAATATCGGCATGTTCCATGGTTTTGGGAATTTCTGATTCAGCCTCTGTTTTGTGGTCATCCATGAATTCTTTGTATGTTTTTTCAGTATCCCCTTTATTTTCGGTTCGTTTAGTGAGTCGTTCATATCGAACCTTAGAATCAGCTTCAATACTTATTAATTTAAAATTTTCTAGTTCTTGTAGATATTTAATATCGGCCATTCTGCGAATTCCCTCTATTACTATTAAATTATTATTGTCGCTTTTTACATCTTTGGCCATGACACGGGCCATCAAGTCTTCGGAAAAATTTTTTCGAATCAGAGTAGAAAGGGTTTGCATGTTGTGCCTGGTGATTTCTAAATACAATCTATTCAGAACATCACGAAGCATGGAAGAAAAACGATAAGTGCTGGCACCGTATTTTTTTTCTAAATATTCGGCCACGGTACCCTTGCCACATGACATTTGTCCGGTAAGACCGATGATTATTTTTTTCATATATAAATTATTGTCATTTTGAATGTAGCACAGTGGAATAAAAAATCTCGTGAATAACGATAATTATAATTTGACGAGATTCTTTGCTTTACCCAGAATGACTAAGATTTAATTTAATACACCACTTTATATTTTAGAATTACCGTATTTTTATTTATTTTATTAACTTCTAACAATTTTAAATCAATATTAAAATCTCCGCCGAAAAGAGAAATGCCACTGCCGAATATTTTCGGTTCTACGGTTACAATGATCTCATCAATTAGTTTTTTTTCCAAAAAGGTGGTATTGAGGAATGCGCCGCCGCCAAGTAGCGCTTTAGCGTATCCCATTTCTTCCAGTTCTTTTAATATTTTCTCTATATCGCCCGACACCCACTTTACGCCTTCAGTTTTTTTTGGATTTTTATTTAAAGTAAAAACAACATTCAGCCTGCCGGGAAGGGGAGCCGGAAAGGTGGCAAAAGTTTTTTCTCCCATCATTACTACGCCGTGTTCTCTGGAAATTTTGGCAAATAATTTTTTATCCTCCGGGCTTGTCCAATCAGGAAAGTGTTTGTCGTTTTTGGCTATTTTACCGTCCATGGTTATAGCCATCATTAATGTGATTTTCATAGGTTTTCTGCCTATCGGCAGAGATTTAAGATTTATGATTTAAGATTCAAGAGAGTAATTACTAAAAGAATATTTTTTAATTTATTCTTAAATCATAAATCTTACTTCTTAAATCTTTCTTGTTACAGCAATTTAGATTTTAAATTTAGAGCAGGTTCAATTTATCTAGAATGAGTAAATTAGATGGCTATCGGCGCCTTTATTCCTGGATGCGGATCGTAGCCGATGAGTTCAAAATCTTCGTATTTAAAGTCATTAATATTTTTGATATTCGGATTGATTTTTATGGTCGGTAGTTGGCGCGGGGCGCGAGCCAGTTGAGTTTCTACTTGATCAACATGATTGTTATAAATATGCACATCGCCGAAAGTATGCACAAAATCTCCGGGCTCAAGCCCTGTAACCTGCGCCACCATCATCGTTAATAGGGCGTATGAGGCAATATTGAATGGCACGCCTAAAAACACATCTGCACTTCTTTGATACAGCTGGCAAGAAAGCTTGCCGTCGGCCACATAAAATTGAAACAGGGTATGGCAGGGCGGGGGGGCGGTTTTTTTTCCGGATATCAGGCTCTGCAGGTCGCCGACATTCCAGCCGCTGACTATTATCCTTCTGTCGTTCGGATTGTTTTTTATTCTATTAACAACATCTTCAATTTGATTTATCTTGGTGCCGTTATTGGCTTCCCACGCGGTCCATTGTTTGCCGTAGATCGGCCCCAGGTCGCCGTTTTCATCGGCCCATTCATCCCAGATGGTTACGCCGTTATCGTTTAGGTATTTAATGTTCGTGTCGCCTGATAGGAACCAAAGTAGTTCATGGATAATTGATTTTAAATGCACTTTTTTAGTGGTTAAGAGAGGAAAGCCTCGGGAAAGGTCAAAGCGCATCTGATAGCCAAAAAGACTGCGAGTACCAGTACCGGTGCGATCGCCTTTATCGGTGCCTTTTTCTTTAATGGTTTTTAAAAGTGTTAGATATTCTTGCATGGTTTTAATTTATGGTTATTTTTTTATATTAAGTTGTTTTTAAGTCAAAGTTTAGTGCGCGCCAGACGGTTTGGCCGCGGATTTTACGCTGATTAGTACGCGGATTTAACGCGGATGTTTATTTAACTTTTATAAACCTTTCAATCAGTAAAAATTAATTAAATATTTTGATTGATTCGCTTTGGGGGAATAAGCTTTATAAATTTTTGACTAAAATTTTAATTTATTCATGACCAACAAACTCTATTTTTTTCTTTGGAGTAAATTGCCTATATTTTATTCCGGCCATATCCAGCATTTTTCTGGAGGCCTGGCAGATATCGCTGTCGTGGTATTTATCTGAATCATAAATGACTTCTTTTACCCCCTTTTGGATTATTACTTTAGTGCATTCATTGCAGGGAAAGAGGGTGCAATAAATTTTGCTACCATTGGTATCAGAGTTAGCATTTAGTAGGGCGTTTTCTTCAGCATGAACAACATAGGCATATTTATTGTTGCAGAAATCGCCTTCTCTTTCCCATGGCAGATCATCGTCATGGCATCCTCTAGGAAAACCGTTGTAGCCTACGCCGATAATCAGGTTATTGTTATTTACTACACAAGCTCCATTTTGGGTATTGGGGTCTTTAGAGCGCTGGGCAATCACAATAGCCATGTTCATAAAAGTATCATCCCAGGAAAAATAACCAAGTCTTTTGTCGTGTTTCATATATTTATTGATTATATATTAGTAATTAAATTTTACCAAATACTAATAATTAGAGCAAATACTGATGACAAGTTGAATAATAAGAAAAAACTCCGATTTTCGGAGCTATTTTTTGATTATTTTAAGCATTCTTCTAATTGTTTTAACCATTTTTTGCCTTGCCGGCTAAGATAATATTTTTCTTTATCAGGGTCTCCGTCAGGCGAAGCTATGGTCTTTATTCTGTTATCATTAATAGCATCATCAATAGTTTTGTCATTTGTATAAAGAACATTTTTTAATTCTTTTCTACTGATTCCTTCTTGATGCGCGACCTTAACTAAGATCGTAAAACTTATTCCTCAGTTATCACATGGATTATCTTTTCGTTTTTTTTCAAGATGCTTTAGTAAATCTTCAATGTTGTCAAAAGCGATTATTCTTATTTCATTAATTTTTTTTAATAATTCCCAACTTTTCATTTTTACCCCCTTGGAAATAGACATAAATTTTATTTAATTATATAATACTAGGGGTGATAAGTAAAGTTTTTATAATTAAATTTAAAATATATGGCGAGAATTATAAATAAGGGCTATTCTTATGATGATTTATTGATAGTTCCTAAATATAATAAAATATTATCCAGGAGTGATGTTAAATTTAGGACCAGAGTATCTAAAAATCATATGATAGATATACCGATTATTGCGGCTAATATGGATACTGTTTGTGAATCAAAAATGGCTATCGCTATTGGCAAAATGGGGGGATTGGGGGTTATTCATAGATTTTTGACTATAGAGGATCAAATGAGAGAGGTTCAACTCGTTAAAAAAGAAGGCTTGTTGGTGGGAGCGGCGATTGGCATCAAAGAACATGATTTTAAGGAAAGAGTTCCGTTTCTTGAAAAAGCCGGTGTAGATATATTGGTTTTGGATGTGGCTCATGGACACTCTAAACGAACCGGGAAAACATTAGACTGGATTAAGGAAAATCATCCTAAAATTGATGTTATGGTCGGCAATATTGCTACTAAGGATGCGGCTGAGTATTTTATCAGCAAAAAAGCCGATGCTATTAAAGTCGGTATTGGTCCGGGGGCGGTTTGCACTACCAGAATAATGACCGGAGCAGGTGTTCCTCAGATTACAGCTTTGATGGATGTTTACGAGGCTACTCAGGGAAGGGTACCGGTTTGCGCTGACGGGGGAATTAAAATGCCGGGGGATTTAACCAAGGCTATTGGCGCCGGAGCAGATACAGTAATGCTGGGCTCATTATTTGCCGGTACCGATGAAACCCCCGGAGAAATAATTGAACAAGATGGAAAGAAATTTAAAGAATATCGCGGCATGGCCAGCTATCGGGCTACTGTTAAAAAAATGAAGTTGGACGGGAAGGAGATTACAGAAAATGTCCACGTAGAAGGAGCGATGACATTAATGCCGTATAAGGGTAATGTAAAGACGATTGTTGACAAGCTTCTTGGGGGTCTTGCTTCAGGTATGACTTATACCGGCTCTGCTGATATAGAGTCATTAAGAGGAAAAGCTGATTTTATTGAAATTACATCAGCCGGCATGAATGAAAGCGTAGCCCACGGAGCCGTAAAACCTATTTGAGAATATGCAAAATTTACGAATTAAAAGTTTATAAAGCTAAGATTATTTTATAAAAAAACAAGAGTTTAAATGAACTCTTGTTTTTATTTAAATTTATGGATTTTCAATTTTATGCTGGTAAATTTTTTGAATAAAAAATTTACTTTGCTACTTGTACTTTTACTCCGGGTCCCATTGATGATGAAATGGATATGTTTCGGATATATATACCTTTAGCTTTGGCCGGCTTTACTTTTTTGATGGTTTCCAGAATGGTCTCGTAATTTTCTAGTAATTTTTTGTCATCAAATGATACCTTTCCGATTACTACATGCACATTTCCAGTATCATCGTTTTTAAAGCTTACTTTTCCTTTTTTAAGTTCAACTATAGCTTTTGCCGGATTTGGAGTTACGGTTTCATTTTTTGGAGAAGGCATCAGTCCGCGGGTGCCAAGAATTTTTGCGATTTGCGCCAAGTTTTTCATCATAATAGGCTCCGCAACCGCTACTTGAAAATCTGTTTTTTCAGTTTTTTTAATTTCGGTGATCAAATCTTCACCGCCGACAAAATCGGCTCCGGCTTCCTGACAGGCTTTAATTTTATCGTCTGATACAAAAGCGGCTACTTTTACCGTTTTACCGGTTCCATGAGGAAGGCTGACAGCGGTTCTGATTTGCTGTTCTCCTTTTTTAGGGTCGATTCCCAGTCGGAAATGAACTTCAACCGATGCATCAAATTTTGCCCTAGATAACTGCTTGGTAAATTTGATAGCTTGTTCAACCCTGTAGGTGTTTAATTTGTTAAACTCTTGTGAATCAGTTGTTTCTACAGTTTTTTCAATTGTTTTTTGTTGTTTTTTTGCCATATTTTCGTGGTAGTGGCGAAAAAAAATAATTCGAAATTTTTTTTCTCCCACAAATTAATTTAATTACCCGTGTGTCATCCTGAGCGGAGCGAAGAATATCGTTATAGGTCGCGGGATTCTTCACTTCGTTCAGAATGACACATTGTTATGTTAAAATGTTTGTGTGTTTGAGTTCTATTTTATTTCTACCCCCATTTGTCTGGCGGTTCCGGCGATGATCTTTTTAGCTTGTTCAATGTCGTTGGTGTTTAAATCCGGAAGCTTGATCTCTGCAATTTCTTTAAGTTGATCCTGGGTGATAGATCCTATTTTTTCAGCAAGCGGTTTTCCTGATCCTTTTTGAATTTTTGCCGCTTTTTTTATAAGCTCTGCTGCTGGAGGAGTCTTTGTAACAAAAGTAAAGGTTCGGTCTTCAAAAACGGTTATTTCTACCGGTACAATGTCTCCCATTTTATCTTTAGTGGCGTCATTAAACTTGGAACAAAAGTCTTGAATCTGTACTCCGTGTTGTCCGAGAGCGGGTCCCACAGGAGGCGCCGGGTTAGCTTGCCCACCTTTAATTTGTAATTTTATAACTGTTAATATTTTTTTTGCCATAGTATTTTAGTTGAAAGTTAAAAGTTTATAAAGTTGAAAGTTATTTATTTATAAACTTTGTACTTTCTTTATATTTTCTAGAGAAGCAAGCTCACAATAGAGCACTAGAATAATTTATTATTTTAAATGTCGCGAAGCGACTTATTAGTGACCTTATAGATTTTATGAACTTTTTATTTTTCACTGAGTTTATATTTTTTTAATTTGCAAGAAATCCAGCTCTACTGGTGTTTCTCGACCAAACATAGATACAAGCACTTTAATTTTTCCTTTTGCTTCGTCAATATTGGTGATTTTACCTTCCAGATTTTTGAACGGACCATCGATAATGCGGACGGGGGAGCCGACAGAAACATCAATTTTGAATTTTGGTTCTTCCACGCCCATTCTTTTTTGCAGTGCTTTTATCTCTTTGTCGCTAATCGGGGTGGGAATGGTACCGGTGCCGATAAAGCCGGTTACATTCGGCGTGTTTCGAACCACATACCAAGAATCATCGGTTACAATCATTTCAATCATTACATAACCCGGAAATATTTTTTCTTCTTTTACAGTTCTTTTTCCGTTTTTGATTTTTATCTTTTTTTCAACCGGAATTAAAATATTAAAAATCTTGTCCTCCATATCCATGGATTCAATTCTTTGTCTTAAGTTTTTTTCTACATTTTCCTCATAACCGGAGTAAGTGTGCAAAACATACCATCGTCTTCCTTGGTTTAAGTTTTGTTTAGCCATAATATATAATAATGCGAATCTATAAATTAATATGCGAATATATCGAATTTCGAATTATGCGAATATTGTTTCTAGATTCTTAATATTAATTTAAATATTTAATTCGTATGTCCCGCATCCGCCAGCTGGCGGAGTAGCGCGGGTTTACGAAGTGAAAAAACTATTTTAAAAGTAATTCTAGTCCAAAGGAAAAAATATAATCCAGCGCACCCAGAAATATGGCCATGGAAAGAGAAATACCAATAATTAAAAATGTGTAATTTTTAGCCTCTTTTTTAGTTGGCCAGGTTACTTTTTTCATTTCTTGTACGGATCCTTGAATGTAGTTTGTAAGTTTATTCATGTTAATATAATGCGAATCTACAAATTTTATGAGAATATAGCGAATTCGAATTATGCGAATTATTTGTAGATTTGGATTGTTAATTCATGGTAATTAAAAACAGCTCTTGCCGAGCGGTTTTATCTATATTGTCATAATACATGAATAAATACCCAATGTCAATACCTTGACAGACAGTTAAAAATTTGCTAAGATTTTGGCAACAAAAGTCCTTTAAAAATGAAGAAAAAACGTATTTTTTAAATTTTATTTAATCATAGTTACAAAGGAGGCTTTTTAATGGCAAAAACCAAAATTTTTGTTTTAGATACCAATGTTATTCTTCATGACAGCGCTTGTATTTACAATTTTAAAGACAATGAAATAGCAATACCGATAGCTGTTATTGAAGAATTAGACAGGTTCAAAAAGGGGAATGACATTATTAACGCCAACGCGCGTGATTTTTTGAGAACCTTTGATGCGCTGTTTGAAGATGGCAAATTATCAGACCAGGGAGTTCCTATTGACGGCGGTCAGGGAATAATCAGGACGATTCTTGAATTTCCTTTGGATCAAAAAATTAAAGATAATTTTCAGGAAATTAATTCGGATATCCGGATTTTAAATACTGTTTATTGTCTGAGTCGAAAAGAGAGAAAACCGGTTATCTTTGTAACTAAAGACGTAAACCTGCGCCTTAAAGCCAGGTCCATTGGCATCAAAACAGAAAATTATCAATCAAAATCAGTAAAGGATGTTTCCGGACTTTATACCGGCATCAGAACTTTTGATAATGTTGATTTTGATATTTTTTCAGATTTATTTCAGGGTTCTAAGCCTGTTAATACGCAGCGCTTGGGGGCTGATATTAAGTTGTATCCGAATGAGAATGTTATTATAAAGTCGGGTTCCACATCGGCATTAGCCTGTTTTGACTCTCAAAAAGATTTTTTGAACCCAGTTAAGCCGGACGCCTGTTATGGTATTAAGCCCAGGAATGTCGAGCAGAAATTTGCATTAAACGCTATGCTTAACCGAGATGTTCCTTTAGTGACTGTAACCGGAAAGGCAGGTACTGGTAAAACCCTCCTGGCTTTAGCGGCGGCACTTGAGAATAAACAACACTATCGTCAAATATTCCTTGCCCGACCTATAGTACCTCTAAGTAATAAAGATATAGGATTTTTGCCCGGCGATGTGGCGTCTAAGCTGGATCCTTATATGCAGCCTTTGTATGACAATCTTTCCGTAATCCAGGGCCAGTTTAATGATAAACAAGCTGGTTCTAAACAAATCAAGCAATTGATTGAAGAAGAAAAAATTGTCATTACCCCCATATCCTATATCAGGGGACGAAGCATCGTCAAAGTTTTTTTTATCGTGGATGAAGCTCAAAACTTAACACCGCACGAGGTAAAAACCATTGTGACTCGCGCTGGTGAGGGTACTAAGTTTGTATTTACCGGAGATATTTTTCAAATAGATCATCCTTATCTGGATAGCCAGACTAACGGACTCAGTTTCCTGATCGAAAAGATGAAAGGGCAAAAATTGTATGCCCACATTAACCTCGAAAAGGGCGAAAGATCGGAGCTTGCCGATCTGGCCAGTAAACTTTTATAAAAAAATAAAACCGTTCTATCAAATAGAGCGGTTTTTAAAATTTTTAAAAATTTGACATATTTTTTTGATATGATATTATTAAAATACCAACTAAATTAGTAGGATATAGTTTTAAAATAAATGAAATTTTCAACAAGAACAACTTATGGGTTGAGGGCGATGATTTATTTGTCTAAATATTGGCAAAAAGAAAAAATATCTATTGCCAGCATTGCGAAAGCCGAGGGTATTTCTTCCAAATACTTAGAAAGACTTTTTGCAAAATTAAAAAAAGAAGATTTAATAGTGGCGGAAAAAGGATCAAGCGGCGGATATGCTTTGGCTCGTGATCCAAAAGAAGTTACTGTTTTTGACATTGTAAAGTCTTTGGAGGGTAAAATGTCCCCTTTTCATTGTGTGGATGAAAGTGGAAAGGTGTATTGTGGTAAGAATTGTAAATGCGGAGCAACATTAGTCTTGGTTAAAGTGCAAAAGGCTATAAATGATACTTTAAAGGGAATAAAGCTGAAAGATATAAGTAAGTGAATAATCAAGAGTTAAAATAAAAAATAACAATTTAGATTTTAAAGTATATAATTAAAATTTTTAATTTTAAGTTGTTGCTTTTAGTTTTTAGCTATTAGATTTTAGTTTGTTATGCGGTATTTTTTTACAATTATATTTTTAATTCTATTCGCTTTTCCTGTTTCCGCTAATTTATTATTGGATTCCGATCTGGATGGCGTGCCCGATAAAGATGAAACAGGAGTCTATTATACTGATCCTTATAATCGCGATACGGATGGGGACGGATATTCTGATTGGACAGAGCTCAATTTCGGTTTTTCGCCTCACAATTCCCTCCTTATTACTTTGGAAGAAAATGATTTGGACGGCGACGGCTTGTCCGATAGAATGGAATTAAAATTTCACACTAACCTAAAAAACAAAGATACGGATGGCGATGGGTATATCGACATGGAAGAGATAGATAATGGTTATGACCCCCTAAGTACGGAAAAAATTGTTTTGAAAAAAAGAATAGAGATTGATACTGGCAGGCAAAATTTGAAATATTTTTTAGGAGATGTAGCCATAAAAGAGTTTGTGGTGTCTACCGGAAAGCCGGGAATGGAGACACCTAAAGGACATTTTAAAGTTGATTATAAAGATAAAAAAGCGTGGTCAGCTAAATACGGACTATGGATGCCATACTGGATGAGCCTGCAAAACGGATATTTCGGAATCCACGAACTTCCGGAGTGGCCGGGCGGATACAAAGAAGGGGTGGATCATTTAGGTAAACCCGTTTCTCACGGATGTATCCGTCTGGGGGTGGGAGATGCAGAGTTTTTGTATAATTGGGCGCCAATGGGAACAGAGGTTTTTATTTATTAATTAATGTCGCAAAGCGACTCCAAAGTTATTAGCTTTGCGCTTGAAATATATGTATTCCAAAAAAGTATTAGAACATTTTCAAAATCCCCATAATCAGGGAAAAATGGATGACGCTAGTGCTGTGGGCGAGGACGGCAGCCAGGCCTGCGGCGATGTAGTCAAGTTTTATTTAAAAGTAAAAAATAATATCATTACAGATGTAATGTTTGAAACTTTGGGCTGCGCGGCGGCTATTGCTTCATCATCCGCCCTTACCGACATGGTAAAAGGCAAAACTATTGATGAGGCTTTGAAGATTACAAAGAATCAATTGATAGATGAGTTGGGCGGACTTCCGGCGCCAAAGCTTCATTGTTCGGTTTTGGGTGTAGATGCGCTTCATAAAGCGATTGAGAATTATAAGGATCAGAGGTAGGTTAAAGGTTTACAAAAAATTAATATTAATAATTAATATAATAAAAAATATGTCAGAAAAAAATATTGAAGAAAAAATAAAAAAAGTTTTGGAGGAAATTCGCCCCAGTTTACAAGCTGATGGCGGCGATATTGAATTTGTGGAATGGGATGCCGAAAGGGGAATTGTAAAAGTATCTATGATGGGCATGTGCACCCATTGTCCGATGTCGCAAATAACATTAAAAGAAGGAGTAGAGGCTGAACTAAAGAAAGCTATTCCGGATGTTAAGGAAGTAATAAAAATGTAATCATTTTAACACACAAACATTTTAACATTTTAACAATTTAATATATTTGTCATTGCGAAGAGTGAAACGACGAAACAATCTCATGAATTAAGCTTATAACGAGATTGCCACGCTTTGCTCGTAATGAAAGAGTTTTTTATGAAAAAAATATATTTAGACCATAGCGCCACTACTCCGGTAGACAAGAATGTTTTTAAGGCGATGTTGCCTTACTTTAGCGATTGCTTCGGTAATGCATCTTCTATTCATTCTTTTGGAGCAGATGCTTTGACTGGCACAGATAAAGCACGGGAACAGGTGGCTAATTATTTGCATTGCGGGCCTAGCGAGGTTATATTTACTAGTGGAGCTACTGAATCCGATAATTTGGCAATTAAGGGTTTGATTGGCGCTCTCCGGGAAAGAGGTGTGGAAAAAATGCATATTATTACCTCTATTGTGGAACATGATGCTGTTTTAGAGCCTTGTATGGAGATGGTAAAGACGGGAATTGAGGTCACATATTTGCCGGTTAAGGCTAATGGCGCGGTTGACGCAGAAGAAGTTAGGAAAGCAATCAAGGATAATACGGTTTTAGTATCTATTATGTGGGCTAATAGCGAGGTGGGGGCCATAATGCCGATTCGTGAGATTGGAAAAATTATCAAAAAGCACAATGAGAGAAAATTAAAAAATTGGAATAATACTCGCCCAAAAGAAAGAGGGGAAAAACCCACGCCTATTTATTTTCACAGTGATGCTACTCAGGCTATTAATTTTGTACAATGTGATGTTAATTGGAATTATGTGGACATGTTATCTATGTCAGCGCATAAAATCTATGGACCAAAGGGTGTAGGCGCTTTTTATGTTAAAAAGGGGGTGCCAATTAAGTCGCTGCAAAGAGGGGGGCATCAGGAAGGAAATTTGCGCAGCGGGACATACAATAGCTCTGGTATTGTGGGTCTTGGCGCGGCCATTGTTCAATTAGACAAGAAAAATCAGGAAAAAGATAATAAAAAAGTAGCCAAAATGAGGGACTTGCTGGTATCGGAAATTGAAAAAAATATTCCAGATGCGATTTTGAATACCGATAGGAAAAATAGCACGCCCGCACATGCTCATTATTCTTTTCCTGGCGCAGAAGGAGAGTCGGTGCTGCTAGCTTTGGATTTAGAGGGAATAGCGGTATCTACCGGTTCGGCCTGCTCATCCGGAAGCCTCAAAGCTTCACATGTTTTGATTGCCATGGGAATCAGGACAGAAATAGCACACACCTCTATTCGTTTTACACTGGGAAAGCATAATACGGAAACAGATATCAGGACGGTTGTGAAAAAATTAGCTCCAATTATCAAAAGGCTTAGGAAGATGAATCCGGTATATGATAAGTAACAGATAACACGTAACAAGTAGCATGATTAATCATCTTTATAAAAAGAACCGCCTTTTTCAAGGCGGTTTTTGAGTTTTTAGATTAATAAGTATCAAATCTTTTTAATATATTTCTATCAATATAATTAGCGGCTTGATCTTGCCAGAATTTTATATCGTCTATAGTTGGTTTATTGTGGGAAAGAAGCATAAAGCCGACCGGCACGCTGTGAATCAGCTCATCATTGTTATTGTGATCAAATATATATATTTTTGTCGATAAGGGTATTAGCTGATCGTTTAAAAGCCTGACTTCAACCATGAATCGATTATCAAGGCGCATGAACCACACAACATCATTATGAAAAAAGTCTTGGTCTGCATTCCAGGGCACGATCGATTTTTCTTCTTCTGCTTCAAATAAGACTTCTTTTAGGTTTGTTAGTTTTTTTGCAGTTTGTTCTTTGGCGGCATTATAAGCCCCTTCACCAAGCAATCCTCTTAATCCTTTGTGTTTGTTCATTTTTCCTCTTTTTCCGCTATTTTAATAAAAGCATTAGCCATCATATTGCTTCTTTCTTTTATTTTTTCCATGGCAAGGTGAAAAGCTTTATGGTTTACCGTATTGATTGGTTTTTCCTGAATTACTTTAAGGATAGCATTAGCCATCATATCGCTTCTTTTTTTTGTACGAGTAGCCGTAGCTATATATGCTTTGATGTCAATTAATTCTTTGGACATTTATTTCTCCTTATTTAAATATTTCTCTTTTCTCTTTTCAATTTCCGGGACCATTACATCTTCGACATGTTTTTTGAAAGCGTCAAGGTCGCGGTATATTTTTTTAGGATCAACCAAATATTTTTCAAAT
Organism: Candidatus Falkowbacteria bacterium RIFOXYD12_FULL_34_57; assembly: GCA_001780285.1. Taxonomy (GTDB): domain Bacteria; phylum Patescibacteriota; class Patescibacteriia; order Patescibacteriales; family UBA12075; genus XYC2-34-220. The sequence goes on along the minus strand of MFGN01000011.1, from coordinate 24,250 downwards.
GGACCGGGATCCTTGGGAAATATCCAATAGATGTCTTTATTAGTATCTATTGCTTCCCTGGTTTCATCTACCACCCCGGCAGTAAATACTATTTTTACGAAGTAAGCTATGCAAAGTTCGCATTGCCCGATATGCCAGTAGCGATCTCGAATAACAGTTTGATTATTTCTGGCGCGCATATCCGCTTCGTTTTCCGCTTTGGAATATTTAATATCAATTGTCAACGGATCAATAATGATAAAATATTTCCACAGCCACCTGATAAATTCATGCACTTTTTCCAGCTCTTGTTCATCCAAATGAGAAATAGGCATTTGCGCATAAACAATAGGACGCCATGGTTCAAATATTAAATAATAAAGAGTTTCTTCCGGCTGGTCTTTGGGGATGGTGTGGAATGATTTAATTTCATCAAATATATATTTATAGTTTTCTGTGTTGTTGTATTCCATATTTTGCCAAAGCCAGACAATTTGTTCAGTAAGGCCCTGGTTTTTCCATTGCCCCTTTCTTTGGAGTCTTTCCAGTATTTTATCCGCAGAATCAATAAAATTAATAAACATATCAGGATTGAATTTTCTGATGTATTGAACATTGTATGCTGAAAGCCAATAATCTTTCCAAAAAAAGACAGTATGCACATTGATAATGACTATATCATTTTTTTCAAGGTCTTGATTAATTTGACCCAAAATTCTTTCAAAAACAGCTGCTCGCAGAGCATTAAGTGTTGGTTGGGGGGTGTCTAGTACTTTTTCGTGAGTTATGTGTATGCTATTGTTTTTGGCAATTTCAAACATGATATCGCCGACATTATAAATTTTAATTTTTTTATTTTGTTTTCCACATAATTTTTTCAGCTTGTCCAGATACTCTTTCCGGCCGCATCCGGAAATGCCGGTAGCCCAGATGAGTTTTCCTCGTTTATTCATGATACATCTCCATTCTCTTTGATTTTTTCATCTTCGTACGGCACAATTAATTCAGATAATATTCTTTTTTCGGCCGTATAAAGCATAACATTAAAAGATATTATTGCTGAATAACCTTTTTGCTTGAGAATTTTTGCTAGTTTAAAAAGAGTATAGTTCAGATCACCGTCTACTTTGATTATTTTAGCCATGGCTGCGATGATATTTTTTTTGTTTTTTTCAGACATTGTGGGCCAATCGAGACACCCCAAGTTTGTTTCGTCGAGTTTATACAGTCTTCTCTCAATTTCATCGTGGCATTCTCGGAGTTCGCCGCGAAAGTTTTTGTAATTATTATAGCCGGGTTTTATGTGCTTTTTACAGAATTCTACCAAAATATTGTCAATTCCGAAAGGATTGATGTTGTTTTTGATTATTAATTCTACAAGCTTGTCATATGGTGCTCTGTTTTCCTGTTTGATGTAAGGCATTTCTCTCTCCCTTTTTTGTTGTTAAAGTACCACATTAATATTTTAAGTGGTATAAATTTACATTAAAAAAGAGATTTTGTCTAGGATTTTTTTCAAGTTTTCTAAATATAAAAAGACCCCTAATGGCCTTTTTATATTCTTGTTAACTTAATAGTGCGATTAACTATTTATTATATTTAAATACATAAACATTCCCATTATCAAATTCTTGAGTAAAGTCAGCTTCTATCTTTGCTTCTTCTAAAATTTTAGGGAATGCCCACCAGTATTTATTTAAAACAAAATAAGCTTCGCGGGTTTCTGTTAAATCCATAGCCGCTTCTATTGTGGCGCGGGCTGGTTTTTCATAAACCATTTTTAGGAAATATTTATAAAGCGGAGCTCCGGTGGGAATAGGATAGTAAAATATATCTCCTTTGTAATATTTTTTGAATCCAAACTCGCGCAGAGCTGCCGCTGATACTTGTTGATTGGCTAAAACTATATAGTCGCCCTCAGCATTTTCATCTATCCATCTAACCACATCAACATCGCTTGCGCCAATGGAGTAGCTGTGAGAATTGAAATAATTATCCAGGCGCGGATAAGTTAAGTATAATGAAACCGGAAACATGACAACAAAAAATAAAAAGAGTGAGGCGCGAATAAAAATATTTTGTTTTAGTATTTTTTCAAACAAATTAAAAAAAGCAGTAACAATAAACGGGAACAGGAAAAGAGCCGAGATTAATAATACCCTGTTTGTATAATTGGATTGTTCATAGTCAATTAAAAAGTTAAAAGACAGGTGGTTGGTTAAAATAAATGAGAGAAAAAGAGAAATGGAGAAAAACAAATAAATAAAAAATATACGGCACTCTTTTTTATATTTAATTGTGATAGCTATGCCCATTAGAGCGATTAGTATAAAAACAAATTTGAGATTAAATCCATAAAGATAAATAAAATTTAATATCACATTTTCTTTTTCCGGTATTTGCGGCAGATAATTTAGAAGAGATATTTTTTTGGAAATAGTTTCTTCTACTGGTGAATTATTATTTATAAACCGGAAAGCAATGGGCAGGGAGACGGTGTTAAGTATTAATATTATTCTGTACAGATTATTTTTTAATTGTTTTAAGTTGGAATGATAAATAGTTAAAAGGAGAACAAAGAAGAATGCCGGAATACCGGCTATAGGGTGAATGGTGATGATGGCCAAGGTTAGTATATAAACAATAGTTAATTCATAAGGGGAGGCGCAGGTAAGACCGAAAAGAATAATTAAAATCAAAAATAAATAAGCCAAGTTTTGGGGAGTGGAGACAATGGCAAAGGAACAGGGGATTAACAGTAACGACAATAATACGAAGCGGTTTTTTATTTTTTCGTTGAATATTTTTTTTAAAGTTTTATAAGTAAAAATTGGAATAAATATAGAGGCAAAAAGCGGGATTAGTATCTTGTTTAAAAAAGTGATTGGAATAAGGGTTAGTTTATGAATAGTGATAATCAGTGCATATTGCCCTATATAATAAAATGGTTTTGGATGTATTTCCCCTGCTTTATTAATCACCTCCATGGTGGCGGTATGAATGAACTGATCAAAACCAAATCCAATTTTGTAAATGATTAAAGCTATGGAAAATGAAAGAAAGTAATGAAGTGATAAAAATAGTAGGAATATTCTATGTTTTTGGAATATGGAAATAATTAAAATAATAGTAAGTAGGGCGTAGAGAGCGAAGAAGAAAAAAGGAATTTCCTGCCACGGAGAGATTATAGCTTTATCTGTTTGAGAGGAAAAAAGAATGGATAAACATACAGAAAATAGAGCTAAATACAAGAAAGAAGCAAAAAAATTATATATTTTAATTTTTTGAGATGATTTTATTTTGAGGGATAATTTAAGATTTTGGTGTTTTTGTATTTTTTTAATATGGGCGCGTTCCCAAAAATTTAAGATGCTAAAAATAGAGATAGTCAAAACAAGACCAACAAACACTCCTATAGCATTAAGCATGTAGAGGTGATACACGGCAGTGCCGAAAATGCAAATAAGAGAGATAAGTATTAATATTTGGCGCAAGATGTACTCGGTTATTTTGAACATAGGGGTTAGTTGAAGATTTGTTTTACCCAAGGCGGATCAGCCAAAATATTATATAAATTATTGATGGCTGAAAAGTCTATAAGGTTTAAAGTCTGGATGTTATTTTTATTTTAGCATAATAACGATAAATAAAAAAAGCCCCCGGGATCCTTTTTCGCGGCCAATCTTGGCAGGCGTGGATCCAGGGGGCGGGTAATGGAGTTTGGGAGGAGGGCTGGGCAATGTGGCCCGAGAGCGGATAAATCATGGGCGACCGTGTGCCGGCAATGCAGGTCGCTCGGTGCCGTATAAAACACCCCTTTTCAAACATTCATCCATTGGTGGGTGGCCCAGGGAAAATTGTGCCGGGGAATTGTCGGTATCAACAATATTTCTTTTTTTTGTGGACAATCCGTCGGCGCGTGTTTCCCTAGGAACAGGAACGGCTTTGGTTTTTTACAACTTCTACAACTTCCGCTTATCCGGGCAGATGACCATAACGGGCCTCGGCGCCGCCTCCCAAAACTCCAAACTGTTATCTTAAATTTAAAATATAATATTTTTTAATTTAAAACATTTATTTATATAAAGATATCATATTTTTTGATATCTGTCAAGTGCTTTTTAAAAATTTTATTTTTTTATTTAATATTAGTATAAACAATTGACATTTTAGTGTTAATATTTTATAGTTAAGATTATTAAATTAGTTATGAAAAATAATTTTTGGGAAAATTTAAAAAAGCCATTCTTTGCCATGGCACCAATGGCTGGGATTACGGATAGTAGCTTTCGGCAAATGTGCGTGCGTTTTGGCGCGGATGTAGTATACAGCGAGATGGCGAGCGCTACCGCTTTGGTTTATGCTCCGGAGAAGACTTTGGAGATTTTGCAGTTTGAAAAAAAAGAGCGGCCCTATGTTGTGCAGTTATTTGGCGCAGAGCCAAAGCATTTCGTAGAAGCAACCAAAATTATTACCAAAGAAATAAAGCCTAACGGAATAGATATTAATTTCGGCTGTCCGGTGAAAAAAGTTCAGAAACAAGGAGCCGGAGCGGTGCTGATGAAAGATTTTAAAAAGTCGCGCGCAATTATTGAAAATGTAATTAATAATACTGACTTACCGGTATCCATCAAGACGAGAACCAGAGTGGATAATAAAAGTATTTTGGACTTTTTGGAATTTATCAAAGATTTGGATATTAAAGCGTTAATGATTCATGGTCGGACGCTTGCGCAAGGATTTTCCGGCGCTATAGATACAGAAACCATAAAAAAAGCGCGGGATTTTTTTTCCGGTGTATTAATGGCGAATGGAGGAGTTTATTCGCGCGCGGAAGCAGAAAAATTATTACAGGCAACAGGTGTAGATGGAATCGGCATAGCGCGCGGAGCCCTAGGACGACCCTGGATATTTAGTGAAATTAAAGATTTAGATTTTCCGAAATCAAAAGAGGAAAAATTTAAAATAGTTTTAGAGCATGTAAAATTAGCAGAAAAACATAAAGGCCAACAGGGGGTTATAGAGATGCGTAAGCACTTATGTTGGTATGCGAAAGGATTTGAAGGAGCCAGTGAACTTAGGCGGGAATTAATTCAGGTGGAAACAATAAGAGATATTAAGAAGATATTAAAATATTAGATATTTTTGCATTGTTTCATGGTTTCATTGTTTTATTGTGTTATTCTGAAAAATTTTGTAGCGAAAGCAGAAAAATTTATTCAGAATCCATGACATGCTTAATCAGTCTTGCTATGTAGATTCTGAATCCCTCCGATTCGGCGGGCAGGCAAATTCAGAATGATACATAGTGGTAGAAATTAAAAAAGGAGTTGATTTTTCAACTCCGTTTTTTATTTTTATTTTAACAAAAGTTCTTCAAATATTTTTTCGTATTTTTCTATCATCGGAAGCACGTCCAGCTTTTTTCCGGTTTTGAAAGTATGATGCTTTAACATCAGCCAGCGGTTGTTTCCGTTCAGGATATAGTCGTAATACAGGTCGGAAATAAATTTCAATTTATAATATGCAGATATCGGCTGGTATGGTTCTATGAAAAATCCGTTGCCTTCCCCGGTAACCATATTATATTCTTCTATATATTCCCGTGCTCCGCCGCCATAGGTGGTCAAAACAGGAACTCCGTTTTCCGTGGCTCTCATTTCGCTGGTGCCACAGGCTTCCATTCCGGGAAGCGGACAGCTGAACCAGACATCGGAACCCCAGGCGGCCCGCTGCAGAAGCTCCATGCCGTATTGCGGCAGGAAAATAGATTTGCCTTTTTGTTTGTCGGTCATCCAGTTGTGGAAATCAGCCATCCATCCGAGGCAGGTAGAATCGCTTTCATGCGCCTGTCCGGCTCCGAAAACCTGAAATCCCAGGCCGTTCAATCTTCCCAGCGGTGTGCTGACTATTTCATTCCTTTCGGCGCAGATTGCGTCTATGATCGGGGCGAGCATCGGGTTTTGCTGCTTGTACCAGGCGATTCTTCTAACCCAGCTCAAAATGGGTTTTTGGATATCCAGTAGTATTCCTGATTTTTTTTGCAAAAATTCACAAAGTTCGTTTTTGTTTTTCAGATGTATTTTTTCCAACTGCACAAAGTTAATATCTTTATATTTTTTGATGCAGGGAGAAAGCCAAAGATCGCGGCTTGAGCCGTTCGTAACCCAGGTTATTTTGTTTATAAATTCAGGAAACATTTTTTTGGTCTGTTCGAAATGTTCTTCGCTGACCGCGTTCACTTTGTCGGCTAAGATCATAGATGCTCTGGTCATGTCGATGACGCCGTCTTTTACAAAAACATAATGGTATTTTTCATGGATTTTCAGTTCATGAAAACGATCTCCGAAAAATTTTTCCATTCCTTCCGGTACGGGAGTGTGCGTAGTGAAAAGGTATTTGGTGTTTTTGAAGTAAGCATCTTCTTTGGCTACCGGGACAATGATAGAACTATGGCCTTCCTGTATCCAAATAATATCCGGTTTAATTTTCAGTTGTTTGATAACGGCGACAGAGACATGCCCCAGGAGGACTTCCTGGCTCAATCTGTTGCCGCGATCGGCAGTATAAAGCTCATCAAATATTTCTTTTTGCAGAATGCCATAATGGTCAATACCGGCTCTGTCGGTTTTTAAAATGCTTGCTTCTCCGAAATGCGCCAGTGGTTTGGCTTTGAAAACTTCTTTGGCGGGCGTTTTGCCATAGTCAATATTTTCTTTAGTCATCCAATGGCGGGAATAAAGCGGAGTAATAGCAATAGCTTTGATTTTTTGTTTAGCCAGGCCTTCGCAGATATCTCCGGCTAAAATTCCGAGGCCGCCTCTAAAATTAGCCCCAAGAGCTGTTTCTTCCAGTTCGGGAATAATCATTTCGGGACTGATAAAAATAATTGTGTATTCAGACTTCATTATTTTTTCTCCTTTTCTTATATTTTTAATGAACTTTTGTATGTTAAGTAGATTCATTTTAACAATAGATTCGCTTTTTGTCAAAGTAAAACACAATACATTAATTTTATTTTTTTATATATTGTGTTATAATAAATAATAATTAAGAGTAAAAATTCATTCACTCATTCCATTAACTGATGGATGGTGGAGCGGATTAGATAATTAAGTTGTTTTCTTAAAAGTTAATGTAACTTTATTAAAAAATAATTTTAATTGTTAATTGTCGAAATATATGCCAGAGGATAAAAACTTAAATTCGGAGCCAAAAATAGAACCGAAATTGGAGAAACCAATAACGGATCAAGAGAAAATTAGTGTTTCAGAGACAGAAAAACAGGAAAAAATAGATCAAGGTTTAGAGAAAATTTCTCAAAAAGAGGAAAAAATAATCGAAAAAATACAGGAAGGCGGGGATGGTGATGAGCGAATGGGCGCAACGGGAATTATGCCTGTTTCCGTTCTACAGAAACATAAGGAAAGAGAGAAAAAAATTGAAGAGGTTTTAGCGCAGGATTTAGATGAATTTTATTTAAGTATGGGAGAAGAAAAGCGCATGGAGTTTAAGGTGGTGGGAGAAAAAACAGCAAGAACCATAAACACTATGATTGAAACCGGCAAGGTGCATGCTAAAAAAATAATTGAGTTAATAAGAAAATGGCTGAGTATAGTACCTGGAATTAATAAATTTTTTGTGGAACAGCAGGCAAAAATTAAAACGGATAAGATTATGCAAATAAAGAAAGAATAATGCAAATCTACGAATTGTATGCGAATATAGCGAATTCGAATTTTGCGAATTTTTTATGCGTCATTCTGATTCGCCTTCGACTAGTTGGCGGATGGCGGATAGAATCCAGCATAAAGGATAGAATTAATATTGTTATTTAAGTTTACCCCGTAGATTCCGAATATTTTTTTACAAGCGCTAGCGAGTAAAAAAATATTCGGAATAATACCTGGGGTATGTGGTTATGACAGAAGACAAAAACAAAAACGAAGAAGACATTAAAATTGAAAACAGAGGTTCTTCACTCGCGGAGTTTACCAAGAGACCGGTGCCAACCAATGAAGAGTTGGAGGAATTTGAGGATTTTGTTGAAGAAGAAACCAGAGAAGGAGAAATAGAGGATGGTTTAAATGAAATATATCAAGATGATAATGGCAAGATGGTGGATGTAAAAAAAATGTATGTCAAAAAAAGACATGGTTTTTTGTTTTGGTTCTTTTCTTTATTTTTTGCATTGAGCGCTGTGGCAATTTCGGTGTATTACGGATATAATTTTTTATTTTTAGAGTCGGGAACAAACGCTAAAATTGATTTTTTAATTGAAGGGAATACCGAGGCTTTAGCCGGAGAAGAATTTTTTTATACTATTCATTATAAAAATTTAAGCAATATAGCTATAAACAACGCCAGAATAGAAGTGTCTTTTCCTGATAATTTTATTTTTTTGGACAGTTTCCCGGAAAGCAACTCTGATAATAATAGCGTATGGGAAATTGCGCAAGTAGCAGGAAATGAAAGCGATAAAATTAGAATAAAAGGGATGATGATTGGCTCCCGTAATGATACTGGTATATTGGTTGCTAATATGACCTACACCCCCGAAAATTTTTCTTCACAGTTTAAAGAAGATGCAAGTATTACCACGGTAATTACTGGTGTGGGATTTAATATTGATTTTAATTATATCAGTACGGCGTTGGTGGGGCAAGAAGATGATATTTTAATCAAGATTACTCCAGAAAAAAACAATTTTATTGATAATTTTAGAATCACCATGGAACCGGCAGAGAATATTGAATTACTCTCATTTGATAAAAAAATAGAGAATCAAGCTGATTTTGAGATGATTCGTCCGGGCGTTTGGAACATAAAAGAAATCAAAAACGAAGAAAATATCCTGCCGGTGCGGTTTAAGTTTACCGAAAAATTTTCTGATTATGAAACAATTATTTTTAATTTTGAGCAATTAGGTGGAGATAATAAGTATTTTAAATTTTATGAAAAAGTTTTAGATTTCGAAGTGATGAAGAGTGATTTGAACTTAACTTTAATTATTAATGGTTCTAGGGAGGATCAGGGAGTTGATTTTGGTGAAAAATTGAATTATTCTATCGTTTATCAAAATAAGGGAGAGACGGAAATGAAAGATGTGATTATTATGGCGGTGCTTAATAGTGAATTCCTTGACTGGACAACACTTAGTGATAACTTGGGGGGAAGAGAAAAGGGCAATACTATTATCTGGAGCAAGGATGAGATTGGGGATTTGGAGTCCTTGAAACAAAATCAAGAAGGGACAATAGATTTTTCTATAAATATGGCGGGGTTTGGTAATATATCGGCCAAAAAAGAATATCAAGTAAAAAGTTATGCACAATTCAGTGTCGGTACTAATGAAAATACAAAATTCAGCGGGGAAGATAATCGCAGCAATACTATTATTAATAAAATAAACAGCGATTTAAAATTAGTAGAAGAGTTGAGATATTTTAATGAGGATAATATCCCCGTGGGGACAGGTCCAAATCCACCAAAAGTAGGTGAAGAAACCACTTATAAAGTTTATTGGAAACTTTCTAATAACCTACACGAATTAAATGATTTGAAAGTAAGTGTGAAATTGCCAAATTATGTTTTTTGGTCAAACAAAACACGAGCCACTGTCGGAGAGGTAGAATATGATAGTTCTTCGCATTCTATATTGTGGGATATTGGTCGTTTGCCGATTACGGTTTATGAAGCTAGTGCGGAATTTGCTATCGGCGTTAATCCGACGGAAGATGATAAAAACAAGATTATGGTTATTGTGCCGGGAACGACAGTTACGGCTATAGATGGAGAAACAAAAGATAAGCTAGAATATAAAACCAAGGCCAAGACCACCAAGTTGGAAGATGATCCGATTGCTGGTGGGCAAGGAGTAGTAGAATAAAAGTATAACAATATATTGTTTATTAATAAGATACAAGGATACAAGAAACAAACAAATTAAAAGGTACAAATTAAAAATTTAAAACAGTTTGATTATTTTAATTTGAAATTTGTTTGTATCTTGTGTCCTTGTTTTTTGTATCTTTAGATGTTATTGTATAAAATATTAATTCAATATTTATTTTGCAAGGATAATAAGTAAATTATGTTTAAAGTTTTAAAAAATTCTAAAAGATCGGCAGCACGTTTAGGGATTTTAGATACTGCTCACGGTAAGATTAAAACACCATTTTTTATGCCGGTAGCAACACAGGGAACAGTAAAGCATATTACTGCCGAAGAGATGCGAGGAATGGGCGCGCAGATTTTACTTTCCAACACTTATCACCTCATGCTTCGCCCCGGAGAAAGTTATGTAAAGAAAATGGGAGGACTCCATAAATTTATGGATTGGAACGGCCCGATTTTGACCGATAGTGGCGGTTTTCAGATATTTTCTCTTGCCAAGGGGCGAAATAGAAAAGGGGAAAGTTTGGTAAAAATTAAGAAGGATGGAGTAGAATTTAAGTCTTTCGTGGATGGTCGGAAATATTTTATGACCCCAGAAAGCTCTTTAAAGGTGCAAATTGATTTGGGTGTGGATATCGCAGTTTGTTTAGATGAATGCGCCCCCAGTCGTTCCGGAAGGGAATATATGGAGAAATCAATAAATTTGACTACTGAGTGGGCACGCAGAGCAAAAAGGCACCACGAAAAACACAAAGGCAAAAAACCTCTTTTGTTTTGCGTTATACAGGGAGGATTGGATAAAGAATTAAGGCTTAAAAGCCTGAGAGATTTAATAGAAGTTGGTTTTTCCGCCTCCGGCCAAAGGCGGACACAGAGAGGCGGATTAGCCTCGCCGCGCTCGTCTTTAACTGGGGGCTGGGATGGTTATAATATCGGAGGACTTGCCGTGGGTGAAACCAACAAAGAAATGTATGAGACATTAGATTTTTTAGTTCCGGAAATACCAGAAGATAAAACCAGATATTTAATGGGGGTGGGATATCCGGAAAATATTTTTGAAGCTGTAAAAAGAGGAGTGGATATGTTTGATTGTGTGATACCGACCAGAGAAGGTCGACATGGCCGTTTGTTCTTATGGAAAAATAAAAAGGAGTTTTTAAATTCAAAACAAAAAGCAGATAGTTTTTATAAAACTGTTACGATTACTAATGCTAAAATAGCAAGTGATAAAGCCCCAATCAACAAAGACAGTAAATTTGCTCCGCTTCGGAATTTATCCCGCGCTTATTTGCACTATCTATTTAAAATAAAGGAGCCTTTAGGAGCGCGTCTTGCCAGTTTAAATAATTTGGAATTTTATATTGATATGATGGAAAGAATAAGGTATTCTATTCAAAGGGGGGAGTTTTAAAGAATTATTTTTAGCTTTATAACTTTTGAAAAAATGGGACACTACGAAAAAAGACAACTAACAATAATGCCCACGACTAGGTGTAATTTAATTATTTCTATTGTTTAACTGAAACCAGAACCCGTAAAGACTTGTCTATTGATTTGAATTTTGCACTGTTAATGATAGATGATCATATAAATATCGTAAAAAATCCATGGATTAGATTTTATGATTCCGGCGAAGCTACAATCAGGATTGATGTTATAAAAAAACTACAACCATATTGTAAGAATAAATATCCTGATACCAAAATTATATTTGAACTTCAAACAAATGGATATTTTTCCAAAGATATTGCTTGTTATATTAGAGATAATTTTGATAAAATATTTATATTCTAAAATAGGAAATATAAATTTAAAAAAACATCATCCATAAGTTTTAATAGAATTATTATATGAGAATATTTTTAAGAGCAAAAACACAAGAAGAATAAGTTTATAAAATATTATTTTAAAAAGAAGTATTGATTTTTTGATATTTGTATGATATGGTTTTGAGAATAATAGTACATTTATAAAAAATGGGAGATATATAATGAAAAAAATTATTAATATTTTTAGTGTATTTTTTTTACTTTTTATTGTTTCATGTAATGTTGATCGATCTTGGGAAAAATTTGATTCTGTTGATAATATATTTGATCTTAAATTTAAAAGAGATAATTGTATAATTGTTTATTCAAGTCAAACAGGTGATTTAAAGATAGTTTTAAGTGAAATTATAGCAATAAATTCTTCATTATCAATAATAGAAGAAATTAAAATAATAAACAATGAACTTCAAGTTAAACATTATATTACAACAGATGTGTATTTCAAAGAATATAAATATAATGGGATGATATTTAAAGAAAGATACATAAACAATCTTGATGGCTTGCCGCCAAATCTTATTAATATTATTAAATTTTATCTCAAATAAAAAATAAGCTTACAATTAATTTGTAAGCTTTTTTATCGTATAGGAATTTATATTTTTTTATATTTATCAAAAGCAAAGAGATTAATTTTAGATATTCCATTATTCACCACGCCCCCGCCTGAGGCGGGCATGGAAAGGCGCTGTGTCCGCCTCAGGCGGAGACTTCAAAAAGCCAGAAAGGCTTTTCTTGGATTTTTTATTTTGTATTAAGCTATTTAAGTAGCAATTTTTTATTTTCGCAAAATTGAATTAATTTTTTAGATAATAGTTTGGTTTTTATGGATAAAACTAAAAAAATAATTGTTGCTACAAACATTCCTGCATATAAATCAATATTAGCAAACATCAGATTTTTATGCGAGGCATGGAAAACAATGACCGATAAAGCCGCAAGTATAGACGAGATAAGTAGTCTGACAACAATATTTTCGTTTGTCTTTGTGGGAGCAAATGAGATTAAAATTGAACACAATACAAAAAAACCGATAAAATACATTCTGTATTCAGCCATAAAAGACCAAATTTTAAATATTCCGAATTTTGCGGTTAGCGGCCAAGTGCAGACAATAAGAATGGTAAAAATAAACGCTATATGATAATTAATATTTACCTTTTTAAGAATATATTCATATGATGCTATATAACTATCTATAGAACTTGTACATAGTGCAAGCATTGCAATTAAGAAAATAATCCCCATTATAATGCTTGTTGATAGATAAAAGAGGGTGGTAACAAAAACGAAAAACATATAAACAGAAAAGAAAAGTCCGCTCCAAAGTGCTACCGAGACGACATTTTTATCTTCTATGGATTCAAATCTTTGCCACATTTGTCCATCAGCGATGGCGCCAAACAATACACCAAACAAGGAGAAATATCCCCATTCCAAACTGGTAAAACTTTGAGATGATTCTGTTATCCACTGCACTTGAATTTGGCCATTAACCAAAAAGAAGCCAACAACAGCTAGGGTTATAGCACATCCAATTTGGATTAAATATTGATATAAATCCGTAATGACGCTAAACCGCAAACCACCAATCCAAATATACCAAATTGTAAGCAAGGCAATAGAAATAACCGCTACGCTTGACCATGGTGCTGGCAGCAACGCAAAACTTAATACATCGTCACCACCACCAAAACCACACAGCAAGGCCTTCATATTAATCATTATACAAAAGTAAGAAAACAGAAACAGCCACAACCAGAATATTGTCCACTTGGGGAATTTTTTAGAGCTAGGGAAATATGTGTAAATTAAACCCATTAGGGGTACAGCTAAAATGTTGCCAGTTAACCACATTAAAAAAGGTAATATTCCAAATTTTTGCGTCATTCCAATACCGGCCACAAGCGACCAACCCCAACTCCAACCAGCCGCACAACTTAAACCGATTCTCCAATTCGGAAGATTTGACAAGTCATTTGCATTTGAGATCCTGCAAAAAAGAATTTTTTTAAGATTTGATAACCATTGAAGCATTTTTCCCCCTTGAGTATTTTTTGTTAAAGTTTATGAAATAAACCCTCTTTATTAAACCAATTTGATTTGATTTTTTTATTTTTAAAGAACCATTTTTATAAAACAAGTCATTTGTCTATTTTGTTGTATATAACAATAACAAGTATTGTCTAAAAAGTCAATAGATCAAAAAAATCAAAAAATCCTTGTTATGAATCCTTGTTACGAAGGAGAAGATGTGATATTCTATCTAAAAAGGGTTTTTAAATATTTGTATGAGAATATTTTTACGGGCCAAAATACATAAAGCAATTGTTACTGAGGCTGATGTGGGTTATATCGGCAGTATTACGATAGATGAGGATTTAATGGAAAAAGCAAATATAAGCGAAGGGGAAAAAGTTTTGGTGGCGAATAATACTTCTGGTAATAGACTAGAAACATATGTTATTCCCGGAGAGAGGGGATCGGGAAAAATTTGTATGAACGGAGCGGCAGCACATTTAATAAAAGTTGGTGATGAGATAGTGATTATGGCTTTTGAAATATCAGATATACAGGTAAAACCAAAAAATATATTAGTAAATAAAGAAAATAAATTTATAAAATATTTATAATATTATTATATTATGAAAAAGAAATTAATTTTCATATCCCTGGATACTGTTCGGGCTGATGTGGCTTATAGTGGTAAGTTTGGCGGTGTTAATAAGTTGCGGAAAGATGGAATAACATTTTTAAACACTATATCATCTTCACCGCTGACACCCGTTAGTCATGCCACTGTTTTGACCGGACTTCAACCATATAATCATGGCATAAGGCATTTATTTAAAGAAAAATTAAATCCAAAAGTAGAAACGATTACCCAAATATTAAAGAGATATAATTACAAAACCGGCGCAATTGTTTCTTGCCCGGGAATGAATAAATGGTATGATTTTTGTCGTGGTTTTGATTCTTATGATGATGAGATTCCAAGATTAGTGGATGGGTCAGATCCTCTCAAGACTGTTGATGTAAGAAAAAGAGGAACAGCGCTTAAAAGGGGAGAAATTGTGGCAGAACGAGCTTGTAAATGGATTGATAAAAATAAAAATGAAGATTTTTTCTTGTTTTTACATTTTTTTGATGCCCATTGGCCATATGAAGCGCCGAAAAAATTTGGAGGTGACAATGTGTACGAAGAAGAAGTCGCTTATTCCGATCACTATATGAACTTATTTATTAATAAGTTAAAAGAAGAAGGGTTATATGATGATGTAACCATTGTTTGTTTTTCTGATCACGGAGAGGATTTAGACGGAATGTATGAAAATGATAAGGGCGGAGAAAAATTAGGGCATCCGGAAGAACTGGGTCATGGTTGCTTGCTTTACGATCAAACCCAGAAAGTAATATTTATTTTAAAAGATCAAGATTTAAAGAGGGGTAAAAATATTATGCAACAAGTTAGGTTGGTAGATATTACTCCGACGATTTTGAATTTATTGAATATTGATTATGAGAAAAATAAATACAACGGAATATCATTATTACCATTAATAAATAATAATAAAAAATTAAATTTGTTAGGATATTCAGAAACATTTTATCCCACAGAACAAACACGGGCTGGTAGTGGAAAATTCAACAATATAAGAAATAAAAAATCTTTTAGAATTAATAATAAATATAAAATTATTACAGAAATAGATAGTGATAAAATTGAATTTTATGATCTTGAGAATGATGAAAATGAATTAAATAATTTAAATAAAAATTATTTTGAAATTTGACAATATTTGTTACATATTTGACAATATGTTTAATTTTAATTAAAATGTATTAAAATAATATAATTATTTAACCGTACATTAACAACTAAAACCAAATCAGGGGGAGAGTTTTTGTTATGATGAAACAAAAAAACTTATTATTTATTGTTATTCTTGTTTGTAGCTTCATTTTTACTAATGTTGCTTGTACCAGCATTGATTACACAAAACAAACCAAAATAAGAATTGGATGGCAAGTTCCATGGGCTACCCAGGGGCAAATTGTACAGATTTTAAAGCACACAGATATTCTTAAGAAAAATGGTTTAGAGGCTGAATTTGTGGGTAGAACATATGGTCCGGAACTCAATGCTGCCGCCCTTGGTGGTGAGATAGATGTGGTGTTAACCGCAGACCAGCCAGCTGCCGCTTTATTCTCAAAAGATAAAGGATGGATTGGGATTGGTAGATTAATGTATAATAGAACATCCACATATGTTCCTATTAATTCTTCAATAAACACAATAAAAGAATTAAAAGATAAAACTATTGGAATTCCAATTGGGGCCGCAGCTGAAAGAGTTACTAATGAGGCTTTAATAAGAAATGGTTTGGATCCTAAAAAAGATGTGAAAATTATAAACATTGACATCAGAAATCAGGGAGCCTTGGTTGTTTTAAATAAAGACAAAATAAAATGGGATCAGTTTGATGCATTAAGCGGCTTTGATCCTACCCCGGCAATATTTGAATCTAGAAGATATGTAAAGGTTCTTGATGTTGGAAAGGTTTGCTCTTTGGTTCTGATGAATAATGATTTTATTAAAAAGAACCCCAAGGTCGCAGAAAAAATGATGCAATCTATATTTGATGCTTATGATTATTACAGGAAGAATGTTGAACAGGCCAACAAATGGTTTATGCAAGAATCAAGATTGAACGATATTGATCAAAATGCTTGTAATATTGCAGCCTCTATTGAACCAAATATTAAAGTTGAAGACAGGGCAAAGATGAGAGTATATTTTATTGAAGAAGATTTTGAAATCATGCAAAGAGCAGCAGATTTTATAGAGACTAAAATTGGAAAAAGGGTTAATATGAAAGAATTTGTAAACAATATATATGTTAAGGATATAAAATAAAAAAGTAAAGGAATGGTGAGCGCGATGGATTTAGTTTTACAAACATTTATTGATTGCATATTTAGCATCCAAAGAGTTTTGGTGGGTACAACAATTGCAATAATAATTGGTGTGCTACTTGGAATCGCGCGAAATTTTTTGCCAAAAAAAATAAAGAACAATAAAATTGTTAATTTTATTTTTGAATTTCCAAGATTTCCGCCACCAATTGGATGGGTGCCAATTGTGATATTGTTTTTAGGCATTAATGAGTTTTCGGCTTACTTTATTGTGTTTATTGGTGCATTTCCACCAATTTTTATTAATACCTATAGCGGAATAAGGGATATACCTGAAACATATAAAAATACCGCGAGGTCAATGGAGCTTAGCATATGGAATTACGCATATCATGTAATTTTTAAATCCGCATTACCGCAGATTTTTGTTGGGATTCAAGTTGGAGTTGGAATGGGATGGATGTCTGTAATTGCCGCAGAAATGCTTAGCGGAGAAAACGGACTAGGTTATGCTATTGAATTATATACACTAAATTTGCAATTTGGTCTAACTGTGTTGAATATGATAATAATCGGAATAATTGGTTTTTTCTTAAGTGAATTAGTTTGTTTTTTTAAAAGATTAATAATTCCATGGCACGATTTAGGTGAAAACAATGATTAGTATAAAAAATATAAATTATGGTTACAACAACAAACCACTTTTAAGGGATATTTCATTTGATATCAAACAGGGGGAATGTATTGGATTAACTGGTCCCTCGGGTTGTGGTAAATCTACATTGGCTAGAATTATTTCCGGATATATTCAACCATGGCTCGGTAGCGTGATTTTAAACCAGGAGATAGTTACCGGAAAACCAAGTAGAAATATTTTTTTAGTAAATCAAGAAAATGATTTATTTCCTTGGCAAAATGTAAAAGATCAAATAAGTTTTGCCTTAAGAGGTGATAATTCAAGGAATGTTGAGGATTTAATTAAGTTAGTAAAATTGAATGGGTGTGAAAAATTATATCCAAGTCAGTTGTCGGGAGGGATGAAAAGAAGATTGTCAATTGCGAGAGCGTTAGCTGTTAATCCAAAGCTTTTGATATTTGATGAATCATTTTCTTTTTTAGATACAAAATCAAAATTATCTTTATATCAAGACTTAAAAGAAATATGGATAAAAACAAAAACAACAATCATGGTAATAACACATGATTCAAGAGATTTAGATGTTTTAGCACAAAGAGAAGTAAAATTATAGTTATAAAACAAATAAAAGCGTTAAATATTGAATTTAACGTTTTTTTATTATTGAATAAAATGTTGGACAAAGTGTTATTAATTTATTATAATAATTTTTATAACACTTTATATGAAAGAGCAAAATATTATTATTATCAGTTTAGACGAAGTCCGCCCTGATCATCTGAGTTGTTATGGGTATAAAAAAAATAAAACCCCGGCTATTGATAAAATAGCTAGAGAAGGTGTTTTGTTTGAAACATGTATTAGTAGTTCTGATTTTACCCCAATTGCTATGGGTTCTGTTATTACTGGGAAATATCCCAATAAACATGGTATGAGAAACCCATTTTGTAAATTACACACTTCAACCATTGCTACAATTTTAAAGAAAAATAATTATATGACGGCTGGTTTTGTGGGAAATGGATTATTGTCTAGTAAGCATCAATATAGTAATGGTTTTGATTTTTGGCATGAGTGTATCAAGGAAACAAGTTGGAGTCATCTTGATTATGATGATGGAACGGATAAGATTTTTTATGAGGGATATTGGTGGCCGGATGATTTTTTTTCTTGGTTGAAAGAAAATAAAAGTCAGCCATTCTTTCTTTGGGGGCATCTTTATGAAACTCATGAAAATTCAGAACATGAATTATTACAAAAAGGCCTAATAAAAGAAAATGAACTATCGGATCATGGTTATTATGACGCTAAGATAAAATTGGCCGATAAAGAGGTGATAAATAGACTCTTGATAACACTAGAAGATTTGGGCATAAGAGATAATACCATTATTGTTATCATGAGTGATCATGGTACAAATTTAGGAGAACATGAAGTAGATCCTATTCCCTGGCGTGATGGTAGAAAAACATACCCCCAACACACAACAATGTATGATTGTGATTTAAGGGTAGTTATGATTATAGTAGGAGGAGGATTACCCAAAAATAAAAGAATTAAGGGGATGGTAAGGTCAGTTGATTTGGTCCCCACGCTATTGGAATTAGCGGGTATTCCAACAACAGAAGAAAATTTTGATGGAGAGAGTTTATTGCCGGTAATTAATAGCGGTAGCGCAAAAAATAAATTGGTTTATTCGGAAGACTTATTTGAACCAAGAGGAAGGGGTGCCCTTCAATCTTTAAGGACGGATAAATTCAAATATATTAGAAATTCAACAATAGGCGAAGAAGAGTATTATGATTTAGAAGTAGATCCAGAAGAAAAAAATAATATAATTTCTCAAATAAATTCTAAGCAGCTTAGAGAGGAATTAGCTCAGTATTTACAAGATAATCAATGTATAAGTGAGTTTCCTGAAGAAGATGAAAAAAAAATAAAAGAAAATTTAAGATTGTTAGGTTATTTTAGATAAAAGATAATCTTATAATTATTTGTGATTTTTTAAAATAAAGAATCAATAAATAATGTGTTTATGTTAATTTGCGGACTAAAATTTACTCATGACGGAGCAATAGCTTTAGTAAAAGACAATAAGTTGTTGTTTTCTATTGAAGTGGAGAAAATAGAGAACAATCCGCGTTTTTCAAAAATTATAGATACAAATTTAATAGTAAACATACTAGAAGATAGGGGGTATAATGTATCAGATGTTGATAAATTCATAATTGATGGTTTCGGAGACTGCGCATGGGATCAGAACAATAAAATTCGTAATAATAACGAAGCCTGTAATGGATTAAAATTTAGTAGCGATGGTTTAAATTATAAAATAAAACTGGCTGGTTACAATGAACAAAAAAATAATGAAAATATTTTGAGAGAAAAGAAATATACCGGATTAATGATTGCCAACAAAGAATATAATTATTCAAGTTTTTATCATTTAGCTGGTCATATAATGGGCGCATATACAAGTAGTCTATTTTCTAAAAAAGAAGAAAGTTCATATGTGTTAGTCTGGGACGGAGGTACTTATCCTAGATTATATTTTTTTGATGCTAAAAGACGTAAAATTTTAAATTTAGGCGCATTGTTTTTTTTATATGGAAGGATTTATTATGTTTTTGCTCATCATTTTGAACAATTTAAAATTAACCCCGAGATTCTACATGACAACCTTTCGGTACCAGGTAAAGTAATGGCATATATCGCATTGGGTAAAAATTCTGAAGAACTGTTTAAAATATTTAGTGATATTTATATTAATTATTTTTATTTAATGGGGTCTACGAAATTTTTTTCATACGAATCCACAAAATTTTTTTCACATGAATTTAAGAAAAGAATTATCAAGGATAGTTATAAAACAGAAGATGTTTTATGTACTTTTCATAATTTTATTGAACAATTATTATTAAAAGAACTAAAAAGTAAAATTTTAAAATTTAATTCCAATAATCGTAATTTATGCTTCGTTGGTGGAAGTGCTTTGAATATTAAGTGGAATTCAGCAATTCGTGAAAGTGGCTTGTTTGATAAAGTGTATGTGCCACCCTTCACAAATGATTCTGGAAGTGCTATTGGTATGGCATGTTGTGGAATGAAGAGTCTTTACTTAGACTGGAGTGTGTTTAGTGGACCTAATATAATAAAAAACAAACCAGTTCCGGGCTGGATAAAAGAAAAATGTCCAATTAATTGTTTGGCTAAAATACTCTATAAAGAAAATGAACCAGTTGTGATATTACAAGGGAAAAGTGAATTGGGCCCGAGAGCTTTAGGTAATAGAAGTATCGTTGCTCCTGCCATCACTCATAAAATGAAGGATATTTTAAACAACATTAAAAGAAGAGAGGGCTATCGTCCGATTTCTCCAATTTGCAAGGAAGATCGAGCTAAGTATATTTTTGATCCAGGCCTGAAAGATCCTTATATGTTATTTAATCATCAAGTAAAAAAAGAATGGAAAAATAAAATTCCTGCAGTTATACATTTGGATGGAACAGCTAGATTGCAAACCGTAAACAAAAAAGAAAATAAAAATATTTATAAACTGTTAGATGAATATGAAAAACTAAGTGGAATTCCTGTTTTGTGCAATACTAGCGCTAATTATCTTGGTAAAGGATTTTTTCCGGATATTAAATCAGCAACCAAATGGGGTATGGTTAATTATGTTTGGAGTGATGGATATTTATATATAAAAAAAGATAAAGTAGATATTAAGAACTACTTAACAATCTAAGATTTAAAAGTATATAAATATCTTTTAAGAACTAAAAAACCAAAAATAGAAAAAGGCAACCAATGATTTGGTTGCCTATTTTGTTTTTTAAAGGGGTATGACAGCCCCCCTTTTTTCTTCACCAAAGCCCTGTTCTCTTTCAGCTTGGTATTTGAAGTCGGGCATGATAAAATATTCACCGTTTCCAACATAGAGCAGGAACCCCATAAATTTATTGGTACCCGATTCATACACTTCGGCAAAGTCACCGAATCCGGAATGAAGATCTTTTTGGGAACCGTATCCATGAATTTCGGCATAATCGGACGCTATTGTTCTTGGCGCCCAATATCTTTTTACTTTATGGAGCACTAATTGTCCGGACTCACACTTGGAGGTTGTTTCTATTACGTCACTTTTCCAGTGATAGAATTTTTCCGGAATACAGATTTGCCAATCGTATTGACTATATATTCCAAAAGGTCTCAGATCAACTTTTTGCCCGTCTAGGGTCTCTACATAATCCTGACCGGGTTTTTCTTTAAGTTCATCCATGAGTTCCATGAATTTTTCTCTGAAAGCCTGTACTTTTTCAGGTGGAATCTGAGGACCGTGAACAGCATTTTGAATTGTATTTTTTTCTATATTTTCTTCAGCAATTGTAATACTGGAAAACATAAAAGTCAAAAGAAGGGCGAGTAAAGCTATAATTAATTTTTTCATAATCATCTCCTTTAACAGTTTTTATTATATATATTTTGTCACAAACAATGCTATTAATTTTTGTGAATAGTTGAATAGGGGTAAAACTAACAAAATTAGAAATATAAACTTAAAAATATTTCCAACTTTTAAATTTATTTTCTAAAATTATTTCTTTGTTTTTCTTGCTGATTTCTGGGCCAGAATCTTCTCTATAAGGAGTCATTATTACACCCGGTTTATAAACATGTTCTGCTCCGAATAAGTGATTCACTTCATGAAACAATATTTGTAAAGTATCTTCTTTACGATCTTCTACGAAAACATAACCCAGGGAAGGACTGGCCTCTCCAATATGCCTTGTGAAAAATTCATGATTGTTACTGAGGATGATATAAATATCACTTTCTTTGTTAGCGCTTCTCATGAAATTTCCAATTATTTTACTTTTATCCCATGATATTGGTAATTTATATCCATAATAATTTGCTTTAAAGGTGATATTAAATTTTTCATGATAAATTTTTGATAGCTCGTCCATATATTTTTTAGCATCTTCTAAATTTGTGCCATCAAGACCCACATTTACATGAACTATTCTGGGTTTATCATAATTTTGAGTCAGGTTATAAGCCGGATCTTTAAAGGATGTCGCAATATTATTTTTTATTTTACTGTCATCAATATTTTTGAAATATTTATCTTCGTATATAAATCTTTCACTTGATTCACCGGCAACCATTCTTAAAACTTCCTGAGCAATGATTTTATGAAGATCGTCTTTTTTTATATCATTGTCCAACAAAGCTACTCTGTATTTACTCAGAGAATAAATAGCAAAATCTTTGTAATTTTTAGAAGTCCATGCAAAATAAATATCTTGTGGGATATCAAAGGAATATTTAATACCGAATACCAGATCAGAAATTTTAAAATCATAATCTAATTTTATTTCTTGAAGCTCCCCTAGTTTTAAAAAAATGTCATATTTCGCAAGAATATTATTGGCATATTTAATTGCTTCCTGAAATTCTTCTTGTTTTTGGGAATCATGTGCAAGACCGATGCAAATTTCTCTTTTTTTTGTGTTTTGGATTTGAATGTTATCGATAGCTTTCAGGTTTGTTGCATTAAAAAGGAATAATGTAGACAAGAACAGTGATAAAAAAAATAATTTTTTCATAAGATCACCTCATTTGTGTTATATATTTTAAATTTTAAAGACCAAATTTCAATTTTTGAAATAATATAATATATAATATTATCATAAATATTAAGATCAGTCAAGTTTTTGTGATTTTTCATTAAATATTTAAATATGGCTAAAATTAGCAAAAATAAAATAGCCTAAATTTACATTTTTGGGACTATTTTTTAGTTTAAATAAATAATAATCCAAAAACCGTTATTTAACGATTAGTCGACAAAAACAAAACCACCGGTTGTTTTGTCGGTGGTTGATTACTTATTTATTTACAGATAGTATTAGATAGATTATTTAATAAATTATTACATTCGTTTTGATTTTTTTGATAATCTTTTAACAGGTTTAATAGATTGTTTACATAAAGGTTACAATAATCTGTTCCTTTTCCATCTTTTTCAATAAAATCATCACATATTTTGCGTACCAACTCTTCACCACCCCGACGATATGCAAAAGCAACCTTCCAGCTTTCTAGGTATTCATATGTTTTGGGGTTATTTACAAGATTTGGATTTTTAGTTAAATCCTTTATGGGGTATAATGGTAAATATTCTGGTCGAAAGTGATGGAAGTTTAGTATGACAGCATTAAAGTATTCTTCATTGTTTAATAAAGTAGTTGTTATTTCGCAAGGCTTGGTACACATAAACTGAAGTTCGGGGTGTTTAGCCAGAGATTGATATGATTCAATACAATAATCTTTTACTTCCCCCGAACACAATAAATCTAAATCTGTAAAAGCGTACATTAAATATAATAAGATATGTTTATTTCTGGTATCATTATCTAATTTTTTTCCATAATTATCGCTTATTATACCATATTTATTGTCCAAGGTATTTATTGAATTTAAATAATTTTTAAAATTATCATTAATGTTATTGTTTGTGATGTATTGTTCTAGTTGATTGATATAGGGATTTTGATTGATATCATTTATTTTACAACCAAAATATTTATCAATGATATTCTTTTTTTCTTTTAATAATGAATTATTTTTGTTTAGTAAGGCATCTAGGATTTGATTATCATTCATTTGCTTTATATTTATTTTTCGGAGACTTTCCGTACAGGTTTTTGTATTCGTGCCAGTACTTTTTTTTTCTTTTTTTTGAAACCAAATAACGAACAAAATAATATCAATAATTATAACGAATGCCAGTATTAAAATGACATACTTCTTTTTTTGATTCATAATTTTTAATTTATTATATATATTTATATTATAACACAATATATTTATATTATAACACACCCTACAATTTTTAAAAATAACTTCGAATTGAGCCATCTATTTTCTAACTTTGCTACTATCGGTTGAGTCATATAAAATCTAACTCAAATTAATTAATAAT
>MFGN01000010.1 GCA_001780285.1 Candidatus Falkowbacteria bacterium RIFOXYD12_FULL_34_57 | reverse complement strand
TCCATTGGGGGCTAAATTTAGAGACTCCTGTGGATTATTTAATCAATAATGGCTATGTTGTCCAATATGTGGTGAACTAATACATTAATTAGACATTTTGGTTGGTATTTGTTAAAATAATAGCATCATATTTTAATATGTGGATATTTATTATTTAAATTAATTAATTGGTTAACCCGCCCAATAGTGGGGGGATTAGCATCACTCAACATATGGAAGAACAAAAATCTACCAATATTTCCGTTAAGCCCAAAAAAACATTAAATACCCGAGGCTTAGACATTATTATTATGGGTTCTATTTCGTTGATATTTTTCTTATGCCCGTTGTTCTTTACCGGATTCGTGGCACAGGGTTTGGGCTTTGAAAAATTGGCGCTTTTTTATTTTTTTGTTTTGCTTGGTATAGTTGCCTGGGTTACCAAGGGCGCTATTACCGGTGAATTAAATTTAAAAAGAACTCCATTTGACCTGCCAATTGTGATATCTTTGATAGTTTTTTCTGTTTCCACAATTCTTTCCGTGAATAATAGAGACAGTTTAATTGGCTCATACGGAAATTCCACTAAGGGTTTGCT
Source organism: Candidatus Falkowbacteria bacterium RIFOXYD12_FULL_34_57 (assembly GCA_001780285.1). Taxonomy (GTDB): domain Bacteria; phylum Patescibacteriota; class Patescibacteriia; order Patescibacteriales; family UBA12075; genus XYC2-34-220. The sequence continues at coordinate 49,520 of MFGN01000010.1, read as the reverse complement.
TGCCATAATCACATTTGTTTTGTTTTATTATTTAGTGGTTAACAATATCAATACAACAAAAATTAAAACTGTATTTTTTTCTTTTGTGTCGTCAATATCGCTTATTGCCATTTATTCTTTATTGCAGTTAAAAGAAGTATATCTAATACCAATTAAATATACGCACAACTCTAGTTTTAATCCTATTGGTTCTCTTTCCGGACTTTCCATGTTCTTGGTAATGTCGTTGCCACTTTTAGTAATCGGAGCTTCTCAGACAAAAAAAATATTTCCCAGCTTAAATAAGGCGCTTTTAATGGTGTTAAAAATATTTTTGATTATATCTACTATAACCACCTTAATGGTTTTGTTCTTATTAAAAGGATTTGTAAGTTGGCCAATAGCTGTGGCCGGCATGGTAATTGTGCTTATGTTCTTTTTGGCAAAAATTATAAAAATTACTAACAATAACCTGTTAATACCTTTAGCCGTTTTTTTGGTTTTAATTATATTTTTAGTTTTGGGTAATTTTGATTTTGCCGGTATGAATCTCCCAAAAGAAGTTAGTCTTTCCAGGGGTGCATCATGGGAGATTGCCAAGAAAAGTTTAAGAGAAAATCCAATATTCGGTTCAGGACCAGCAACATTTTATTATGCTTTTTCCAAATTTAAGAATCCCAATTTTAATTTAACACCACTATGGAATGTTCGTTTTGACAGCGCATATGGAGCCTTTTTTGAATTACTCGCTACCACCGGAATTTTTGGCGCCATTTCAGTTGTAGTTTTAGCCCTCATAGCCCTGTCTGTTTCGTTTTTAACACTTATAAGAAATATCAACAAGGAAGATAATTCTGTTATGCTGGGCCTGTTTTCAAGTTTGATTATGGCTCTGTTATTTGTCCTATTTTTTCCTTATAGCAACTCATTGGTTTTGTGCGTAGTTTTGATTTGTGTTTTTTCCGCATCAGCAGCCCTTACAATGTATGGAGAAAAATTTAGAGAATTAAAGTTATCTTTTCGAGCTTCTCCCAAATATGCCTTGGCGCTAGCTTCAATATTTTTATGTGTGAGTGCCGGAGTTGTGATTTTGTTTACTATGGGACTCAAGATGTATTTAGCGGATTCTATGGCGCAAAAATCATTACAAGCAGCAACTTTAAATGAAAAAATTGCCAAACTTAATCAAGCAATTTCCTTGGCTCCCTACCAAGATAATTATTATTTGAATCTTTCCAGCCATTATATGGCGCTTGCTAATCAAGCTGCACTAAAAGGGCAAGATCAAAATGATATTGTAAATAGTCTTAGATTGGCTATTGATAATGGAAGAAAATCCGTGGAGCTTGGAGAAAACAAGGCTGCTAATCATGAGTCATTAGCACTGATATATGAGAATGCTTCTTTTTATACCAGGGGGGCGCTTGAATGGTCTGAACAGTTGTATAACACACTAGCTCAACTTGATCCAAGTAGTCCAAAGCCAGCGCTTAGAATCGCATTAATAAATATGGCTAGGGCCAATGCAGAGAAAGATTCGGATGAAAAGAAGTATTATATCGAAGAAGCGATAAAGAATTACGACATTGCAATTTCCAAAAAAGAGAATTTGGCTTCAGCGTATTATGGCAAGGCAATAGCTAGTGAAAAATTAAATAAAATTGATGATGCTATTGACCAGTTAAAGAAGGCCAGACTTGTTGCTAGTGATAATATTGACTACACCTTTGAACTTGGTAGGCTTTATTTCAATAGGGGTATTAGTCAATTTGACTTAAAACAAAACGCCACCAGGCAAATCACAGAGAACGAGTTAAGCGGTTCTACGAGCACCCAGCAAAATATTAGCGTACAGACTCAGGATGTCGACGGAAAAACCCAAAGAAACAACGACTTAAATGAGGCCGAACGGTTATTTGTTACTATTCTTCTTTCTAACCCAAATCATGCCAACGCCAGATATAGTTTAGCAATACTTTATCAAAGGATTGGGGAATTAGATAAGGCAAAAATAATGGTTACCGCCCTCTTGGATATTATTAAAGACGCTAAAACCAAAGAAGCTGTGATGCAGCAATTTGCTGATTTGTTGTAATATTTTTTAAGATATCAATCTAAAAAAAGACAAGGAGGTTATCCTTGTCTTTTTAAATAAATTGTTCTTTATAATATAATTTTTATTCTTATATTTGTTGTAATTCTAGGCAATTTAAGGGGGTCTGCCATGCCAAAGAGGATATTTTTTATTTTTTTAATTTTTGTTTTTATTTTTCCCGCATCATCTTGTTTGGGAGTGGATACAAGGCTGGACAAAAAAGACTTAACTAGCGGTTTAAGTGTTGAAAAGAGGATAGAAAAAGCTCGCAACGCATCATACACAATAATTAAGATTAATCTTTATGGCGACAAAAAAGATGTTGATTTAGGAATGGTGAGTGTGGGCATTGGGAGGGGAGTTGTTTTTAAAGATAATGGCAAGTTAATTGTTTTGTCGGCCGGACATGTTATATTTAGTCCTGAATTCGATGAAGATTTATACAAATTTTTACTTGCAGAAAAATGTTTTCTTGTTTTAGACTGGAATGAATCTCCGAGGGTATTAGCAGATATCAGAAGATATTTCGAGGTGCACAATATTAATAAAACCCCAATAGATTCTTCTCAGATTCAACATTTAAAAATAACAAAAGAAGATTTTGATAATTGTTTTAAGGAAAATATTTTTGAAAAAGCAGTAGAAATGGATTTAAGAAATTCAAAGCACAACAAAAGAATTGATGTTGGATATGTGTCACTTAAAAACAATCCCCAAAAAGAAAAATTGAATTTTTTAAATGTTAATGATTTTGATTTTGATTTTGATTGGAAAATAGGGAGGCGTGTTGCTATTTGGAGTACACCGCGCAATTTAGGGGAGTGGTATAGAGAGGGGATTGTTTCCAGTGATTATACTAATTTTTCAAGAACAAAAAAAGATTATAATTTTGGAATTATTGATGTTTTTTGTGCTCCGGGTGATAGTGGCGGAATTGTGATTTCTTGTGATTCCGGTAAAATAATCGGATTACCCATTAGTATTTCATCAGTATTTCCACTGGGAATCATTGTAAAAATTGATAAATTTTTTGATGGTTTAAACCTAAAAAAAGAATAAAAATTTTTTTATCGCATAGGAATTTCTATTTGTTACTATTTGAAAAGATAAAAGTGACTAATATTAAACATTTTGTAATTCATCACGCCCCCGCCTGAGGCGGGCATGGAATGGAAAGGCACTGTGTCCGCCTCGGGCGGAGACTTCAAAAAGCCTGAAAGGCTTTTCTTGTAAAAAAGAGCAATAACACTTTGCTCTTTTTAATTTTGATGGATGAAATATTTGTGTTATAATATGATATATAATTAATATTTTAACTTTTAATTTTCAACTTATAATATTTAGAGTTATGAGTTACAAGTTAAAGGCACGAGAGGTTTATGAATATCGCCATTAACGGTTTTGGCCGAATTGGCCGGGCTGTATTTAAAATTTTACAAAACAGAAAAAATTTAAAAGTCGTAGCCATTAATGATCTTACAGATACGGGAGTCTTGGCTCATTTATTGAAGTATGATTCTGCTTACGGTATTTACGATAAACAGATAAAGGCTAAGAAGGGCAGTTTGGTAGTAGGGGGCAGGGAGTACCGTGTTTTAGCCGAGAGAAGTCCGGAAAAATTACCGTGGAAGGATTTGAAGGTTGATGTTGTAATAGAATCAACCGGTTTTTTTCGAACCAGGGAGGCGGCTTCGGCGCATCTTTTGGCCGGTGCAAAAAAAGTAATCATATCCGCTCCGCCAAAAGGAAAAGAAATAAAAACATTTGTAATGGGGGTAAATGAGGAGAAAATAAAAAAGAGCGACAAAATTATTTCTAATGCTTCTTGCACCACTAATTGCTTGGCGCCGGTTACGGATTGTGTTAGGCGCAATTTCGGCATTAAAAAAGCTATTATGACCACCATCCATTCTTATACCGCCGATCAAAGATTGGTTGACGGACCACATACAGATTTGCGCCGGGCTAGGGCGGCAGCAGTTAATATTGTACCTACAACAACCGGCGCCGCCGTTGCCACCACTGATACCATCCCAAGTTTAAGGGGGAAATTTGACGGTATGGCGTTTCGTGTGCCGACTTTAGTTGGTTCTCTTTGTGATATTGTTTTTGTAACCGTGAAAAAAGTTGATGAACAAAAAGTTAATAATGCTTTTAAAAAAGCTGCCGGAAGTGCTAAACTAAAGAAGTTTTTATCAGTATCAAGCGAACCATTAGTGTCTACCGATATAATCGGCAATCCGGCCAGTAATATTGTTGATCTCTCACTCACTAAAGTAATTGGTGGAGACTTGCTTAAAGTAATTGCTTGGTATGATAACGAATGGGGTTATTCAAACAGAATGGTGGATATGGTGGAGTATATTAATAAGAAGGGGTTAATATAGTTTTTTTCGCCACAATAAGTAAGATTATTTTTTTGATTAACATTTTTAAGGCAACAAGAGAAATAAAAAATTAAAGTTATGAGTTACGAGACCAGAAACATAATAAATAAAATTAAAAAAGCGAATTTGACCGGTCGGGGCGGTGCTTCATTTCCTACTGCCCTAAAATGGGAAATGGTAAAGAAGGCTCGTGGAAAAAATAAATATGTAATTTGTAATGTTTCAGAGGGAGAGCCGGGAATTCAAAAAGATTATTATATTTTACAGAATTATTTAGATACAGCTATTTTGGGCATGGAGACAGCAATTGAATATCTAAAAGCTGAAAAAGCCATTATTTATATTAATAAAGCTTATTTTAAAAAGTTTGAGAAAAAATTAAACGAAGTAATTCGGGGAAGAAAAATCGAAATTTTTGAAAAAGAGCATGATTCCGGCTATATTGGCGGCGAAGAAACATCAGCAATTAATTCCATAGAAGGTTGTCGGGTAGAACCAAGACTGCGTCCGCCTTTTCCGCCCACATGCGGTATCTTCAACTCACCAACACTTGTTAATAATTTGGAGACTTTTTATGATGTGGGATTAATTGTTAAAAATAAGTATCACAATAAAAGACTAGTTACCATTAATGGAGATTGTTTGTGGACCGGGGTTTATGCTTTTGACGAAGAAATGACCGTGGAAGATATATTAAGGAAAACTGAGAATTATCCCAAGTTTACTTTTTTCGTGCAGATCGGGGGAGATGCCGCTGGAGTAGTGCTTAATAGTAATCAGTTGGATTGCAAGGTTTGTGGTGGCGCCTCTGTTACTGTTTATAGTGTTCTCAAACATGAACCGTTTAGGTTAATGAAGGAATGGGTTGATTTTTTTGTAAAAAATTCATGCGGGCAATGCACTCCTTGCCGCGAGGGTACGCTCAGACTGCAGGAGATTTTAATCTCTAAAGATAAAAATTGGACAATATTTTCAGATATTTTAACAAATTTACCAGAAACATCTTTCTGCGGGCTTGGATCAGCAGCATCAATTGCTGTTACTTCTTATATAAAAAATGTTTTGTTGCTTTTGCCAAGCGGAAAAATCAAAATACCTGAGGCAGATAAAAAAATGTTAAAAGAAGTTTTTTCCTTATAAAATTGTTTGTTATGTTGGTACCGTATAAGTTTACATATTTTATTGGAGCATTGTTGTTTTTTGTTTATTGGTTATATTTTTGGATTAGATTTGGCGATAATAGGCGGCAGATGATAGTTTTTAGCATTGTTTTTGCGATTTTGGGGCCTATTTCGGGTATAGCGTGGTTTACAAAGGATTGGTGGTATCCCGATACTATTTTGGGATACAGAACGGGTATAGAAGACATTTTGCTTGGTTTTTCCAATGGTGGCGTGGCTTCTGTGGTTTTTTTGTTTTTTTATCAGGAAAAAGAGAATATAAATACAAAAATTAATATTTTTAAGGGTTTTTTTCCCTTAATTCTAATTATTTTAGTAACAACCGTAGTATTTATATTTACTCCGATAAATTCATTCTATTCTAATTGTTTTGGAATAGTTGTAGCTCTTGCTTATGTGTTTTGGAGGCGACCGGATTTGTTTCGTATTTCTTTGTTGAGCGGAATATTGATGATGATTATTTCTGCGCCGATATATTTGTTGTTAGTATATATATCTCCGGGGTGGGTGGAGCGCACCTGGATGTTGGATAAATTATCAGGAATAGTTTGGTTGGGTGCGCCGATTGAAGATTTGATCTGGTATTTTTTTGTGGGCGCATCGATCAGCACGATGTATCCGTATCTTTCTGGGCAAAGATATATTTTTCGTAAAAATAATTCATAGATTTTTTATCTATTTGGTGCTTGTAATTTGCATTTTACTTAAATAGTGTCATTTATGATGATATTATAAATAATATTATTATTTAAAATTTTTAATAATTTTTTAATATATGCTTAAATACATGTCCGCCGGAGGCGGATTCGCCTCCGGCGGAAAAAAAGTTAAAATAAATCCCAAACCGTACCGTTGCACCATTCCAAATAAGCCCAAGCAACCGAAAAGGTGTAAGATAAAATTAAATGGTAAGGTAATAACTTGTATGACAGATCAAACCATTATGCAAGCTGCCTATAAGCATGGAATTCAGATTCCCGGATTTTGCGGTCACCCGGACTTTATCCCCAAGGGCAATTGCCGTATTTGTGTGGTAGAGGTAACGGGAAAGCGTTGTTTATTAACCGCTTGTTCTACTCTGGTTGAAAATGGGATGGAGATATTTACAGAGACTGAAAGAGTACAAAAAGCGCGAAATTTAAATTTAGATTTTATTTTTGCGGAGCATATTGAAAAATGCGCAAGTTGTATTTGGCGTTTTCAGTGTAAACTCTTAAGTTTTGCGGAAAAGTATAAGATATTAATTACCACCTTTAATGACCGCAAGGGAAAAAGAAAGACATATAAATTCGCCAATGCTGTGGAGATAGATGGTACACAATGTATTGACTGCCGGAATTGTATAGATGCCTGCTCCTTGATGCAAAAGATTGATTATTTGGAATTAAAAGGCAAGGGGAGTAATCAGGAAGTGGTGCCGACAGAAGATAAAAAAAGACATTGTATACTGTGTGGGCAATGTGCCGTGCATTGTCCGGTTAGCGCGGCGCAGGAACAAGCATCTTGGCAGGAAGTGGAAAAAGAAATTAACAATGAAACAAAGGTGGTGGTAGCACAATTCGCGCCGTCTATCAGGGTGAGTATTGGAGAGGATTTTGGTATGCCTTATGGCCAGGTGGCTACAGAACATTTGGTTTCCGGTTTGCGCCAGTTGGGGTTTGATTATGTTTTTGATGTCAGTTTTTTTGCAGATATTACAACCATCATAGAGGCAGAAGAGCTTATTGGTCGTATACAAAATAAAAAAATAATGCCGATGATTACTTCTTGTTGTCCGGGATGGGTAAATTATGCTGAATTTTATCACCCGGAAATATTGCCGAATTTGACGAGCGTCCGATCCCCGCAGATTCATGGCGGGGGAATCATAAAAACATATTGGGCGGAAAAGATGAAAATTGATCCCAAAAATATTGTAGTTGTTTCTATTATGCCCTGTACGGCTAAAAAATACGAAATTGCGCGCAAGGAGATGAAAATTAATGGCATGCAGGGAGTGGATTATGTTTTAACTACTAGAGAATTTTCGTTCATGATGAAAAGAAGAAATATTATTTTGCCTAATTTGAAAAAAAGCAAAGCAGATAATCCTATGGGTGAATATAGTGGAGGCGGTGTGATTTTCGGCGGAAGCGGGGGGGTAATGGAATCTGCTCTTAGGACCGCCAATGTGATGATTTGCAAGGAAAGAAATAAAAGACCGGGAAAGATTTGTAGATCAAGAATAGATTTTAAAGAAGTTAGGGGACTCACAGGAATAAAAGAAGCCAAAGTGGATATTGGGGGAATTAAGTTGAGTATAGCGGTAGTAAGCGGTATTGGTTATGTGGGTTCGATAATTAGTAATCTACAGAAGTATGATTATGTAGAGGTAATGGCGTGTCCGGGCGGATGTATCGGCGGAGGCGGACAGCCCATTCCAACCACGGAAGAGATCAGAAAAAAAAGGATGGAAGCTTTGTATAAATTGGATAAATCAAAAAAGATAAGAAAATCAACAGACAATAAGCAGGCTTTGGAAATTTTGGATTGGTTAAGAGAAAAAGGAGAAAAATTAGAGCATTCTGTTTTGCATACTAAATATAAAAGAGTAAAATAATATTGCAAACAATAAAATATTTAGAAATTAAAAATTTAAAAATTATTTAAAAAATATGATTAAAGTAGATTACAATAAATGCTGTTGGAAAGATGGCAAGTGCGCCAGCTGTGATTGTGAAGAAAATAATTGCGGTGGATGCGTAGAGGTTTGTCCGGTTAACGCTATTACCAGAGACAAACAAGTAGAAATTAACGCTGGTGAATGTTTGGAGTGCGGAGCTTGTGCGGCAGTATGTCCGCACCAAGCTATTACTATTGAATAATTAATAGACATTTTTTAGTTTCATTGTGATTGTTTTCTAAAAAATTGTTTAGAAAGTATATAGACTATAAATATAAATTTAATTAATTATGTTATACACAAAAGAAAAGGTCTTAACTCGAGTTAATATGGTGGTTATTGTGCAATTTCTGGGATTGGCAGGACTTGCTTCTGTTTTGCCATTTTATATTCATATTCAATGGATTACAGGTCCTGTAATTAACGCCATTTTAATCATTGCACTTTTTTTGTTGGGAATCAGGAGCGCTTTTTTGTTTTGCTTGGTCCCTAGTTTAATGGCCTTATCCGGAGGGCTGTTGCCCCCAATACTTGCTCCGATTGTGCCATTTATCATGATTGGTAATATTGTTTATATTTTAACAATTGAAACTGTCTATAATTATTTCAAGGATAATGACAGGGGGTTTTTCTTGGGGGTATTGTCTGGCTCAGTACTAAAATTTTTATTTTTATTTTTAAGTGTAAATATTATAGAAAAATTGCTTATTAAACAAGAATTGCTCGAAAAAGTGGCAGATATGATGAGTTGGTCGCAGCTCGCTACCGCATTAACAGGCGGAATGATCGCTTTCTTGATATTGAAATGGTTGAAAAGAATATGATTCATAATTTCTTATTAATGTTTTTATGTATAAATTAAAATATGGGATTTACATATTTGACCTTATTTTTCTTTTGCATCTAAACGCGTAAGTCTTATAATTATAAAATTATAAAAAGATATGGAAAAAATTCAAAAATTTAAAAGTTCACTTTCATTAAAGTTGTTTGTGGTTGGTTTTTTAGTGTTTATTTTAATGATACCAACCGCCATGATTGCCATATTGGTTAATGAACGGGAAAATCGACAAAGTGATGCAATTTTGGAAGTAAGTGAAAAATGGGGAAGAAAACAGATGATTACCGGTCCGATTTTGACCGTGCCATATAAAAAAATATATGAAAGCATGGTAGATGGCAATAAAAAAAGGGATGAAGTTATTCGTTATGCTCATTTTTTGCCGGAAAGTTTAATGGTCAATGGAGAAATATTACCAGAGACTAGGCAACGCGGAATATACGAAGTAGTTGTTTATAATGCTGATTTGAATATTAACGGTGAATTTAATGTTCCTGATTTTTCCAAGTGGGAAATTAATCCGGAAATGGTTATGTATGATAAAGCTTTTCTTTCTTTGGGAATTCCAGACTTGCGCGGAGTAAAAGAAAATATTTCTCTGAAGTGGAATAACGATGAATTGTCTTTTATACCAGGTATAGAAACCAATGATATCCTTTCTTCCGGAGTAAGCGCCGGGGTATACATTGATCCTAATGATAAAATAAAATATAAATATGAATTGAATTTAGTATTGAACGGCAGCAGAGATCTTGAATTTGTGCCGATCGGCAGAACAACGGAAGTGAGATTGGCATCAACTTGGACAGATCCCAGTTTTCAAGGATCATTTTTACCGAATAAATATAATCTTAACGAAAATGGTTTTTCGGCAGATTGGAAGATCTTAGAGATTAACAGGAATTTTCCGCAAAGTTTTTTAGGAACTATGACGCTTGACGAGGGAACTAATACGGCTTTTAATAAATATGAAGAAGCGATACAGGTGGGGGGGGTGCAGTCAAGCAGTTTTGGTGTGCGTTTACTTGTTGTAGCGGATGAATATCAAAAAACAGTAAGAGCTTTAAAATATGCCATCATGATTCTGTCTCTTACTTTTTTAATTCTTTTCTTTTTTGAAGCTATAAATAAAAAACGAGTACATGCTTTGCAATATATTTTAATCGGTTTGGCTTTGTCATTATTTTATGTATTACTTTTATCTATCGCTGAACACCTTGGTTTTGATTTGGCTTATTGGATTTCGGTTGTGGCAACTCTCGGTTTGATTATGTTCTATTCGAAATCTGTCTTTGCCGCATGGCGACCGGCTATGATCGAATCATTAATTCTTTTCTTTATTTATTCTTTTATATTTGTGATACTACAACTTAAGGATTATGCTCTTTTGGTTGGTTCTGTCGGTCTTTTTGTAATACTAGCTGTCGTCATGTATGTATCCCGCAAAATTGATTGGTATAATTTAAGCGAAAAATAAACATAGTTTTAAAATAAAAAAATACATTTTTAAATGTATTTTTTTATTTTATTCTTATTCTTCTTTCCACGAAATAAATGTATATTCTCCGGTGGTGGGATAATGGGGAGGAGGAGCAAAGGTAAGGTTGTTATCGTATATATAATCTCTGTTTTGATATCCTGAGCCGTCGCTATACGATACTCCGGATCGCAATTTTGATGCGCGTGTGCCGTATATGGTTAAATTATTTCTGGTCCAGGTAGCGCCGCATGACGGTCCGAAATAATCGCGCCCCCACTTTCCTTCTTTGGCGATCAAAGCTCCGTCTATGCGAAGTTCCTGCTGATCGGCTGTGCCCGCAAAATCACCTTCGCTGTACAGTCCGATCAATATATTTCTTTGGGCTATTAATCCTATGGCATCAGTGCCGTCGTAATTTGTATACTCAATATCATTGTTGATAATAATATCGGTTTTGCTGCCGGAGATAGGATCTTCAAAAGCCAGAATTGTAATCCTGTTTCCGTCTATTTTTCCCTCAATCCAAACTTTATCTTTTACAAAAATTATACCATTGGCAGGGGTGGGTTCCGCTATTAAATACGGGATCTCGCTTGATATCTTATGCGTATAATTCCCCGAGCATTTACCTGTTTCGTTTGTTACTTCATAGATGTCTATAGTATCGTCGGTATTGAGGATAATATGGTATCCTTCCTGGTTTGTGTTCGGTATCACCAAACCGTTCGATTGGGCCTTGGCCAGAGTATCGTTTACATAATCAGTAAGAAGATCAAAGCTTACTACTGGTACGGGAAATTGTCTGCCGGCTAAAAAGGGGTTGTTTGGATCTCCGGAGTAATCTGGCGGATTAGGAGGATTGGATCCGTCGCTGACCTCATCCGTGTCATAAACTCCGACGGTATAAACATGGGTATGTACGCCGTATTCATCCGGACCGGCATGATCAGGATCGTCATAGTCTAATACGGAAGAAGTAACCAGATTATGGGCTATACCGTCAAAACGGATACCGGTATTAGAGTGGATTCGTCCCCAAACTTCGCTGCCCGCTCCGTATCTTACTTCAGCATTGGATAGCCCTGAATAGGCGGACCATGACGGTATGCCGCATTGGACCTCAATACTTCTTTTTATATTTTCATTTCCGATAACCCATCCTATTGATTTAATATTGACTATAGTGGATCCATTGGGCGGCGGGGGAGTTATATATAATTCATAATATCCTGCGATATTATCATTTGAATCTTTATATTCATATGGGCCATATGGACCGTAGTCCGGGGCCGGCAGGCATATTTCTTTGTTGCAGTATTCTTCGTTGTCATGATATAGCACCCACCTATAATAATTTACGCCGGCTTCAGCAATATGCAGAGCCTGGGCGGAGGATACTTTTTTAATGTTTAATTTTTGCTGTAATACTCCAAGGCTGACGGAACCCATAAGCATGACCAAAAAAATACCAGTAGCGACCAGCACTACTATCAACATTGTGCCTTTTTGGCGGTTTGTGGTCGTAAATTTAGAAGTTTTCATTTATTTATAAATTATCTTTAAGGTTTCTTAGCTGTACGCTGGTTTCTACATAATAATCGTTTGGGGCAATTCCGGGAGTAACGTTTATTTTTATGCTTGTTTTTATTAATCTGATGCTGTTTATGGATGTGGAAGTGGCATTATTGGAGTCGTAATAGGTAAAAAGATTTTCAGCTTGATTGTTGACATATTCAGCGATTGTTTCGGTAACCGGAAGAGAAGAGTAATCATTTGTCGGTCCGGGTTCAGTAGTGGTTTTAAACAATTGGGAACCGTTGATATGATATCTGATTTTTTCCGTTTCTCCGTCATCATCAGTATCGCTGAAGAATATTAGATTTTGAGCTTCTGTAGTATCCAGAGGATATGCTCCTTGTTCCGAAGAATTTGCTCCTCTTAATTCTTTAGCCATTATTTCCGTAGCTTTGCGCGCATATTGGATGGCTGTTTCCTGTTCGGATGCGAATCTGCTGGTTTTAAATCCGGTAATGATATAATTGGCTCCCAGCACAAAAACAGAAACAAATATAGCCATATAGACAAGAACCTCAGGCAGTGTAAATCCGCAATTTTTTTTATTGAAATACTTCATTATTCTAAATATAAGTTAATAATATTATTTGTGTCGGGCAGTATTTCGACCGGAGGGGTGGGGTCGTGTAAAAGCAGGTTGTAGGAGGTAGAAGCTGTTTTAAGGGTAATGGTGTATCCCGGCACATCCCATTCCAGTTGTAAATTCAGTTTGCCGGTTGCTCCGATGGTGTATTCCCGATCATATTCATAGATTATATTCGGTAATTCACCTATTTTTTTAGTGCCGCGGATGATTATCGGTACATTCGCCGCGGGAGTAGATGTGCTGTAAAAATTGAATTCCGAAATAAAAATATCCAAGTCTCCGTTTTTATCGCTTTGCCATGTGGCAAAAGGCTTATTGTTGTTGGGATTTATGGTTACATCAGGATTGTATTCATTGGAGCTTGTAAAAGACAGACTGATTCTTAAATCCTGGGTCCAGAGGTTGTTGCCGTCGGTATCGTATTTTTGGGCATAGATATCTTTGTCGCCGTTTCTTTCATCGGTCCAGACTACATAAATATTATCAGTAGCGTCGATGGCGATAGCCGGTTCTTCCTGGTTTGCGCTGTCGGTATCATGGCTGATTTCAAGGTCATCAGCCCATTCGGGGTTGCCGTCGGTATCGTATTTTTGGGCATAGATATCTTTGTCGCCGTTTCTTTCATCGGTCCAGACGATATAAAAATATCCGGATGAATCGCGGGCCGTATCGGGCGAATATTGATTGGCGCTTCCCGGATCGGTATTGATTTTTTTATTATCCGGAGACCATAAAAAATTTCCGCTTTTGCTTATTTTCGCCGCATAAACATCTTTGTCGCCGTTTCTTTCATCGGTCCAAAAAATATAAGTATTATCATCATTGTCTGAAATTATAGATGGTTCTGATTGCGCGGATCCGTCGCCGACGGCATTTGTATTGACTCTTACCGGCAGAGTGGAGGCCGGATTGCCGTTTTGTTCATAAAAATGTAGAAACAGGTCAAGATCGGTGTTTTTATTATCAACCCAGACTATGCTGGTGGTCGCTGCGCCGCTTTTTTCCAAAAGCGTTATCCTGGGATCTGATTTATCGGAGTTCCATGTAGTATTTATTTTTTTTTCTCCTCCCCAGCGGTCGCTGCCATCGGCAGAATTCAGGCTGATAAGATAAGATTCTTTGTTGCCGACCGAGTCATCATTCCAAGCCAAATACAAGTTGCCGTAATTATCAACTTGTATATCCGGCAACACGGTGTTGTTGGCCGTACCCACGATCTCGTCTACGGGCGCGCCGGAATTCGGCCATTGGGCATTGCCGTCGGTATCGTATTTTTGAGCATGTATTTTAGAGTCCGCGCTGCAGCAGTAATCCTGCCAGACAACATACATAAAACCGGCAGCATCAAAATCGAAGCGGGAATTGATCTGGGCTTTTCCGCTGGCATCGGAATTAACTTGCCAATTATCAGGAAGGTCGGATGTGACGGTATTAATGGTTAAATTTGATAAAAGGTCGATAGAAAAACTTTCTTCGGTTTTAACGGCGGAGATGATCGATAAATGAGGCTTTGTGGGGTTTGGATTATTAATGGTGCGGGGATATGTTTGATCTGTTCCATAACCAGCTTTGGTAACCGTTACTTCGTAACCTTCAAAAGATGGCTCTAGCGCCCGGTATAGCGCGCCATTGGCATCTGAAATAAAGTCCTGGCTGTAAGCTGGAGATAGTAGGTTGTTTTCTATATGTATATTCGCATTTGGCACCGGATCCCCGTTGGCATCGACAATGATTAATTTCAATAATCCCGCGCCGATATCCATTTCCTCGGTAGCGGATATGATTTTTGAAAAAACAGTTACGCTTTTTGCGCCGAATTTTCCGTTCCAGCTGACTTCGATTGTGGCTATTTTATAGTCATTTAAGATTAGATCGGTTCCGGAAGCCAGTGTTCCATCATATTCGTCGTCGTGATAGATAATAGTAGTGTGTATTAAAAAATTGCCGTCTCTGTGCAAATTTTCATATTCTGGTATTTCTCCTGCAGGAAAGCCGGTAAGAGTGCCTACCGAGTCATAAGGAAGATTTCTGATATATTCCATTTTTTGATTGGCTATTTCAATAGCTTCAACATAAAATTTATTATCGGAAGTGATGTTTAGGGAATATATTGCTAGCTGGTAAACCCCTAAAGTTAATATCATTATTATTAATACGGATACCAAAACCTCCATGATGCCGAAACCTTTTTGAGTGGTGAAGATTATTTTTTTCATTTTTAAAAAATTTAATTGTTAAAAAATTATTGAATTAAAAAAGTTTATATTGCATTAGTGATAGAATACATAGGCATAATAATAGCCACTGCTACGCCGCCAACTCCAAGTCCCAGGAATAATATTAGTAATGGCTCAATTATGGATGGCAGGTTTTCCATGATTTGATCAACTTCTTCTTCGTAAAATTCGGCTAACTCAATTAATATATTGTCCAGCTCCCCGGTTTCTTCCCCAACAGCAATCATGGATGTGACTACCGGAGTGAATAATTTAGGATAATTGCTTACTACCTCGCTTATTTTTCCGCCTTTTTTAATTTCTTGAGCCATAGCCAAAAGGGCATTTCTGTAGTGAATATTACCCAGAACATTGGCGGTAATTTGAAAAGCTCTTATAATCATAATATCGGTTTTCAAAAGAGAGCTTATGTTTCTGGCAAATCTGGCAAGGTTTATTTTTTTAATAATAGGGGAAATTATGGGGAGCACTAAAAGGGCAGATTGAAATATATATTTACCACGATATGTTTTGAGCCCCCAAATTAAAAATGCAATAAAAAATATGGTAATAATTCCGCTTACGACCCCATGGTTAACTATAGCACCGCTAATTCCTATTAATATTTTGGTTGGGAGGGGCAGTTCTACATTCATTTCTGTAAACATGGAAGTAATACGAGGAATAATCACTAAAATCATAAAAGTACCGATTCCGATCATGGCTAAAACTATTACAGCCGGATAGGTTAGAGCTCCCTTTACTTTGGAAATTAAACTATGTTCTTTTTTCATTTGAATGTATAGCTCATTCAATACATCTTCTAATTTTCCAGATAATTCTCCGGCTTCTACCATGTTTATAAAAAGTTCTCCGAATATTTTTTGGTATTGTTTAAGACTGTCTGCAAAAGTGCTTCCCTTTTCCACTTTAGTACCAATATCTACTAATATTTTTTGAAAGTATTTATTGTCTGTTTGTTTTGCAAGGGTTTGAAGTGCGGTGGATAATGAAATTCCTGATTTAAGCATGAGCCCTAGGTGGCGTACAAAAAAAAGTTTTTCTTTTAAAGGAATCCTGGTAAATTTTAATAAAAAAGTATCAATTTTTTCTAAAATTGTTTTCGCATCTTTTTCCTGAGTATCGTTTTGTTTTTTTTCTTCTTGAGAAAAATTTACTACCATATATTTTTATTGAAAGTCTATTCCGCCAGAGGCGGATTAACCGAAAAATTATTTAATTATTGATGGATAAAAAGTCAAAAGTCATTGAATAAATGTCGCGTAGCAACTCCGGGCTTTATAAACCTTGATTTTCAATTGAGTTGTTATTCTTTGGTAACGCGCATTATCTCTTCTAGGGTGGTGATGCCGTTTTTGGCTTTTATAAAGCCATCCTCTACAATTGTTAACATTTTATTTTTGATTGCCTCTTTATTAATTTCATTAGCGCTGTTGTTTTTTAAAATCAGGGAAGATATTTCTTCGGTATTTTCCAGTATTTCATAGATACCGATTCGACCCTTATACCCTGTATGATTGCATTGCTTGCATCCTTTTCCGCGATAAAACAAAAGAGATTTTAAGCCGCCCCTAGCCTCTAAAATTGTTTTTTCTTCAATCATGGTTTTTAAGATGTTTTCTATATCCAGTTGTTTTTCCAATTCTTCTATTGTTTTTTTGTCTAAATTATAACTTTGAATGCAGTTGGTGCATATTTTTCTTACTAAGCGTTGAGCAATAATAATATTCATTGTTGTGGCTACTAAAAATGTAGGTACGCCCATCTCTGAAAGGCGTGGGATAGTGGTGGCGGCGTTGTTGGTGTGAATGGTAGACAAAACCAAATGTCCGGTCATGGCGGCATGCACCGCTATTTCCGCGGTTTCCTGATCGCGGATTTCTCCCACCATGATAATATCCGGGTCTTGTCTTAAAAAAGCGCGCAATCCAGAGGCGAAAGTGTATCCTATTTTAGTATTAACTTGTGATTGATTAATATGCTGCATGCGATATTCAATCGGATCTTCAATGGTGGATATATTTACTTCTGGTTTGTTTAAAATATTAAGAATAGTATAAAGGGTTGTGGTTTTTCCAGAACCGGTAGGACCGGTAACCAAGATGATGCCATGTGGTTTGGAAATATTTCTTTTTAATACTTCAAACGGCCTTGATTGCAACCCTAGTTGCTCCAGTGTTAAAGATTGGGCGCTTTCACGCAATAAGCGCAATACTATTTTTTCTCCATCAAAGGTAGGAATGATAGACACGCGAAAAGCCACCTTGTGCTCAGGGGAAGATATTTTAAATCGTCCGTCTTGCGGCAAACGGTGTTCATCAACTTTTAAATTTGCCAGAATTTTAATTCTGGCTACAATGCCCGATTGGACGGTCTTGGGGAATACCATGACCTTGCGCATCATGCCGTCAATTCTATATCTAACAGCTACATTTTTTTCTTCCGGTTCAATGTGGATATCGCTAGCCCCCTCAATAATAGAATATTCCAACAAGGTATCCACAATTCTCACTACAGGCAGATCAGCCGCTAGTTTTTTCAAGTCTTTATCATCCGTTTTTTTATCGGATAGGTAATCAAATTCAGCTTTTAAGCTTTTGTGATATTGTTTTAAGACTTCTTTTATGCTATCCGGTGTGGTTAAATATACTTTAAGCTTTAGCCCTGTTTTTTTTTTTAAAAATTCGAAAATTTCTAAATCATTGGGATTGGTAGCGGCTACGCTTAATAAGTTTTCTGCCATATCAAAAGATATTATTTTGTGCGTAGTGGCAATTGGTTCCGGTATCAAGAATAAAACATCTTTTCTGATGTTTTTATTTTTCAGTTCCACAAAAGGTATTTTATAATAATTAGCCGCGCTTTCGTATAAAAAAAGAGAAGTAATAATCTTTTTCTCAATTAAATAATCTTGTATTTTTTTTTCTTCTTTTTTAGCTTCTTGTGTATACTTGTCAAATACTTCTTCAGATAAAATGTTGGATTCTACTAAAATGTTTTTTAATTTTTTTTCTGAGAACATAATGCTTGGTAATAGAGTTTATAAGGTAAAAAGTTGAAAGTTTGGAGTCGCTTATGCGACAGACTTTTAACTTTAAAAACTTTTCAGCCATTAATTATTTCGGCTGATCCGCCTTGAATGCAGTTACTTTTAACTATATTATATTATACCATAAAATGATAAAAATTTCCTATTGACTAAATTTATTTTTTGTGTTATATGTTAACGATGTTCTTTAACTTTGGATAAGGAGATAGACTGTGTCAAAAATTAAGGCTGTATTTTTCGATTTTGGAAATGTGATCTATTTGGCTGATCAAATGATTGCTTATAAAGAATTTGCAAAGTTCTGCCAACTGAGTCCCGAAGAAGTGTATGAAAAAATTTATTTAGGTAAAATAGAAAAAATACCGGATGAAGGCGGAAGCTTTGAAGAGTTTTATGAAAAATCAACTTTGGCTATTGGGGCCAATAAAACAAAGCTTACACCGGAAAAATTTCGCAAGGTTTGGTGTGATATTTTTTTACCCTATGAGGGGATAGAGAAAATATTAGAATTAATGAGACCGGAAATAAAAAAAATATTAGTATCTAATACCAATTTGATTCATTGGGAAGGGGCAATGTCCCGCTTGCCTTTGATAAAAAAACATTTTCCCGATAAAAATCATCAGGTCTTATCTTTTTTGGTTGGAAAAAGAAAACCCAATCAATTAATGTGGAAAGAAGCATTAGAAAAAGCCGGTTGTCTCCCCGGGGAGGCTTTGTTTATTGATGATTTAGCCTTGTTTGTGTTTACCTACCAACATATATTCGGGGGACCGGGGATGGTTTTTAACGGCAGATACGATTCTATTAACTTGTTAAAAAACGAGTTTGTATATCAGGGTATTATATAAAGAAGAAAATTTATAATTTTTTCTAGTTTTTATAAAAAATTATTTCAAGCGTTTCAAAATGGAACGCTTTTTTGGTTGTGGAAATATTTATTTATATGTTATAATATATTTAATAATAATTAAAAATTCTATTTATGAAAAAGATTGTTTTTGTTGTATTTTTTTTTCTATCCTTTTCCGTGGTTCGGGCTGCAGACAATGAGATTTATTCTATTAATTTAGATAAGGAAACCATTACTAAAGGTTATACTGTAACTGCCTTTGACGATGAATTGAAACTCTCGCTCGCTCCCGGGATATTAAATGAATCTACCAATGTCGAGATTGTGAGACTTAACGAAGAAATGCCAAGTCCGTGGAACTTGGATCGGGTTAGCAATATTTATCAATTTGAGTTTAAAAATAAGGCTGCTTATGATAATCACACACCATTTTATATTCAATTCGCTTACAGTGAGCAGACAGGAGACTATAAGAAGGTGTTTTTTTATGATAAGAATTACAACACATGGAGACCGCTTCCCACTAAAGATTTTTCGGAAGAAAAATTTGTCCGTTCCTTGATTCATCTTCCCTTTGCGCGCATTGCTGTTTTTTCTTATCCAAAAATCATGACTTCCGGCAGGGCGAGTTGGTATGCTTACAAGGGCGGTAACTTTGCCGCTTCTCCCGATTTTCCCAAGGGCTCCAAACTTAGAGTCCACAATCAGGCAAATGGTAAATTTGTGGATGTGATAATTAATGATTTTGGACCGGAGAGGCATATTTTTCCGGATCGGGTTATTGATTTGGATAAAATAGCTTTTTTGAAAATTTCCAGTTTAGGCGAGGGGGTTGTTGATGTGAGAATAGAGCCGTTATATATAGAGAAAGAGGACGGTCGTGAATTGGGCGTGCCTGATTTTGGCGTAGGAGTTGAGCCTGATATTAGCTTAAAATCAGCTATTATCTTTGAAGAAGAAAGTGGGAAGGAGTTGTGGGGCAAATATTCCACCTCTACATTGCCGCTTGCAAGTTTAACAAAGATGATAGCGGTTAAAGTTTTTTTAGATACAAAACCAAGCCTGAATCGAGAAGTTGCTTATTCTACAATGGATGCTGAGTATAATTATGAACATTGCAAACCATGGGAATCTTCAAAAATCAATTTAAAAGAAGGGGAGATGGTAACAATTGAGGATTTGGTTTACGCCTCTTTGGTTGGTTCTGCTAACAATACCATAGAAACATTGGTGCGGGTCAGCGGACTTAGCCGCGCTAGCTTTATTGATAAAATGAATCAGACTGTTTTGGGATGGGGAGCAAGTTCCACTTATTTTATAGAACCTACGGGACTTTCTCCTGATAATGTGAGTTCTGCGCGTGATTATGCTATAATAACCAAAGAGGTGCTGGTAAATCCGATTATTCAAAAAGCCAGCACCATGGATAAATATAAATTTATAACGGTTAATACTGCTAATTCCTATAGAGTAAGCAATACAAATAAATTAATTTTTAAAGATTTATATCAAATTAATGGTTCCAAGACCGGATATTTGGATGAGGCCGGATATTGCCTTATGACCAGAGTAGAATCTCCGCTTGGTAATAATCTTATAGTGGTAACCATGGGAGCTGATTCCAGAGAAGCGAGTTTCACAGAAACAGAAAGATTGATTAAGTACGGATTGAGATTATTATAAATTTCACCCATTGTCACCCCCGCGAAGGCGGGAATTCATTGTGATTTTTAAATTAAATATATAGATTTCCGCCTTCGCGGGAATAACATAAAAAAATGATTAAATTTCATAATGTTATAAAACTTTACCCCAAAGGCGTTAAGGCGTTAAACCGGATTAATTTACATATTCTTCCGGGAGAGTTTGTTTCCATTGTCGGACAGTCAGGAACAGGAAAAACCACTCTGGTAAGAACCATGATTGGAGAAGAAAAAATAGATTATGGCAAAATTGAAATTGGCGGATGGGATATAACAAGTATTAGACCCAGCGAGATTCCGGTGCTTAGAAGACAGCTCGGAGTTATTTTTCAAGATTTTAAATTGTTGCCGAAAAAGACATTGTTTGAAAATGTTGCTTTTGCCATGCAAGTCTGCGGCGGATCTCCTAAAAAAATAAAAAAAATTGTTCCGCATGTTATGAAAATTGTGGGGCTTGAGTCCAAGATTCATAGATACCCGCAAGAAGTATCCGGCGGAGAACAACAAAGAGCAGCTATAGCCAGGGCACTGGTACACAGACCAAAAATATTACTTGCAGATGAGCCTACTGGAAATCTGGATTCGCTTAATGCTAACGAAATTATTGAGTTGTTGCTTCGTATTAATAAATTCGGTACCACCGTGATACTCGTAACCCACAACAGGGAAATAGTAAATCGTTTAAGAAGACGAGTAATTACTATTGATAACGGTATGATAATCAGCGATCAAGCAGTGGGGAAGTACGTACTATAGTCAAAAGTCAAAAGTCTATAAAGTCGAAAGTTATTAAACAAGTGTCGCGTAGCGCTGTGTCCCCTCCAGAGGCGGGCACGGCGCTCTGGGCGGGGCTCCGGATTTTTAACCTTACGGGCTTTTAACTTTTATCTAATATTTATGTTTATATCATTTTATCGAGTTTTAAAATTCAGTTTTCAGGATGTTTATCGAAATATTTGGCTGTCGCTTGTTACGGTAATCATTTTAATTTTAGCCCTATTTACGGTTAATATGCTTTTAATTGTAAAGGTAATCGGGGATACGGCGGTAGATGCTATTAAAGAAAAAATAGATATAAATTTATTTTTAAATAATGACTCGGAAGAAAATGAGATTTTAGCGCTCAAGGCCCAAATTGGCGGTTTTAGCGAAGTACGCGAGGTAACCTATGTTTCTAAGTCAGAAGCTTTAGAGAAATTCAAAGAGAATCACAAAGACAATCCGGAAATATTAGAGGCTTTGCGTGAGCTTGGAAAAAATCCGCTTACGCCGACGCTTGTTATAAAACCAAATAACTTGGATGAATTTGATATGCTGATTAATCGGATTAACTCAATTGACAGCGATATGATAGAGTCGCGCAATTTTACAAACTATAAAGTGTTGTTGGATAAAATTAATGTAATTACTAAAAAAGTAACGGATGCCGGATTATTTTTAAGCTCTATTTTTGTTTTTATTAGTATTTTAGTGGTTTTTAACTCAATTAGAATATCAATATACACCCACAAAAGAGAAATAGCCATTATGAAGTTGGTTGGAGCCTCAAATTGGTTTATTCAGTTGCCGTTTTTGATTTCCGGATGGTTTTATACATTAATAGGGGTGGGGTTTGTAATGATTGTTTTTTATCCCTTCCTTACGCTTTTGCAACCATATCTAGAAGCTTTTTTTGTTGGTTATAATATTGACCTGGTTTCGTATTTTTATACTAATGCGTTTACTATATTTGGTGCAGAATTTATGGTAGCCGGTTTTATAAATATGTTGGCCAGCTTGCTCGCAGTAAGAAAGTATTCTAAAGTATAAGCATGGTTTAAGGTTGAAAGTTTATAAAGTCCAAAGTCTTGATATTGACAATTAAATATTTTTTATATAACATATAATAAGTCCTGAAGTCCTGCAAATAGTGGGTTTTTTAATTTAAATCAACAACACAATACTAGTTTTTTCGACTAATCCGCCTCCGGCGGAAAAATATTTCGGGGATCGTCTAACGGTAGGACTCCAGGTTTTGGTCCTGGCTATCGGGGTTCGAGTCCCTGTCCCCGAGCAGATTGCGACAAAGAGAGGTGTAAGCCTCTTTTTGTTTTGTGTTTAAAGGGTTTTTGTGCAGTTCGAGCGTGTAAAATTGAGCCTCTAAGGTCTTAACATCCTTTTGAATGGGAATAAGCCAATTATAGGGCGTAACTATCAGTTTTCTGTCTTTCATCTCTCGGTTCGAGCCGATTTCATTTAGTATAATTCTGCGGTCTTTTTGATTACCTTTTTTGAAGTTAATTTTTGCTTGAACGGCAAATTTTACCTTTTTTAATACCTCATCTTTTTTCTCGCTTCTTTGCTTGTTTAGCTTTTGTAAGAGGGTGGCAATTTCTTTTTCATATTCATTCCTTTGTTTTTGGAATTCCTCATCGCTTATCAACCTTTTGCAGATCAGTTTGGTAAGATTGGTTTTCTCGATTTTTAGTTTATTGATTTTATCCTGTAAATTATCAGTAATAATTTTATTTTCTTTTGGCTTGTCTTTGGCTTCTTCATCTATAATCCCAAAAAACAATTCCTTGAACTCATTTTTAAATTCATACTTTGATAATTCCTGTTCAATCTGTTCTTCAAGAGCTTTAACCTCAACGGCTTTTTCTTCGCATTTTATTTCTCGCTTTTTATGGGTACAGCAATAATAGGTATATTCTTTTTGCCTGCCTGTCTTTTTGATTGTTTTCCTTTTTAAATCCGCGCTAACCATACAACCGCAATTAGTACAGCGAATCAAACCAGTATAGGCATAATCGTTTTTTCTTTGCCTTGGTTTGCCGTGTCTGCCCAGTAAATACTGTATGCGATCGTATTCTTCCAGAGTGATCATGGCTTTATGCTTGCCTTGTTTTTGCTTTCCGTCATATTGAATGATTCCAGTATAAAACAAATTGGTAAACATCCGATAGAGTGAGCTTCTTGATAGACCGTTATAGCCTGACTTGGGTTTGAAAGCCCAGTCATTATTTAGTTTGTCCAATATTTCAGGAACGGAATAATTACCGCTTAACATCAAATCAAAAGCCTTGCGGATGATTTTAAATCGCTTCTCATCCGTCTTAATCGTGCTGTATCCTTGGTTGGTTCTGGTAATGTTTAAATATCCATTAGGGCATTTGTTCGGGTGCCAGCCCATTTCAAATTTCTTTTCTAGTCCACGCCGAACATCTTTTCCCAGTTTGGAAGAAAAATATTGAGATTGGGAAAGCGATAATTGCAACATCATGATTCCCTCGGGACTATTATCGAAATTGTATGAGCCGAATTTGAGATCGTCTATGATTCCAGTCCTTACCAAGTAGGTGATAGTCGAAGCGTCAATCTCGTTTCTGGACAGTCTGTCGGGGTGCCAGGCGATTATTCCATTGGCTTCGCCCTTTCGTATCCTAAAAATCATATTCTCAAATACAGGGCGATTATACGGCTTAAAAGCGGAGTGCTTTTCTTCCAGAACTTCCACAATATCCAGACCAGAGAAAAACTCATTTACTTTGTCCATTTGACTGGAAATAGACAAAGCCTGCCGTTCTTCGCCCTCGGTGGACTTGCGGACATAAGCGAAATATTTAATTTTGTTTTTGTTGGCCATACTATTTTTTAACAATCAAAAAGGGACGGTCGTGGAGACCCAACAAGACATTACCAAAAGTAATATTTGTCGGCACAAACCGCCCCTTTCTGGGGACAAATAGAATTAAAACTTTTGGTATTTAATTGTCTTGTTAGGTCTCGCTCAAATAATATCACATTTTAACCGTATTTTTCAAGGTCTTGTTTGGTAATCGGTCTATAGACAATCTTACATAGATTGACCATAGCAGTGCATTGTTTTAATGCTTCATCATAAGTTATTTTTTCTTTGTGTATCTTTTTATATAATCTCTGAAATTCCAAAATATGTTTTTCTTTGATCATTTTTTTGATTGTCGATGTTCAAAATCACAGGTATGTCCTCGGGCAAGGTAAAGGCGGAATAATCAATCGTGCCTGCGTATTCGCTAAAAAAGGTTTTAGCGAATATCGGCGTTAGTCCGCTAATATGTTGGTCGTAAAAAATAGTCGCTTTATAGCCAGTCATCTCGACTGGTTTTTTTAGTTTTTGGGAACAAAAGAATTTCTTCTTGCCGAACATCCGCTTGTCAAACATATCTTTACCTAAGTACTTGCAGAAATACGCCCCCATATTGGAAACCTGCCGAACATCTTTGATCTTGATGAAGCCGTATTTCCAATATCGCAAGGCAAACCATTTTTCCCAGTCAAACAATTCTTTCAGATTTTCCGTTTTAGGCATTTTGATATTGCATAGTAAATGATAATGGACTGATCCGCCTTTTTCTTTCTTATTGCCGTGATAATCTATGTCTTTCTGAAATTCAACCACGGCGATATATTCAAAATCTTTTCTTTTGCGGATAATTCTTTTCATCGCTTGGTTATAAAGATTATTGGCTTTTGTCAGCTCGGTCGTGCTTTCGGCAAAAGTGAGCGTTAAGAATTTGTTTAAGTGCGGATTGGCGTTTGCCAGTCGGCGGATATTCGTGCGTGTGCGGGAAATGGAAAAAACGGTTTTAGCCTTATATTCTTTTTCCCATTCTTCCAGCCGTTTTAATTCTTTTTTGTATTCGTTGAAATTCAGTTGACCCTTAAAGGGTTTTACTTTTTTATTATTTCGTTCTTTTCTTTTGTAGCCTCGGAGTATTTCCTTGTCTTTGTACTGGTACACTTCAATTTCTTTTCCTGATTTAACAATCTTAAAGTCATAGGATTCAGCCATAGAGTTAAATTTTGTAAGAACAGAAAAATCAAATGCCAAAATTAACAAGAATAGGGGAACGCATATCTCTAAGCCTTTTATTTTAGCGTCGGCTTTTATTCCCTCAAGGTAGTATTAAAAATCTCCACCTTGACCAAATTAAGCTATCAGACGCTTTTTTAGTCTTAACGAGATAAGCTACAAATACGGCGTTGTTTTTCTCGGATTTATTTAGTAGCCGTAAATATAAACTTATGACAATACAGTCAAACTGGACAGGTTCAGAAACTACTTCGAACATAGTCCGCAAACAGATCTTCAACCGCTGGGGAGCGGAAGAAGCGGATAAATACGACCCGAAGTCTAATTGTCTAACTTTCCAGAGTTGGGCAAACAACGGATATAGGGTAAAGAAAGGCGAGAAAGCCATTAAGTCCTACATCGTAATTGAGAAAAAGGACAAGCAAGGCGAGGTCGTGAGTAAATATCCGAAATCAATCAACTTGTTTTACATCAAGCAAGTTGAGAAGATCGGGAGTGAGTCTTAACAGACTTACTCCCTTTTTTTATATGCGGATAAAGAGAACGAAAATAGCATGCCACATCAGCGGTTAGATGTGTGCATATAATCCAGTTATAATGAGAGGGCATTTAATCATTTTGTTTGAGTAGTTCGATTATTTCTTCTTCGGTGAACATTCCGCCACCGTTTTGAGGGGCAATGCCCAGAAGAGGGCTTTGAAAGTCATTCAAGCCGATTCTAAATTTTCCATATTTTTTAATAAACTTTTCATCAACTCGGCTTGTAAATTTGGCTCCCATGTAACCTTTTTTCTCAAGCAGTTTTTTGTTGATATGATCGTGGAATCCGATTGCCAATTCAACATTGTTTGTATTCAAGTAAGGCATAAAATTTTTCTTAGGTTTATTAACAGTCAGAGGTCTTCGTTTTTTCAGTTTTTTGCTCAGGCGAGAAATCTTTTTTCGGCGGGCGGGCAACCCGCCGAAAAAAGATAATCATCACCCAGATTTATCAAAAAGTCATTAAAAACAAAAAACCCTCTCAAATTGAGGGGTATTATGGTCGGATAAACCCCCTCGTAAAAACTTGGGTAATTTATCCAATACTTCGTTGGTCTTCTAAATTGGATCTAAAAGAAGTATAGCAAATTTGAAGGGCTTTGTCAAAAACGATAGATTTTGATACTATTAAAGTGTTTTTTATATAGCATATATGATTAAGAATACAAACAAGAAAAGAAATATCACAAGTCCGTTAAGAAGTGGTTTTGACTACCAGAATTTATGGACACTAAAATTGTGCGGAGAGTGGTTGCTTGATCCTGACAAATACAAATGGATTCAAATTGAAGCAAATCCTACAGAAGAGGATTTTTTTCTTGATGATATTATTTTATTAGACAAAGACGATAAATATTGTTTTTACCAAATAAAATTTAAAGTGGATAAAAATTATTCTTGGACTTGGGATGACCTCCTAAAAAGCAAGAAGAGCAAGAAAGATAGTTCAAAACTACCCTCACTTCTTAAAAAATGGGCAACATCGATTAAGGGTATTAGCTTAAAGGAGATTAGTAAAGCTTATTTTATTACTAACGGAAATTTTTCAAAAGAGATAAAACAATATCTTTCCGATGATTTGATAAATATTGAAAAATTGAAAAAAAATACAGAACTATACAAAAAAATCAAAAAAGAATTTGAAAATGAAAATCAATTAATAGAATTTTTCAGTATTTTTAAATTCGTCTACGAGAATAAAAAATTAAACAAAATTGAGAATGAAGTAATTGAAAAATTATTTATCAATGTAATCAAGGCAACTGATAATGGGGTTAGGAGATTACGTGATTATATTAGGGTCGAAGCTCAAAAAACTTATACAGTTCAATTAAAATTTGAACAAGTAAAAAGATGGTGTGAAATTGATGATCCACAACCATTAAACGAATCATTTGAAATCCCTAATGATTTTCAATTTTTTGACGAAATAAGTCATATTTCAATTTTAAAAGACTTAAAAAAATCAGATGGCGGGATTAAATTAATTCATGGAAAACCAGGAACAGGCAAAAGTGTTTATTTGTCTCAATTATCAAAAATACTAAAAGAACAAAATATTGTAGTTATTAAACATCATTATCATATTAATCCTTCTGAAAATAATATTTATGAAAGATTGAATGCTAAAAGGGTTATTGAGGCAATAAAAGCGCAATTTAAAAGTTCTGATTACAGGAAATACCTTGGAGATCTAGAGAATAAAAATTCAAAAGAAATCCCTCTAAAAGATTTTATAAATCAAGTCGCACAATGCCTTGCAAAAGAAACAAAAAGTTTTGTTTTGATGATTGATGGTTTAGATCATGTTGTAAGAGAAAAAGATTTAAATGAGTTGAGGGCGTTTCTTGATGAAATCTTTTATCCTCAAAAAGGCGTTTGGATTATTTTAGGCACCCAACCTCAAGTGAGAAATGAGCCTAAATTGAATTCTATATTTGCAAAATATTCAACAAAAGATCAATTCGAAATCAACGGATTAAACAAAAAAGCTGTTTCTAAAATCATAGACAGAAATCAGGCTAAACTAACTTTACCAGAAGAAGAAAAACAAAAAAAAGAATTGAAGGAAAAAATATTTAATATTACTAAAGGAAATCCTCTATATTTACGCTATGTCTTGCAACAACTAAAAAATTCTCATAAAAATACACTTATTACAGAGTATTTTTGCAGAGACCTTATTCAATACGATAAGAATATTGAAAATTATTATTCTACACTTTGGAATACATTAGACGATAGTATAAAAAGTTTTCTACTAACATTCGTGAGTGTTGATTTTAAGTTTACTAACGAACAATTTTTTGAATGTATCTCATCTTTTGTTGATCCAGCAAAAATTAATATAAGTGAGAGTTTTAAAAAAGTGGAGCATTTAATTGTAAGTGATTTTAGAAATAAATTACGGATTTATCATGATAGCTTCAAAGTTTTTTTGCATAATACTAAGGAATGGTTAGAGCAAGAGCAAGTTATAAAAAAATCCATAAAAACCTGGTTGGAAAAATCAAGTTATGAAAATTTAAAATGGGCTGAGTTAAGAAAAATTGAATATTGTCTCGGGAATAATGAGCCAATTTTGAAAATTGACAGGAATTGGCTCATTGGGGCAACTGTTAATCCGAGAAACTACGGTCAAATAAAATCACAACTGAAATTAGCTACAAAGGTAGCTATGGAAAATAAAGATTTTTCCAAAGCACTACAAATTTCGCATTTGGGTACTTATTATGAAAATGCTAATGATTTTGTTGAAGAGGCTTCAAAATTAATATGGATTGAAGCAATAAAACTTAATCCTGAATTTGTTGATGACCTTAATTTAAAAGAACTTCCGTCCGATGTGCTGGTGGTGATTTCCAATATCGCAGAGCAAAAATGTAAACAATATATTATCGATAATATCATTAATATTTTACAAGACAGATTAAGTAATCAAGAATATAGGGAAGGTGAAATTCCTAATGCTACCGAGGCAATCATCAAAGTGATGCCTTATAATAGAAAGCATGAAGTAAAAAGAGTTTTTGAATATATCATTCAATTTAGAGATCTTAAAATATCACAGCATCTTTTTCAGACTTACGGTAAACAACTTTTGCAATTAGATCAAAAAACAAAGATGAATGAATTATTGAATCTTGATTTAATGGAAAATGAAAGAGAGGCAGTCTTGGGAAATTGTGTTATTTCTGATTTTGAAAAACAAAAAACAGAATACATTAATCTTGTTATCCAGCAGAAAAACCCTTCATTATTTGAGCAAATATACTTAGTTTTACACGGAGAAAAAATATCTGAATTACCACAATTACGTAAAATTGCAGATTTCCCAGAAACTATAAAAGAATATGGCGGAGAGCGTAATTTATGGATTGAAAACTTTTATAGTTTTTTTAATTTAGGATTAATTTACGCTCTATCTGGCAGAAAGGATGTTTTGGAAAAATGGATAAAACAAGCTAGTGGCAGAACTCAATGGTCGATAAAGGCAACGATTAAACTTTTTACAATTGCTCAAAAAATTTCGAAAACAATTCAAACTGAAAAGAAAATAGATTATAAAGATGTTTTTTCTGAATTGAACGATCTTGAAAATTTGCTTTGGTCAGATGATAGAGACAAGGTAGAGTTTAAACATGCTCTAACAGGTGCTCTCACAAATATTTTTAAAGATAGTGTTCTTTTTAAAAAATTTCTTGGTGATTCAGTGAAGATTTCGATTGAAGATTATCAAATAATTACTGGCTCACCTTTTTTTAGTCAACAAAATTTATTCAATTTTGTTTTGGATTTAGGAGAACAAATTCTTGAAAAAGAAGTATTTTTAAAAATTTCAAATGAAAAGATAAAGGGATTGTCTGAATCAATTAACTATTTTTCAGAGAGAGCAGAAGACTATGCAAAACTCACAAAATTTAATTCTATTTATCAAGAATTAAAAACCGCAAAAGAATTACTTATAAATGCTGCTGATAATTTACTTGGATATGGGTATCATAAAGACATATATCTTTTTGATGTTTTGGAGGCAATTGAATTTTGTGCTGAATCAGGTGTTGAAAAGGATGTTATAAACGACTGGACTCAAAGAATTATTCCGATTATTGAACATATCGGAGAATGTACCGATGGTGATGAAACTCATAATTTATCTGCGTATTTAGCAGATTTTTTATCGAAATATAATAAGAAATTACTTTTCAAATTTTACTTTTCACAAGCGAAAAAAGAAGAGCTGTACCCAGCGCAAGAAACATTTAAATATGTCATTAAATCACTCTCTTTTAAAAGTGATAAAGAAATAGCACTTGCTACAACTGCTTTAGACAAAGACTCATTAGGAACATTAAAAGATAAAGCTAAATTAATAATAGGTGCAGAACAGTCTTTGAGTATTATTCAAGATTATCTTGGTGAAATAAAATATAAAGAAAGAGATGGGGAAAGTTCACATCATTTCGAAGAAAAAAAGGAAGATTTTTCAAAAATACAACCAGAAAAATTGGAAAAACACTTAAACCATTTAAAAACAAAATGGGACTTTGAAAAATACATAATTGGATGGACAAGATTATGGTTAGACAAGAAAAACAAACAGGATATTTATAGCCTAATAAAAAGCATTTCTTTTAAAAATACAGATATTAAATCAGTTTCAGGCGAATTGTTAGATATTTTATATCCACTGGCTTATGAGTTTGAGAATGGTAAGGCTTTTGAGTATTTATGTTTTGCTCAAATAAATGATCATGGATGGAGCAGATACTGGACAGATAAGAAAAAAGCAATAAGTAGATGGAAATTTCTGAAGGAAAAATATCCAAGCAGATATTTGGAGTTTTTTGAAAAAAGCAGAGAGGATGGCTTTCCGCTTTCTCGAGGAGTTGAATATTTATTGTTTTTTGATGATGTAGAAAAAGCAAAAGAAATTACTGAATCAAGCTTGTCATTTGCAGAACAACTAATGGCAAATTTAAAATTAAGCAAACCCGACTGGGCTGAAATAAAATTTTCTAACTTAGATGAAATTGACCTACTTTTTCAGCGTTTAGTCTGGCCAAGTCCATTAGTTCGTGAAAGAGCCGCAACGGCGATTGGAAATTTAATAGCTTTTTCGCCTCAAAATCATGACATCTACTCTAGGCTATTAGAATGGATCCAAAAGTGGAAAATCGAAAGCATTATTGCAATGGGGCTATTACCAGTCATTAAGGCATTTCAGCTACAGTCAGACACGAAGAAAATATCATTCATTGATATTACTAATATTGTTAACTCTGTTCAGGCAAATTCAATTGTTATTGAAAAAATATTAGTTGAGATTGCTGGAGGCACTAAACAAAAAATTAAAAAATTACCTAAGTATTTATCGGCAAATAAATACTTAGAGCCCTATAAACCAAAAGATTTTTTTGAAAAATATATAAAAACAATTCTTGCTCCGATATATCACGATAGAGCAAACGAAATTGAGGAAAAAACAGGAATACCATTCATGAAATTGTGGTCATATAATGCAGAAGAAATTGCAAAAATTGAAAGCATTGAGTTAAACCCTAATAATTACTTTTATGGTCATAGTAAAAATGATAAATTTTTAATTGGCTTTTCTACAAAAGTTAGTGAAATTTATAGATCAGCTTTTTTGCGTGTTTTGTATAGTATTAAGAAATTGATTCCGTATAATTTTTATTTGGAATATAGCCTTGCTACTTTGCCAATTGATTTTTCTTTTTGGAGGATTGACTCTAATCGTATGCCAGGGTATTGGCCAAAATTTAAAAATGCAAAAACTTCAGATACCACGAAAAAAGACATCTCCTTAATTAAATTTGAAACATCAATAGACACATTAATAAAGCATAAAGAAAATAATTTTGTGATTATAGGTGCAAGTGGTGCAATTTGTCCGGGAACAGGATGGGATGAGTCACCACTACATTCCTTCTCTTTAATTGGGTTTGCTTACAGGGTTGTGGGAAAAAATTTGCCTGCGCCTGAAGAGGTAAGCCAGAAAATACTTTGGAACCCTCAAACCATAATACTACCTACAAGAGCAAAGAAACCTTTAAATTTTCTGGAAAACCATCCTTATTTTGATATTCATTCAGAGCCAATTCAAATAAAGGATTTAATGTTATTTCCACTAATAACAAGAAATAGAGATATGACAATCAGTTTTTGGCAATATTATAAAGATAAAAATCAATCCTTTAATATAATTGATGAGTTACGTAATGATTTAGAAATAAAAATCAAACAGAATCATTGGGCTTATGTAAATAAAGAGAATAATGAAATAATTGTTTTCAAAGATTGGCTTGAAGGACTACAAGAAAGATATGAATTTGAAATACCAATTCCGCATGGTCAACAAGTTTTGATCAATGATAAATTTTTAAACAAAGTATTAAAAGAAAATAATTTACGACTAGGATTTTTATTGAAAACAACTTTTAGAGATAAGAGTTACAGTTATGATGAAATTAAGAAAGCTGACAGTTTTGAATTGCTCAATGTGAGCAATATCATTATATAGATATCTGATCTTCGGTTCGGATACGGTTGACGACACGGAACAGTTGAGAAATAGCTATTAAAATGTATCTTTTAATAGCTATTTTTTTATCTCTAAAAATTTAATAATTCAAAAAACAAGACCCGGCCCCACCTCGGGCATGGCATTTGTAGCGCGGGTTCGCGGAGCGAATAACCTCAAGTACATTGATGACACAATAAATCAAGGAAGTCCAGAGAATTTTTATGGTGATAAACACCTCGTTTTTATTAGTTTTTTATAAAAATCCAGATGAAAATTTTATATTTTTTTCCTAATAATAAAGAAAAAATTGACAATTAGTGTTATTTTTTGCTAAGGTAATGGTAATATTATTAATTGTTTTTAAAAAATATGATCAAAAGAATATTTTTAGGGGGTATAATTATCAGCGCCGGTTTATTGTTGTGGAGCATTAACGGAGTCAGCGCGGCTACTATTGGTTCTGTAGCGGCCGGAGGCAAATGGACAGCTACTACTACATGGGAGGGCCGTCGGAGGGACATTGGAGAACAGAAATACCAATTATTATTATCTGACCGTGAACGGAGATGTATTGAATGACGGGTATATTCAGAACAGCGATGCTTACGGGTTAAGTGTGCGGGTGTCGGGAGATATACAGAATAGCGGTACATGGAATAATTATCGTACTTATTTAACCGGAAATAATTCCAGAAGCATAACCGGCAATCCGTTAAGAGGAAATATTTACATTGATGATGATTTTGAAATATTAAACAGTCCCGTATTTAACGGGAATTTTTATTTTGGCGGAATGGGGACAGGGAAGTTTGATCATCGGAGACGGATCTAGTTTTTTTGTAAATAGCGTTACAGCCCCGAAGATCATATTTGATTCCGGATACCAAAAGATCAAAGGATCTCTTTACGCAGGAGAAGTATTATTCGCCGGTCCGGGAAACAAAGAAATAGTAGGTGGTACAAATATTTACGGAGATTTGGCGATAGAGGAAAGCGCAATAGCATATAATAAAGACGCAAATTATTTTTCATTAACAGTAGAGGGCGATATTGTAAATAACGGCAGTATCCAAAATAATACAAGTTATGGATTATATGTATATTCATCCGGAAATATCGAAAATAACGGCATTTGGAACAATTATCGCACTTATCTAACAGGAAATAATATCAGAACAATAAACGGAAATCCTCTTGGCGGGAATATTTATGCTAATGATAATTTTGAGATGTTAGGTAATCCTGTGTTCGGGGGAATATTCTATTTGGGCGCTACCATAACCTTAAACGACATTAATCAAAGCATTACCATTTTATCCGGAATAGAAGGAAGCGGAGAGATTGCAGGACAAGGAACATTGATTATGGGTGACGGGTCAAAATTTGACGGAGCCTATATTACCGCGCCGAAAGTAATATTTTCAGCAGGAGATCAAACAATGGTTGATTATCAACTAACCGCATCTGAGATTATTTTTAAAGGACCGGGGACAAAGACCATGGCTCATGGTATGACCCTGAACGGAAATGTTGCCATAGAAGAAGGAGTAGTTATTCAGAATAAACAGTATGTGGCTAATACCGTAAAGATTAACGGTAATGTAGAGAATAGAGGAACCATCCAGGATGAAGGAAGTGATTGTTCACCATATACCTGCTATTTTTCTTTGGAAGTCAGCGGCGATATTGTAAATAACGGAGTTTGGAAAAATAATAGAACTTATTTAGTTTCAAATAACGCCAGAAGCATATCGGGTACAGATCCTTTAAGAGGAAATATTATAGTTAATGATGATTTTACTATATTGAACAGCCCGGTATTCAACGGATATTTTTCATTGAATAATAAAACAGTTGCTCTACCTAATGAAGATCAAAGTATTACTATTTTAGGAAGAATAGAGTGGGGCGGGACAATTGTCGGGCAGGGAAGTCTCATCATGGCGGACGGATCATTCTTTGACGGCAGAACGCATATCACCGCCCCTAAAATAATTTTTGACACAGGCAATCAAAATATCAGATATTATATGACCGCGGATGAGGTACAATTCAAGGGGCCGGGCATAAAAACGATCCTTACTTCCACAGAGATAAACGGAAATGTGGTGGTAGACGAAGATGTGGTAATACAAAATAAACAATATGTCGGGTGCGAATTAACAGTAAACGGTGATATAGAGAACAACGGCACGATCCAAGACGAAGGAACTCCTTGGTCATACTTTGTTTTTCTCATCATGAATATTTCCGGAAACATTACCAACAACGGCATCTGGAATAATTACCGCACTAATGCTGTTTGGGATTCTATTTCAAACGCCGATTATTATGAATTCAATATTACAGACGATCAAAATAATTGGCCGACAGCGAGTATTGTTTATGATAATAGATATAGTATTAAATATTATATCAACACAAGCAGTTATTGGAGAGTACGACCAATAATTAACGGATTGCCGGGGGAGTGGAGCGAGGTAAGGACGATTAATGAAATTTCACGCATTCCGGTATTGATTATACCCGGAATAATTGCCAGTTATTTGAACGATGCACATACTAATGAAGAAATATGGCCAAATTTAATTAATATGGCAATGCCTGGAGATGATTCTTATTTAAATCAATTAATTTTACCGGATAATGGTATATCTAATGAAAATAATATTGTAGTTATTGATATTTTTCGAGAAATAGACAATTATGATTTTTTTCAAGATTTAATTACTGAATTAGAAAATGAAGGTTATGAAGAAAATAAAGATCTATTTGTATTTCCTTATGATTGGAGATTGGATATTTCATATATAGCCGGTGAAAATAATAATGATCCTAATAATTTGGCTAATAATATTTTAAAAATAAAGAATCAACTGGGCATAGATAAAGTAGATGTAATAGCTCATTCTATGGGCGGGCTAGTGGCTAAAAAGTATATACATCTTTTTGGTACTTCATCCATAGATAAATTCATAGATATTGCCAGCCCTCATTATGGATCGCCTAAAGCTTTTAAAATATTACAGTATGGGGATGATCTAGGTATGAAAATGTTCATATTTGGATTAGATAGTAATAGAACTCAAATAATTTCCCAAAATTTCCCGTCAATCTACCAGTTATTACCAAGCAGAGATTATTTTGATCCGGAAAATTATTATTATCATCATTATATTTATGATACCGCTGATAGCATACCGGCTTTGGATTATGATGCTTCAATTGATTTTATGAAATTATCAGGACGGAATTGGAATTTGTTAGACCGGGCGCAAACTATCCATGATGAAATCGATGATCTGTATGTTCCCAATTCATATAATATCGTCGGCTGCGGAGTACCGACATTAGGAATGATTAGAGTAGAGGATAGAATGTCTACGGATGATAAAAGTTATAATATTTATCAGTTCAACGGCGACGGTACAGTACCCTTGCGCAGCGCTATGGGATTTAACGCTGAAAAACAATATTATGTTTCCGGAATAGCGCATGCTTATCTGCCTAGCACGAACGGTGTAAGACAATTAATAATGTCCATATTAAACAACCGGGAAGATAATTTTGATTTTAGCGGTTTTAATAATTTAAGCGCTACTAATAATATTTGTGATTTTTCCGGCACACAGGTCAGTTTTCATTCGCCGATAGATCTGCATATTTATGATGAAAGCTATAATCATGTCGGTCCGGATAAAAACGGAGATATAGAAATGAATATTCCCGGAGTAACATACGATATTATTGGGCATGATAAATTTGCCTTTTTGCCGGCAGGAAGAAATTATATTATTATAGGCAGCAGTACAGATCAGGGAATATTTGATGCCCGTATTCAAAAGATAGATAACGGAGATTATGAAGACTTGGTTTATTTTCATGATATCTCTTTGGGATCAATAAATACAAAGGTAAAATATAGCGTGGATAGCGCGCGTAATATTCAAAATATAGAGATATTGAAAGATTCTGACGGTGACGGCGCATTTGAAGAAACGATCGAACCTTCATCTGTTTTAAGCATGGATGAAGCGCGGGATAATGAACTTCCGGTTACAAATATTGAAATATCTGCGGAACAGGCAGCGGACGGCGCATATTATTTGCCAGCTGTTATTGGTTTTATAGCTAACGATAATCTGTCAGGAGTGTTGAATATTAAATACAGCATTAATAGCACAAGTACTTGGAAGGTTTATGATGAAAATAATCAGCCGATTATAGAAGAACAGGGAGACTATACTATTTATTATTATGGAATAGACAAAGCCGGTAACAGAGAAAAAGTAAAATCCACAGAAATCACCCTGGAAGAACAGGATTGTCTGGAGGGATTATTGGATCTATTCAATAATTTATATGAAGAAGGGAATATTAAAGAAGAAAAGAAAAAGGATTTATTGATCCATAAGTTAGAACTGATCAAACAGCATCTGGAAATAAGTACGGAGAAGAAAGACGGAGAATATCAAAATATTATTATGAACACTAAAGATTTTCTGGAAAGGATCGTTGACCAATGGTATAATAAAAATTGGCTAACCAAAGATATTTTTGATATAATAATAAACAGAATACAATGTATTAATAATTATTTAAATTAAATTTATATGGGAAAAGAAAAAAATAACAATAAGAATAAAAGAGCGCTATTATATGTATTACAATATTGGATAATATTTATCATTGTTCCATTTTTTTTATCAATTATTTTAGATAAATACAATTTTATTATTGATTGGGCAGGATATATTATGTTTTATGTTATACTTATCTCTCCTTTTTGTTATATTATTTTATATAAAATTATTGCCCCTTCAAAAAATAAAATATTTTTTATTTTATATAGTTTTGTAATACCTTATTTATTTATTTATTTATTTATTTATTTGCAAATTAAAGAAACTTTTCGACCA
Source organism: Candidatus Falkowbacteria bacterium RIFOXYD12_FULL_34_57 (assembly GCA_001780285.1). GTDB lineage: Bacteria > Patescibacteriota > Patescibacteriia > Patescibacteriales > UBA12075 > XYC2-34-220. Next base: position 12,052 of record MFGN01000010.1, on the reverse strand, counting down.
TTGAATTGGTAAAGCTAGGTTTATGAACAACATTAATAAAGAATTAAAATTATACATATTTTATTATTTTTTAATATTTTTTATTCTGCCATTTATTGTTTTAGGAAGCGGTTTAATAATTAAAGATCCGGGGTGGTTTATCGAATATATAGTATTTATAATTTTACCAACCTTTTTAATATTTGTGTGGTATTATAAAAAAATTTTAAAGGAAAAACTGAAATTTATAAAAAATATTTATTGATATTGTGGAGTATGTTTATATTTATTATGTTAATATTTTTTCCAATATATATTATTAATTTTTTCTTTACATGGTTTTGGTTTTTAATTTTTGGTCGACATAGAAGAAAAGTATTTAACAGTTTATCTTTATCATGAAGATACCAATACATGGGAAGTTTTACCTACTATTATAGAGGAGTATTATAATTTTGCTACTATTATTACTACTCATTTTTCCCATTACGCTATTGGCATTCCTAATTGGCAGAATGTTGATGAAGATGTTCAGGTATTTAAAACCGGCGGAGCATATGATCCGAAGACGGGGGTTAAATATGCAAGTTTAAAATTAAAAAATATTACAGAAGAAAATTTGGATGGTAGTTTTAGATTAGTTTTTAGTAATATTACTGACGGAGTAAAATTAGCAAATGCTACGGGTACAACCACAGAGGGAAATGTATATATAGATGTTGATAATATTGAAATATTGTCGGGAGAATTTTTTGATCCGATCGAATTAGGGTTTAGAATACCGGAGAAGAAGATAATAGAGAATAAAAATTATACGATTTATGTGCCGGAGTTTTTGGATTTTGATTTTGAAGTTGAGGTGTTGTATAAAAAAATTCCTCAGAGTTGAGGAATTTTAAATTTGAGGTAGTATTTAATATTAATTAACTATTATCAGCCATTGCAAACAATGCGCCATTCCATAACCCTAAAGAACTAATAATAATAATAATAATAATAATGGGAAAAATTATAATAACCTTTTTTTTCTTAAAAGTTAAATAAAAAAATAATCCTAATATAATATAATATAATAAAGCATAAAATATTATATTTAAATTAGAAAAATTTAATAAATTAAAGGTTATTATAATTAAGAATCCGTATACCATTGCAAATAAGTATTGTAACATTAAATAAATATTTATTCCCAATGCAGAAATTGTTATCCAAATACTGGGTAAAAGTGAAAAACTAATCATAAATCCCCAAAATTCTCGTTCTAAATAATAAGGAATTTCATTGTTATTATTAGATTTGATTTTACTGATAATTTTTTGTAAAGGCATATTGTTGGTGAATTAAATAATTATACTCTTATTTTAGCATAAAATAGTAGATGATATCAAATTATTTATTATATATTTTTAAATTCAGAAGTAAGGGGGTCAGGTCTTGAATTATAAGATTTTATGTAATATGATTAAAATAAGATTTTAATTATATTTTATTTATAAGAAAAAATATATGGCAAGACCAATACGGGTACAATTTTCCGGGGCAACATATCATATAATGTCGCGCGGTAACGGGAGACAAAATATTTTTAAAGATAAGAAGGATTACGAGAAGTTTTTAGATGTTTATGAAGAGGTATTAAAGAAGTATAATATTATAAGTTATGCTTATTGTCTGATGCCGAATCATTATCATTTATTTATAGAGACACCGGATCCAAATTTATCAATATCAATGCGCCAATTAAATGGTAAATATACGCAGGCATTTAATATTAGGCATAAGGTATTGGGGCATTTATTTCAGGGGAGATATAAATCCATATTGGTTGATATGGATAATTATGCTTATGAGGTTATTAGATATATAGTTTTAAACCCCGTAAAAGCAAAGATGGTTAAATATCCGGGGCAATGGAAATGGAGTAGCCATAACGAAATGACGGGAAAGTTAAAGCCCACAAAATGTTTGGATTTAAAGAGGGCGTTTAAATTATATGATAATAATCAGGATAAAGCCAAAGAGAATTACATTAAAAATATTAATTTAAAAATGGAAGAAGATTTGTTAGATAAGGAATTGGGGAATAAAACAATATTAGGATCAATAGAATTCATTGATAAAATAAAGAAGTATTTTAAACAGCAGTCAAAAAGTAAAGAGATACCAAAGATAGAAAGATTTGCTCATAGGCCTGATTTAGAAGAAATATTTAAAGGTATTAAAGATAAAGTTGGTAGAAATAAAAATATATATAAAGCTCATTGGGATTACGGATATACTTTATCAGAAATAGGCAGGGCTCTAAATATACATTATACAACCATTAGTAAAATAGTTAACAAAAAATAAAACCTTATAATTCAAGACCTGACCCCCTTAAATGAATTTTGAAAAAGCAGTTATAAATATTAATAGATCAGTAACAAAGAAAAAACCTGAAAGCTTTAATGATACTTGGATAAGATATCGTTGTAATGTTTCTTATGAATTTATTATAGAAAATATAAAAACTGAACTTGGTGATCCGGATTGGGATTTGGTTATTTCTAAATTAGACAGATGGAATCAGAAATTATGGATGAGGGGATTTAAAAAGCGGTATATTAAATTGTATAAAAACAAACAGGAAGTAAATTTAATTTTGAAAAGATATAATAATAAATTTTATACATTTTTGGTTCAGGTAAATAAAGAGGATTATGTTATTTGTGATTGGATCAGTATCAGATTGGTGAGAGTAGCACAAAAGAGGAATATCTTAGCAAAAGAAAAAATAATTAGTTTACTTGTTTCACTGGTTGATCAGTGGATTGAAAATGATAAAAGTTTATTTAGCTGGAAAGGATATAATGAATTAATAATTCAGCAAATAGAAGGCTGTGTTCGTAGATTCCGTTATACCGGGTCATTTCTCGGATATTTATATCGGACTTTGCAATATTCCGGATTAGGATTGGTACCATTAGAAAAATTTTCTTTTGATGATTTTTTATTAACAGATCAAAAAAGGAGGATTGATATTTTTATAAAATAATAATTTTTATTAATATGAAGGAAAAATTTAAAAAATTTTTAAATTATTTATGGAAAGCATTTGATGTTTTTTATATTGAATATTTTACATTAATATTAATTGGTATTGCTTCTATTTTTTCTATAGGTTTTTTTGAAATTTATGATTTGAAAGTAATTAGTTCTTCAGATGCGTTAATTGTAGCTACAGCTCTTATTGCAGTAAATATCGCTTTAGCATCAATGGTTTTTTCTTATGCTAATAATTTGGAGGGAGAAGAAAAAAATAGTCTTGTTAAGATAGGTGAGAAATTTATTTTATCATCAATAACATTTATTCTAAATTTAAGTTTAATGGGGTTGATAAAAACAGGATACATGGATGAATTATTTAAAGATATTGTTTTGAAAAAATATATAGTTTGGCCGTTTACTTTTTTTATATTAATTTTACTTTTGGTGGCTTTTATATTTTTTATTTACGGTATATTTAAACTTGTTAAATTTATTATAAAAAGAAAATAAAATTTATGATAAGGTTAATAGAAAGTTATATAATAAAAATATTAAATTCTGGTTTTGTTATAGATCGAAGACAAATTCCTAAAAAGCAAGGGGTTTATTTGATATATCAAAAAGAAAAGATTATCTATGTTGGTGAAAGTAATAATCTATATAAGAGGATAAATTCCAAACATATTTCCGGTGCTAATACAACAAAAACTAGCGCATTCAGGCAATCATTATGTAAAAGATTAAACAGACAACCCGGACTAAAATTAAAAAAGTGGATTTTAAAAAATTGTAGATTTAAATATGTCGAGACAGAAGATAGTGATTTATGCCATTTAGTAGAGAAGGCTTTAATTTATAAATTAAGGAAGGATTATAATTTATTAAATAAATAATAAAATATATGAATACTGATAATTTAAAACAAAAAATTAAAAATTCTTTAGATAAATTATATAAAAATGATACCTATCTTTTTACTGAAGATCTAAATGAACGTAGTATAACTTTTAAATTAGCAAAATATTTGGAAGAGGAAAATTTTGGTGATGGATATTTTGTTGATCATGAATATAATAGAGCTTATTCTTCTAATGGAAGCGTTGGTTCAAAAAAATTAACAAGCGAGTATGGGAATTCAGTAGACATAGTAATAACAAAGAGAGATAATAATCCAGAAAACGATTTAGCCTGCTTTGAAGTTAAAAAAATAAATAAACTTAGATCCAAAAAAGCTGAAAAAGATAGAGCAAAATTAATGGTTCTTTCGGGAAAAATGTTGCCACACATATTTGAAACAAAAGAGATAATAAAGAATGATGATGGTAACTATTTTACATTTAATTATGATTTTAGTTGTTATATTGTTTTAGGTTTAGAAAAAGAGCAAACGATAATTGAAATATATCAAAAAAATATGGAAATTTTAAGAATAATTTATTCAGATTTATAAATATAAAAAAATGATTGAAAAAAAAGAAATAGAAGAAAAATCTAAAGAATTTGAAATACATCCTTCAAATGTAGAAAGAGATTATGTTTTTGGTTGGTTATTATATGGTATTTTTACCGTTAGTAATTTAAAAGATGTTATTTTTTTGAAAGGGGGAAATGCTCTTAGAAAAGGTTATTTTGAAAATACGAGATATTCTTCTGATTTAGATTTCGGAATACCAAATGATATACAACAATCTGTTTTATTGGCTGAAATTAATAAAGTATGTGATTTTATAACTGAAAAAGCCGGTGTCATTTTTGAAAAAGAATCAAATAGATTAGATGAAAAATTTACTGCAACAAATGCACCTATTCCGGGTTTGAGGGTTTATGATGTAAGAGTTTATTTTAAAGATTTTTATGGAAAACAAGATCATATAAAAATAAAAATATCGATGGATATTACAAGGTTTGATAAAACCATTTTACCAATTCAGGATGTTAAATTAATTCACCCCTATTCTGATGACAATATGCTTAATTGTATTATCCGTTGTATGAAGGTAGAAGAAATAATTGCTACTAAATTGAAATGTTTATTACAGAGACAGCACGCACCTGATTTATTTGACTATGTTCATTCTATTAAGTTACTTGGTGGTGAATTAGATAAAAATGAAGTCGTTGATGCCTTAATCAAAAAAACGATATTCAGAAGAAATCCAAGTGTTTTAAAAAATATTTTAAAAGAAACTTCATTTGATTATTTTAGAGAAAAATGGATGAAAGCAGTAATTTGTGCTAAACAGTTTGTTTTTAATGTTGAAGATGCAATACAGATATTTGTAGAAGATTTGGAAAATATTTTTAGTAAATATCCTGATAGCGGATATATGCAATTTGCTTATTTCGGACCGGAGTTTAGAGTCCCAATAATGAATGCTGGTAGAAGTCAAACACTTTTAAAAATTCGTTATAAAGGAGAAGAAAGGATAGTAGAACCCTATTCTTTAAAATATTTGCAAAAAAGAGATGGCACGGAAAAAGAATATTTTTATGCTTATAAATTAAGAGGAGGGAGTAGTGCCCCGGGCATAAAAGCATTTATTGCTGAAAGAATGCAATCTGTTGAAAATACAGAAGAAAAGTTTGAACCTAGACACATGATTGAGCTGTGTAAAGCTGGGGAAAAACCGGAAAATCCTTATCTTTTTGATCCAAATAAACCAACAAAAGAACCAAGAAGTTATTCAAGAGGTGTTTTTTCTTCAAGATCTAGAATTTCGTCATATGGTCCTAGGTATGTTTATCAATGTAGTTATTGCGGAAAGAAATTTTATAGAAAAAATCGTGATACTAGCCTTGGTAAACATAAAGATAAAAATGGCTATCCATGTAATGGTAGATATGGTTATTATGTTGATACAAAATACTAGTATTGCTAAAATGAGACATAAGATTATCCCTTTTTATACTGTCTCATTTGTCCCATTTTCCTTTAAAAACCCCGACCCGTTTACGTCATTTCGTTATAAAAAAGATCTCAAAAACCCCCTGGAAAACACTAGTTAGTTGGTACTAGACCGACTTAGGGAACAGTTGAGAAATAACTATTAAAATGTATCTTTTAATAGCTATTTTTTTATCTCTAAAAATTTAATAATTCAAAAAACAAGACCCGGCCCCACTTTTTTTGAAGCCCCGAGTATTTTGGTATTGACAAAAAATAATAATGGGTATATATTATAAATAATAATGGGTATATATCCATATTTAATAAAATTATAATAATTAGAAGGGGGGTGATAATTATGCCAAGACAAGACGGAACAGGTCCTTGTGGAGACGGAGCTATGACAGGTCGGAGGATGGGACCCTGTGGTAAGGGTTTAAGACGGTGTAGAAATGGTGCATGGAGAGAAGAAAATCAAAAACAGGAGAAAGAAAAAGAAGATACCAAGAAGCAAGGATGAGAAATTGTGATGAAAATTCAGTATTTTAGTGTTGAAGAATATGACAAATGACCGATGATCCCGCTTGCGAAGCGGGACTATCCGTTATTTGTTATTAAATTAAGCGATATTTATGGTAAATAAATTTGGACGAGGTCCGGGGCGTCCATGTCTGTCTCGGAATATAAAATTTAACCCCAAAGCAGATTACTTTAAGCCCAGGGGGGTACCAATGATGGATTTGAAAATCATCGAGTTAACCATTGAAGAGGGTGAAGCATTGCGTTTGAAGAATATAGAAGATTTGGATCAAAATGAATGTGCCAAGCGAATGAAAACTTCGCAGACCACTTTTCAGCGCATTTTAACTTCTGCCTACAAAAAAGTAAGCGATGCCTTAGTAAACGGAAAGGCTATTAGTATTGTCCATAAATAAATTTATTATTTTTTTTAGACTTATGACTATTAAGAATCAAAGCAGTGAGAAAGTATATTTCCCACTAATTAATAACAAGGGCGAGAATTCAGAGATTTCATCTCATTTTGGGCATGCGCCGTATTTTGGTTTGTATGATACAGAAACAAAAAAATTAAAAATTACAGATAATACCTTAGATCATCATAACGAACAGATTTCTCCGGTAGATCAAGTTATGCAAAATGCTAATCCAACCATGGTTTATGCACATGGAATTGGCGCTCGGGCTATCAGCCTATTTGCTGAAAAAAGAGTAGTTATTAAAACGGGCCAATATCAAACTATTAAAGAGGTAATTAATAATTTAGATAAGTTGAGTGATTTAGTAGGGGGATGCAAACATTAAAGAAAAAGATCTATGTTTACTGAAAAAATGTTAAAGCGTTTTCGTGATACTAAAAATATAGGAGATTTAAAAGATGCTAACGCGAGAAGCAATGCTTATAATTCTGAATGCAATGATTATATTGAATTGAACCTTAAAATTATAAAAGAAAAAATAGTAAATGCTAAATTTATGGTTCATGGATGTCCGGGGGTAATATCCACCACTGATGTTTTTATTGATTTAATCAAAGGAAAAAGTATAAAAGAGGCATTAACTGTTACTATAGATGATATATCCAAGGCTTTAGGCGGATTACCATTAGATCATTGGCATTGCGCCAACTTACCAATGGAGGCATTAAAAAGGGCTATGAAAAATTATAAAACAGTTTTAATAGGTGTAAGCGGCGGAAAGGGCGGAACAGGCAAGTCAACCGTCGCCACGGCACTGGCTTATGGATTGGCTAAGAATAAAAAAGTATTGTTGGTTGATGCTGATGTTGGCTGTCCTAACGATCATTTGCTTTTAGGAATAGAGAGAAAATTATTAAAGATTGTAGATCAAAGAATTCCCGCATGGGATTTATCCGGGTGTAAGCAATGCGGTTTGTGCGGAGCAGTGTGTAAAGAAAATGCTATTATTTCAATTAAGAAAAAAGACCCAATGTTTTTTTCATCGCAATGCAACGGTTGCGGCGCTTGTGTCTTGAAGTGCCCGGAGCAAATAATCAGTTGGGATAAAAAAGAAATTGGTGAAATATATATCGGATCTAAATATAATATTGATTTATTGTCCGGTGAGCTAAAAAGCGGTGAACCAATTGCCGAAATAGTAGTTAGCTCCCTAAATGAAATAGTAGAAGAAAAAAAAGATCAATACGATTATGTTATTATCGATACGGCCGCCGGACTTCATTGCGATGTTATTGCCGCTTTGAAAAAATGCGAATTTGCTTTAGCCGTAACTGAGCCAACTCCTTTGGGAGAACATGATTTAAAATTATTGATCCAACTTTTTGAAAAAATGAAATTAGATGCCGGTATTGTATTGAATAAGGCAGATGTTGGAAATGGTCAATTAATTGAAAATTTGGCCAAAAAATATAATTTAAACATTTTAGCCGAGATTCCTTACACAAAGGATATAGTTAAGAAATATTCTAACGGTAAACCAATAGAGCATCAAAGCATAACAAATTTAATTAAGAGGCTCGCATTATGAAAACAATAACAATATTATCGGGCAAGGGGGGTGTGGGGAAAAGTAGCATTAGCGCCTCTTTAGCTATTGCCATATCAAGACAAAAGAAAATAATTGTAGCAGATTGTGATGTCGATGCATCTAATTTGGCATTAGTATTCGGAATAAAAGAAAATGATTATAAAGAGTGGGAAGAAATAACCACTAATCAAAGACCGGTGTTTGATTTAAGTAAGTGTGATTCATGCCGAAAATGTTTTGAAAATTGTTATTTTGAATCAATTAAATGGCAAGATGAAAAACCGGAGCTTTTGGAATATAGTTGTGAGGGTTGCGGGATGTGTGAATTAATTTGTTTGCAAAAGGCCATTAAACTGAGAGACGTAATGAATGCTCGTATTGGCTATGCTGAAACTAAATATGGATTTAAAATTGCTTTAGCCCAGTTGGAAGTAGGAAAATCAGGATCCGGAAAAGTAGTAACAGAGGTTAAACAGAAAGCGACTCAATTAGCGGATAATTCCGATATTATGCTTATTGATTCAGCGGCCGGGATTAGCTGTCCGGTAATTGCTTCAGTAACAGGTAGTGATTATTGTTTATTAATTACAGAGCCAACTCCGTCTAGTTTGTCCGACATGAAAAAGGCATTAGAACTCGTAAAACATTTTAATGTACCGCATGGCATTGTTATTAATAAATATGACATTAACAAAGAGAGAAGCGGGGAAATAGAGAGTTTTGCCAAGAAAAATAATATAAAGTTAGTTGGAAAATTACCCTATGATAAAGTTTTTACCGAGGCATTGGTTAGCATGGTGCCGGTTATTGAAAAAAGTGGAAAATTAGATGTTTTGTTTTCACGTATTGCCGAGCAGTTGCTAAAATAATTTTTAATCAAACAAAAGGAGGCAAAAAATGTCAAAAGAACAAGGAAGAGGCCAGGGACAAGGTGGTGGTATGGGTAAAAAAGACGGAACCGGGCGCGGACAAGGTGGTCAAGGCAAAGGACAGGGTTCTTGTGGCGGTGGTTTTAAGCAAAATCAAGGAGGTAATCAAAAAAATATGAATCAATTAACAACGAGTCAAAAAATCGTATGCGTAACATCTTCCGGGCCCGGATTGGATGACCAAATTGATCCAATGTTTGGTCGGTGTCAGTATTTTGTTGTTGTCGATTTGGATGCTTTAACATTTAAGGCGCATGCAAATGCCGGAAGGGGCGGTTCGAGCGGCGTTGGTGTCGGTGCGGTTCAATTTGTTGCCAACGAAGGCGTTGACACAGTAGTAACCGGTAAAGTTGGCCCTAAGGCGGCTAATGCGTTTAATGTTGCCGGAATTCAGGTTATTACCGGAGCGGGTGGAACGGTTAGAGATGTTATTTTAAAGCAGTTTAATAAGAAAATATAAAAAATTTGAACCCCCTGATAAAACTAGGGGGTTTTTAAGTTTGAGTGTTGCCAAATGAATAGAATTTTTTATTGATGGTAAAAATGATATGATCGATAATTTTAGTGCCGAGCAGTTGCCCGGCTTTTTTAATGTGCGCCCGGCGTGGGCAATAATTAGGCGGTGAGGGTTTGCCATGAGGGTTAATGGTGCCAACCACTAGTCAAGAGCAAGGGGGAAATGGAGGGGGTTTTGACTTTTTCTAAATAAAATGGTAAGGTACAATGATTTAGCTGGAGCTGAATCAAACGTCCTTTAACAATTCTTTTTATTGGGAACGATAAAAAAACAATAACTTTTCTTGAAAAAGAGAAAAAATCAAATTACTTATGGGAACAAGCAAAAGGATCAAGATTATAACAGATCAAAATCTAATCCAAGAAAGAACCGTTAGAATGCTTGAATTTGTGATAAAAGCACCAAACAATAGAATCAATTTAACAATCGCCTTAAATGTTTTCGGTGTATTAACAAAAGAAAATCCGACAAATATTAATAATAGGTTTAATTAGCTTTATCGTTCATTATCAATAAATTTTTTAAAAAAGGATGGGCATAATGAAGAGGATGTTGTTTGTGTTGTTTTTTCTTGTTTGTGGATTTATAATTGTTCAAATATTATGAAAATATAAAATTATACGGAGCAGACATTACAAAAATGCTAAAGGTTTTTGCTTTACACGCAAAAACTTTATTATTCAACCTGCTGAAACTAATAACTGGGACAATGAGTTAAAAAAAATTATTAAAAAAGAAAAAATAGATTTAGTCATTCCTACTGTTGATGAAGAATTATCTTTTTTGTCTAAAAATACTGTAGTATATAAAGAATTACCTTTATTGGTCTCACCGGCAAATACGTTGATAAAAGTTTTAAATAAAAATAAACTATTTAAATTATTAAAACAAAAAAAATATATACTTAAAACATATGACCCACTAATTGTTAAACCAAATGATTTTATTAACCGTAAGTTGTTTGTGAAACCGGCTATTGGACGTGGAAGTAAGGGATGTGAAAAAATAAATAACTTTACAAAGTTAAAAAGCTATTTGAATAATAATAAAAATAAATTAGACGAGTTAATCTTTACAAAGTTTTGTGAAGGAAAAGAATGGTCGGTTGATATGATAATTAATAATGATGGCAATTCTTTATTATCTATTTCCAGGACAAGAATAATAAAAAATGGTAATCCAATTTCCGGACAATGTATTAAAAATCTGCATATATCTGGTCATTAAATTTTTTGATAATTCTTTAAAATATTTGCAAAAAAGAGATGGCACGGAAAAAGAATATTTTTATGTTTATAAATTAAGAGGAGGGAGTAGATAATCGGCGAATAAAAAAACTACACTCTTTTGGGTGTAGTTTGTAATATGCTTGGCTTTTAGAAATCTTCTTTCCCTTGCTCCATCCGCGATTTTAATATAGCCCCTTCTATGTTGCCCGGTTTATCAATAGTCCAGTATTTCCAATCTGGTTTTTCCCACCATGAATGGAATTTAAGATTCACCCTTCCTTTGAAATATATTTCTATTAAATGGTCATCCCATACATTTCGTAGGAACGACCTTTGGGGTTCCGGCAGAGCAGGATCATAGGGGTTAATTCCGTGGCTCAATATAACCATTCTGCCAATACCGTCATCAGTTGGCTCAATTCTTTCATAGGCCAAGGAGAAACCCTTATAATAATTTTTTAGCGAAAAATGAAATACTTCGGCTGAATCAATCAGCATATAAAGACCCGACTTGTCTTTTTTGAAATCAAGGGTTTTATCCGTTAAATCTTCTCTAATTTTTGTTTTTCCTTGAGCGCTATATTTTCCGTCTTCCCTGACTCCCCCACAATCTCTTATAAACAAAAAATCCGCAAGATAATTATCTAGGCATAATCTTAAATTTTTAAAATCCTGTTTTTTCGGCATCCAATATTGCTCCATAAGAAGAACCTCCTTATTTTATTTTTATTAAGGAACGTATATAATTCATATTATCATTTTAACAAAAATTTTGAGAATAGGATATTATATATTTATCGAAAATGTATTGAGCGGCAGAGCGCTGTATAATAAATGGCTTATTTTAGTATTTATGCTTTTAGCGCATTTAGACATTTAAAAATCTAACTTTACTGCCTCTGGTTGAGGCATATATTATCTTACTTTGTTAATGATTGCATTTTCTTGATTTTTTTAA